>JBAXLM010000016.1:0-25292 GCA_037134795.1 Candidatus Omnitrophota bacterium | reverse complement strand
GAATTTTCATCGTGATGATTTTATCATTTATTTTTTCCGAAGCCATAGCTGTTTTGGCATTGTTAATTATTTATAATTTATTTTCTAAATAAAATTTAAAGAAGGGGAGAATATGCTTCTAAATTTATTGATTATTCAGACGATTACTTTTATCGGAATATTTTTTCTTTTGCGTTTTCTTTTTTCCCGCCATTTAAATGAGGCTCTCGCCAGATTAAATGTTCTGCATGAAGAAAATTTAGTTAAGGAGCAAGAACTCACCGAAGAGCTTAAGCGCGCTAAAGAAGAAGCTAATGCCGAGATTAGGCGGGCTAAAGATGAAACCGGCTTCATTTTAGAAGAGGCGCGTAATGAAGGCATTAGGCTACGCATGAATCTTGAGGATCAGGCTAAAATTCAAGTGGCTAAAATTATTGCCGATGGCAATAACGAAGTAGATAGGCTTAAAGAAAAATATATGAAGGAAACAGAGGGCCGCAGTTTGGAGTTAGCCATGAAACTGGTGGAGCAGCTCTTGAGTGAAAAAACGAAAGAAAGCCTGCAGCAAGAGTTTATCTCTGAGATAATCTCTGAGATTACCAAGCTTCCTAAAGATCAATTTAGTGTAGATTCGGATCGGGTAAGGGTGAGTTCCAGCCAAAGCTTAAGTAAGGATCAGAAAGAAAATTTGCAACGGGTTTTAATAGAAAAAACCGGCAGGGAGATGATTTTTGAGGAAATTTTAAGAAAGGACCTCATCGGCGGGTTAATTATTGAAATCGGCGGCTTAGTTATCGACGGAACTTTAAAAAATAAACTAGAACGAATCCTTCCTTATTTTAGAAAAAAATAATATGGAAATTCAAGCTTTAGATATTAAAGAAATTGGTAAGGTTGAAGAAGTCAGGCAGGGGATTGTTAAGATCAGCGGCCTGCCGAGCTGTGCTTATGGCGAGGTTTTTATACTGGCTAACGGATATAAAGGGATGATCATTGAATTTAATCCTAGCGGCGCCTACGGAATTGTTTTCGGCGATGAGCAGGGAGTCAGGGTTGGGGACGCGGTTTATAGTAAAGGCGCGTTATTAAGTGTCCCGGTGGGAGAAAATTTTATCGGCCGGGTGGTAGATGCTTTAGGCAGGCCTTTAGACGGGGGAGAAGATATTGAAGCAGTAGATTTTAACCCGGCATTTCGGGAAGCCGCCGGGGTTATGGAACGAGAACCGATTAATCAGTCGTTGCATACGGGAATTAAAATTATTGATCTTTTGATTCCTTTAGGCAAGGGGCAGCGTGAGTTAATCGTCGGCGATCGGCAGATTGGCAAGACTAGCATAGCCCTAGATACGATTATTAATCAAAAAGGTAAAAATGTTATTTGTATTTATTGTTGGATTGGGGGTAACAATGCCTCTTTTAATAAAATTGTCCAACAGTTAAGGCAAAAAGGTTCAATGGATTATGTTATCGGGGTTTCCGCTCCTGGCGGAAGTTCTACTGCCGAGCAGTATCTTTGCCCTTATACCGCGGCTTCTTTGGGTGAATATTTTATGTATAAAGGTAAAGATGTTTTAGTGGTTTTTGATGACCTGACTAAACACAGTTGGGTTTATCGGCAGATATCCCTTTTACTAGAACGCGCGCCTGGCCGCGAAGCCTACCCTGGCGATATTTTCTTTTTGCATTCTCAGCTTATGGAGCGGGCTGGCCGCTTGAAAACTAGATTTGGCGGCGGGTCAATGACTTTTTTGCCTTTAGCGGAAACCTTGCAAGGCGATATTACAGGTTATATCTGTTCAAATATTGTTTCGATGACCGACGGACAGATTTATTTAAATACCGGGCTTTTTCAGGAAGGGTTTAAGCCGGCGATTGATTTAGAGCTATCGGTTTCACGTATCGGCAGCAAGGTGCAATGCCCGGCGATCAAGGAATTAAGCAAGGGGTTGCGTTATGAATATGTGCAGTTCCGGTCTTTGTTGCGTTTAACTCGCCTAAGGACCAAGCTTTCTCCGGAGGCTACTGCTCAGCTGCAACGAGGACGGACACTTTATGAGATTTTAATGCAAGAAAATAATGCTCCGGTTTCTCAGGCCGAAGAAATTGCCCTTTTTTATGCTTTTGGAAAAAAGATTTTAGAGGCATTCAATATTTCTCAAGTAAAAATGTTTAAAAATAATTTTTTTAAACATTTAGAAAAATATAATCAAAGCTTAATTGATGATTTAAATACGCGAGGGGAATTAAGCGAAGAGGTTAAATTGCAATTAGATAAAGCGATTAAAGAGTTCTTCGGGGCTCTTATACCAACTTAATTTTTTTATGATCCCAATCGGTAAGCTAAAGCAGAACATGCTTTTTAATAAAGATCTGGGGGATTTGATTGAGGTTATGAAGCTGGCGGCTTCAGCGCAGTTTAACCGGTTTCGTTATCATCAAGAGCCGAAAGAAGAGTTTTATAGTTTATTAAATTCTGCTTATGGTTCATTACCACTGGATGTTTCGACAGATAGTTTTTTTAATCTACCGTCAAATTTACCGCGTTTGATCGTTCTGGTTAGTTCTGACGGAGGGTTCTTAGGTGAGCAAAACGCTCTTTTGTTTAATCATCTTTTAGATATTAAACGCCAACAGGATGAGATTATTGTTTTAGGCCAACAGGGGATTAACTATCTTAATGATGCTGAAATTAACTTTATTAGTTTCGAATCACCGGGTGATAAGTTAGATACTCAAAAGATCGGCCTGCTTAGGGATTATCTGGCTAAGCGTTATTTTAACCAGGAAATTAGCCAGGTAAACGTAATTTATTCTAAATTTATCAATATTACTACTCAGCAGGTAGAAATAGAGATTCTTCTGCCTTTAGAGCGCAAAAAAAATGTAGCTAAAGGCAAGGAGATTCTAGTTGAGCCGAATAGTAAATCAGTTCTAGAGGGCTGGATTAAATTATGGCTAGATTTTCGTTTTTATCATATTTTCTGGTCGAGTAAATTGTCAGAGTTTGCTGCCCGGATTATGCATTTGGAAGGAAGCGTTCAGGAGCTAGGCAAGATCAATCAGCGCTTGCGGCTAGAGTATTTTAAATATTTACACGGGCTTTCGGATAAATCAATTCGCGAGCTTTCCGCGGCGCGGTTGGCGAGAAGGAATAATTAATTAATCCCCCTCCCTAGCCCTCCCCACAAGGGGGAGGGAACTTTACAGGAGGAGGGAATAGGGATAAAGAATGATAACAGAAAAAGGGTTAGGAAAGGTAATTGGGGTTTACGGTTCAATAGTTGATGTGCAATTTCCTCATGACGCTGAATTACCGGAAATTAAGGCTTTACTTAAAGTTTTAGGTAATCTGCCCAAAGAGGTGCTTTTGAATGTCGTTGAACACCGCACGAATAATATTTGCCGGTGTATTGCTTTGGGATTTACTTATGGCGTGGGCAGAAATATGTTGGTTAGCCAGGAGAAGCAGGGGTTGGTGATCCCGCGCGATATTGAGGCTCTCTACGGACGAGTTTTAAACGCGATGATGAAGCCGGTGGATCACAAAGGGGAATTTGATTTAAATAACGCTATCCCGATTACCAACACGGTCGCGCATTCCAAGCTTGAGGTTAAGCCTGAAGAGGAAGTCAAAAGCGAGATTATCCAAACCGGAATTAAGATGATTGACCTTTTGTTCCCTCTGGTTAAAGGTTCTAAAAGCGGCCTTCTCGGAGGAGCTGCCTGCGGTAAAACAATCTTAATCTTAGAGATTATCCATAATATTATTACTTATCAAAGCGGAACTTGTATTTTTGCCGGAGTCGGTGAGCGTATCCGTGAAGGCAATGAGCTTTATTATGAATTTCAGCGTACGGATTTATTGAAGCGTTCAATTCTGATTTTTGGGCAGATGAATGAATCACCCGGTATGCGTTTTGAAGCCGCTAATTCGGCAGTGGCTTTGGCGGAATATTTATTATCGCAGCTCAAAGACGTTTTATTTTTTATGGATAATGTTTTCCGTTTTGTGCAAGCTGGAAGCGAGCTGTCGACACTTTTAGGGAGAATTCCTTCGGAAGGCGGATATCAGTCGACTTTAACTAGCGAGGTTAGCCAGTTGCATGAAAGAATCCATTCGGAAAAAGGAGCAAGCATTACGGCGATTGAAGCGATTTACGTGCCGGCGGATGATTTAACTGATCCGGCAGTTGTGGCTATTTTCGCGCATATGGATAGCTTGATTGTCCTTTCGCGTAGCCTGGTCCAGCGCGGCCTTTATCCGGCAATTGATCCGTTATTGTCTTCGGCAAACTCTTTAAATGCGGCAATAGTCGGCCGCCACCATTTTAATGTTGCCCAGGAGGTAATCAGGCATTTTCGGCGTTACGATGAATTAGAGCGCATTGTTTCGATTATCGGAAAAGAAGAGCTTTCTCCGGAGGAAAGAATTATTTTTGACCGTGCCAGGAAGTTGCAGTTTTTTTTAGCCCAGCCATTTTTTACGGCTGAGGATTATACCAATAAACCCGGAGTTTATGTTGAGTTAGCAGATACGATTAGCGGTTGTGAAAAAATTGTGCAGGGCCAAGCGGATAAGTTGGATGAATCCCGCCTGTATTCTATTGGCAAGCTGGAGATCGACTAATGTTGACGAAATTGTTGGGAGAGTTGTTAGTGAAAAAGAGTTTGGCAACGCAGCAGGATGTTAATGAGGCATTGAAAGTGTCTTCTGACAATGGGGATATGCTGGGGAAAATTTTAGTTAGCCGGGGAGTAGTTAAAGAAAATGATCTTTTAAAAGTCCTTGCTGAGCAGTTTAATTTACCTTTTTATTTGCGTCTAAAAGAACTGCATATATCGACTGAAGCGGTTAAGGCAGTACCGGCGAAATTTGTTCAGCATTATGGATTTATGCCGGTTAATTTAGAGGGCCAGATACTTACAATAGCAGTTTATAATCCCATGGATGTTTGGTTGGCTGAAAATATAAAAATAAATTTAGGATTTCAAGTTGCCCGGGTTATCACTAGCCGGCATGAAGTGGAGAGCGCGATCCATAAATATTACGGCTCAGTAGCTGGGACAGTAGATAAGATTATGGAAGGCAAGGCGAGCGCGGGGATTAAATTAACTAAAGATGAGTCCGTTGAGGATATTGAAAAAAATGTCGATGAGGCATCGGTAATAAAGTTGGTTAATCAGGTTATTACTGAAGCAATTAAGATGCGCGCAACGGATATTCATATTGAGATTTATGTAAATAAAGTGGTTTTGCGTTACCGCATTGACGGAGTTTTGCGGGAAATGAAAATGCCTCAAGATGCTTATTATATTGAGCCGGCAATTGTTTCGCGCGTTAAAATTATGTGCCATTTGGATGTAGTGGAGCACCGGATCCCGCAGGATGGCCGGGCTAAGGTTCGGCTTCTCGACGGGCAAGAAGTGGATTTGAGGGTTTCTATTCTCCAGGGGTATTTTGGAGAAAATGTAGTTATCCGAATTCTGCCTTCACAGGTGTTGTTGGATTTAGATACAATTGGATTCCTGCCCCAGGATTTAGAAACGATTAATAAACTTCTGCAAAAACCGCACGGAATTATTTTAATTACCGGCCCGACCGGAAGCGGCAAGACAACCACGCTTTATACTTGTTTGAGCCGATTAAACCGTAAAGAGGTAAAGATCGTCAGTATCGAGGATCCGGTTGAGTATGCTATTGAAGGGATAACTCAGATCCAGGTTAATCCTAAAGTCGGCCTGACTTTTGCCAATGCTTTAAGAAGTGTCCTGCGCCATGATCCGGATATCATGATGATCGGGGAAATCCGCGATTCGGAAACCGCGGACCTGGCGATTCGTTCTTCACTAACCGGCCATTTAGTTTTTTCTACTCTGCACACTAATGATTCAGCTACTGGAGTTGCCCGGCTGATGGATATGGGGATCCAGCCTTATTTGTTAGCTTCTTCGGTTGAAGTAATTATCGCCCAGCGTTTAGTGCGCTTGCTTTGCCCGCTATGCCTTGGCAAAGGATGCGAAGCTTGCAGTGAAACAGGATTTAAGGGCCGCCGGCCAATTTATGAGATTATGTTAATTGATGATGATATGCGGAATTTAATTATTGAACATAAAAGCGCGCAGGAGATTAAAGCTAAGGCACGCGAAAAAGGAATGCGCACGCTTATGGAAAACGGAATGCACTTGGTTGAGCAGGGGTTAACGACTAAAGAAGAAATTTTACGCGTGGTGGAATTGGAGTAAGGTGGAATTTAAATATAAAGCTAAAAAGAACCTCAATGAAATTGTTGAAGGATTGATCCAAGGGGTTAATGTCGAAGGAGTGCTTGAGGATCTTCAGAGCAAAGGGCTGGTGCCGATTTCTGTTGAGCCTTTAGCTGTTTTGCCGTCGAGGGCCGCGCTAAATTTAAAAAGCAGCGCGAAAATAAAAATTGGAAAATACGGTTTAAAACAGCTAGTTTTATTTACTCAAAAACTCCATAATTTAATTAATTCTCGCGTGGAATTATTGAGTGCCTTAAGGCTTCTAGAGAAAAATTGCGATAATGGGGGAGAAAAAATATTACTTGGAGATATTATTCGGGATATTAAAGAAGGCGTTCCATTCTCGACATGCTTAAGCCACTATCCAAAATATTTTCCTTCACTTTATGTCAATATCGTGCATACCGGTGAGTCAACCGGAAAACTTAATGACGCCTTAATTCAGCTTTTAGTTTATTTGCGGCGCCTCGAGGATTTAAAGTTGAAAGTTAAACAAGCTTTGGCGTATCCGATATTTATGAGTATAGTTGGAGTAGGCACAATTTTTGTTATGCTTACTTTTGTTCTTCCGCGCCTGGCGGGGATGTTTGATGATTTTCAGGCTCAGCTTCCCATGCCTACGTTAATCTTGCTTAAAATCTCTAACTTTTTGCAAAGTTACTGGTGGGCGGTAATTATTTTAGTCTCGGCGTTTGTTTTTGTTTTAAAGATTAAGCGCGCGGGGAAAGAAAGCGTTTTTAGCCGTTTAAAATATCATATTCCGATTGTTAAGAGTATTGTTTATAAACAGTCAGTGGCTAATTTTTCACGCAGTTTGGCTTTACTTTTGCAAAGCGGAGTAAATTTACTTTCTGCTTTAGTTGATGCTGGGCCGGTAATCGGCAATCCCGTTTATATCTCGCAATTAGATTTGGTGCGCAAAGATATTTCTGAAGGAGTGCCATTTTCGGATGCCCTGTCAAAATTTAAAATCTTCCCGAATTTTTTTGTGCAGATGGTCCGGGTGGGTGAGGAAGGCGGGAGATTGGAAATTGTCTTAGCGGACATCGCCCAGTCTTATGATTCGGAGATCGATTCGGATTTAAAAACTTTAAGTTCTTTAATTGAGCCGGCAATAATTTTAATTTTGGGTTTAATAATCGGGGCAATGGTGATTGCTATGCTCTTACCGATATTTAATATGAATAGTATTATTGGTTAAAATATGAATATGCGCACGAAAATAGTTATTGAAGTTTTAGAGCACTATTTGAAGGTGAGTGTTGGCCGCAAGGTTGCAGTTGAGCCGTTAGCTAATCTTGAGCCAAAGAGTATTTCTTTAGCGTTAAACTCGATATTAAAGCAAAATAAATGCGGTAAAAATTTGGATGTTTCCGTGGTGCTTAGCCGAAATAAAATTACGGTCCGCCGGGTTGACCTTCCTTCGCAAGATCCCAAGGAGATTGAACAAATGCTCGGCCTTTATCTGATCCGCCAGATACCATACCACAAGGAGGAAGTGTTTTGGGCTTACCAAAATTTAGGATTTGATGGCGTTAGTAATAGCCATTTGATTTTAGCCGTTGCTTTAAAGAATGTTTTTAAAAATATTGTTAGCTCTTTTGTGCCGGTGAATATTCTTCCTGAACCTATTCTGATGAGCTCTCAAGGGTTGGTGCATTATGTAACGGATGCGGCAAAAAATAAGATTACTTTACCCGTTTCGTATATGATTTTAGATATAGATACAAATTACAGTGATTTGGTTTTGGTACATAACCAAAAATTAGGTTCAAGCGTAGTTATCCCTCAAGGAGCTGTGCAGTTGAAGGATCCTTTGGAGAAGGGAAAATTTAACGCGGAGCTTAAACAGGCCATCGTTGCCTTAAATAACGAGATACCGGATGCAAAGTGCGAGAAGCTGTTTTTAACTGGGGCAGCGAGTTCTCAATTGGTGTCTTTGGAGAGTATTTTAGACGCGGATTTTAATTTAGAGGCCCAATACCTTTCTACTAAAGAGTATGATAATTTCTTAAGTTCCGGTTTAAAAGACATTTCTTTATCCGCGGTATTAGGTTTCAACTACCATGTAGCCAAGGATGACCTTAGGTTTATTCTTCCGGAAATACAGATCAAGAAGGATATGAAGTTTAAGTTGCAGCAGTTAATGATTTTGGGAATAGGCTTAATTTATGTTTTGATTATGCTGGGTGGAATTGCTTTAGTCAGGTTAGGCCAACAACAATCTTACGCTTTCAATTTAAAGAATAGGGTTATATCTTTAGGTAAGAATGCTAAAGAGCTGGAGGATATTACAAGCAAATTAAAGATTGCCCGGCAATACATGGATGTTAAATCTTCGGCGTTAACTTATCTTAACGGCTTGAACCGCTTGTGCCCGGAGAATATTGTTATTACTAATTATAATTGGGAATTAGGCAAGGCGTTTACAATTAGAGGCTACGCGCAAGAGATTCCGGATATTTTAGATTTTACCAATACCTTGAGTAATTCGGAAATTTTTAAAGGCGCGCAAAACCGTTATACGCGTAGAAGGAAATTAAAAGACAAAGATGTGATAGACTTTGAGATTTTTATAAAATGAGAAAATTAAACAGTAAAGAAAAAATATTAGCCGCTTCGATCTTGGCCTTGTTGATTTTGTTGATGCTTAAGATTTTTGTTTTAGGCCCGATCTATGATAAGACGAGTATTTATTCTGGCGAGATTAAGCAGGGAAAAGTAGCTATTCGCAAATATATGGCTTTAGAACATAACCGTACGGAGATCCTCAAAGCTCAAAAACAGATTGAAGGATACTCCAGCCTTAAGGGAACGGATGAAGAGAAAGCCGCGATGGTAATCAGCAAGATTGAAGCTGAGGCCAGAAAATCGAATTTGCAGATATTGGATATGAACTCAGGCGGCCTAACTAAGGTTAAAGGCGGGGTAACTCTTTATCGAATTAATTTAAGTGCTGATGGCCAGATAAAAAATTTATTAGATTTTATCGCGGGCCTTGAAGGAGCGAATATCCTGTTGCAGGTAGAAAAGCTCACTGTATCAGTTAAGGATGAAGGTATGGGATTATTAAAAATTGATCTGATTATTTTAGGAATTGCCTTTGCTTAGTTTGAGGGAGGTTGTTATGAAAAAAGGGTTCACTTTAATCGAATTAATGTTGGTGGTTATTATTATTGGAGTTTTATCGGCGATGGTTGTTCCGCGTTTGGCTGGCAGGTCTGAACAGGCGCGTATTCAGGCGGCCAAAACTGATATCAATTCTAGCATTGCTTTAGCTTTGGATCTTTATGAAATGGATACAGGCCATTACCCGGAACTATTGGATTATTTGAGAACCGCGGGAGCTGATACCGAAAGCTGGCGAGGGCCGTATTTAAAGAAAAAACCACTAGATCCTTGGGGTAATCTGTATATTTATAAAGCTCCGGGTGAACATAATACTGATAGTTATGACCTTTTCTCCATGGGTAATGATAAAAAACCGGATACAGCCGACGATGTGGTTAACTGGAGTGAATGATTTACGCGCCTCCCCCGTCTTGCGCGGTTTTACTTTAGTTGAATTAATGATTAGCGTGTTGATTTTGGGTATTGGCTTAACTTCAGTAGCTAATTCTTATATTCTCGCGCTGCGCGGGGCTAATTCCGTTCAAAATAATATTTCAGCTTTAATTTTAGCAAAAGAAAAATTTGAAAATTTAGAGTTTGCTAGTTTAAAAGGAGCCAAGGCTTCTTTTCCTGCTCCGGAAATTATAAAATCCTCGAATAAAGATTATAATTATCAGCAAGAGATTACTGAATTACCTGAATCTGATGTTTTAGCTAAATATCTGGTTTCAGCCTGCTCAACGATTAATTGGCCGGAGAAGAATTCCTCAAAAAATGTTACCCTCGCATCCTATTTACTCTTACTCAAAGAAAAATAAATCTCTTCAAAGCGCAACGCGTGCTTTTAGTTTAGTCGAACTGTTGATCGCGGTGGCTATTTTTTCGGTGGTAAGCATCGCCATTTACGCGACTTTTTCCTCCGGCCTGGCAGTTTTGCGGCGAATCAAGAGTATTGACCTAACCCAACAAAGAATTTTACTTAAAACTGAAAGGCTTTCCCGGGAGCTACGCGAGCAGACTGCCTGCCGTAAACAATTATTTCTAGGAGATAAAACCAAAATCAGTTTTAGCGCCAATATTGATCATTTCCCGAGCCGCCTAACTTATTATTTTGATAGCTCGGCAAATGCCCTTAAGCGGGCCGCGGATAAATTAAATGAAATTATTAAAGAGGATGGCACTCTGGATCCTGAGTTTAAGTCCCCGGCGGTAATTTATTTACCCAATGTTAAAGAAGTTAGATTTAGTTATCTTTACCTGGATTTAGGTAAAAATGCCTATTTGTGGGTGGATCAGTGGAAGAATGATTATTTGCCGTTGGCCGTAAAGTTTATTATTTTTACTGAGAAGCAAAACTATGAAACGACAGTCTATAATCCAAAAACCTGATCAGGGCAGTATTTTAGTAATTTGCCTTTGGACGATTATGATCCTAGGTATTTTAGGCCTGGGGATTACCGGCCTAGTTTTTCAGGAGATCAGGTTTAATAAAGCTTATTCACGTTTAGTTGCTTCTTTGCCCTTAGCTAGAGGCGCGTTAAAAACAGTTTTTTATCTTAGAGAAAAGGACGCTACTCCTACTTATGATACCTGGGATGAATTGAGTAATGAAGAAATAGTAAATTTATGCGCTAATAATTCTTACCGGTATTTTTTTGTCGATAAAAATAATTCGACTGATAGTTTGGCCCTCGAGGAGGTTATTGACGAGAGCGCTTTGATTAATTTGAACCTTGCTTCCGTAGATGTGCTGGCGCGTTTACCGGGGATGGATGAAGAATTAGCTGAAACATTAGTTAATTCCGGAATGCGCCCGTTTAGCACAATTAATGAAGTGTTATTGGTTGAGGGTATCTCTAAAGATAAGTTTTTGCTCTTTAAAGATTTAGTTACAGTCTATGGGGCGGGCAAGGTAAATATTAACACGGTTAGTAAAGGCGTGTTAAGAGCTTTAGGCATGGATGAAGAGGTGGCTGATTTAATTTTACGTCTTCGCCGGGAAAATGAGATTATCCCTATTGTTACAGTGCCGCCCGTGGAGCCGCCTGCAAAGCCAAGCTATGGTATTCCTGATTTGGCTTCGCTGCTGAATGATTTGAGGGAGTTTACAACCTTAAGTTTACGTCAGGAACAGGATCTCTTAGTACTTCTTCCGGTATTTGATGTTAAGTCAGAATATTTACGTTTTAATGTTATTACCAATCCTAATGGCCAAGAGGGTATGCATTATAGTATAGTTGTCCATCCGCCAACCAAAAAAATTCTTTCCTGGACTGAGCATTAATTCGCTTGACAAAAGTTGTTGATATAGTAAAATTTTACTATATACATGAGTAGGGTGGGTTCCTGCTTTACTTTTGTGCTGGCATCAAACTCTTTAATATCAATGGGGTTAAATCATGGTCTGGGAAGCGGAAACAGAGGGGAAGTTTAAACTCTTAATTTCTAAGATTCCGATATTTCATCGGCGTATTACTGAATCCACGGTTATGCGTCAAGCTGAGGCAATCGCGCTTAAGCGTAATTCTGGCCAAGTCCAGGAGCAGGATGTAGTTGCTGCTTTTTTTTCGGACGTGCCTTCGCCTTTCTATAGCATGATGATCCGGCTTTTAGAGCAAAATAATTTCGATTATAAAAAATACGGTTTTCCTAAGAGTAATAGCTAATGAAGATAGCGGTTATTGGTGCTGGGGCTATAGGTTGTTTAGTTGCCGGATACCTTAAAAATAAGGGTGAAGAGGTAACTTTAATCGGGCGCACTCCGGCAGTTAATGCGATTAAAGAAAATGGCTTGAGTATCTCGGGTGTTAGAGGTAATTTTAAGGTGCATATCAGCATTTCTGATACCTTAAACTATATTCCAGACTTAGCGATTCTTACAACTAAAACGCAGGATATTGATGCTGTTTTGCAAGATAGCTCCTACCTGTTAAGAAACTCATTGTTGTTGACTACGCAGAATGGCATCCAGGCGGATAACTTGGTTGCTAAATATCTCCCTCAAAAAAATATAATTTCTAGTATTATTATGTTTGGCGCAACTTACTTAGAGCCAGGCAAAGTAGTCCACAACTTTGAAGGTAGCTGGGTAATCGGCAGCCAATTTCAGAGTAATCCAACAGAGGAGTTGATAGGGTTAAGCTTGTTTTTAGACAAGATTTTCCCCACGATAATTAGCGAAGATATTATAGGCATGAAATATCTTAAGATATTTGCCAATGCCAGTAATTGCCTGCCAGCGATTATCGGTAAAAGTATGCAAGAAGTTTTTAGCGATTTAGATATTAGCCGCATGAGCATCGGTATATGGAAAGAAGGTTTTGAGATTATTCAAAAAATAGGGATACATTTGGTTTCTTTGCCGGGTTTTCCAGTTGAAAATATTACCAAGCTTACTTCTATGCCTTGTGCGGCCGCAGCGGGAGTTTTTTCGGGTATTATGAAAAATCTAAGCCGAGAACCGTTATATGGCTCTATATTACAAAGCATAATGCGCGGTAAAACTTCAGAGATTGATTATATAAATGGTGAATTTGTGCGCTTGGCCGAGGAGAATCATATGTACGCGCCGTTAAATAAAATATTAGTAGATATGGTGCACCAGGTTGAAAAAAACAAGATGTTTTATAGTAAAAATATTTTGATGAATAAAGTTAAGGAGTTAATCGGTGAAAATGGATGAAGTTAAAACCCCTTTTCCTAAATTAAAACTCACCGTAACAGGCGTGTTTGGCGTTTGTTACCATGGGTATAAAATAGGGGATGAAATTATTTTAGAAGATTTTACGCATGCACCGAAACATTTCTGTCTGGGCCTTGCGCACGCGTTATTTCCGGTTATTTATGCTTTAAGTTTTAAAGCCAAATTCGGTTTCCGTGATAATCAGCGCTCGCTTTTAGTTACTTGCCCTGACGGAGGGAAATTAGAATTTAAAGCTGAGATTTTAAATAAGGATGGCGAGGTAGAAACTTTAGCCAAAGACCCGAATCATAAATTTAATCCTAAAAAAATGATTATTGAAGTGGTCCAGGCAAAGGGAAAATGTACTTTTGGTTATAAGATTGGAGATAAGTGGGAGACAAACGGGCTAAAATGTATTCCCGGATTTTGCGGGGCGGCTTTTCATACGGCATTTCCCGCGCTTTTTGCTTTAAACTTTGGGGCCAAATTTCATTTTATGGACAATCCGGATGCAATTGACACCGTTACCTGCCCTGATGGGGGGAATGTTGTTTTTAAGGTAACTAGAGTGGAAGGTATTGATGACAAAAGTCAAAAGTAAAAAGTTTTTACTTTTTAGATTCTGACAAGCAACTAATGATAGGAAAAAAATGACAAAGAGACGTGTGGTTATAACAGGCATTGGGGTAATTTCTCCTAATGGTATTGGTAAAATAAATGCTTGGAACGGGATGTCTAGCGGATTATCCGCGGTAAGACTGGTAGATGGTTTTGACGTTTCAGTATTTAATACTAAAATTGCCGCGGAGGCGCGCGATTTTGATCCTTTTAAACTTGGCCTAACGCATAAAGAAGTAATGCGCATGGATCGTTATGTGCAATTTGGCGTGACTGCCGGAAAAATGGCAGTTGAGGATAGTAAGCTAAATTTTGCCAAAGAAGATCCCCGGCGTATCGGGGTTTGTTTGGCTAATGCTATATGCGGCACAAAATATATGGAAGAAGAGTTTGCTCTTGTGACTTGCGACGGGAAAAAACCCATAGATCCTTCTTTAGTGCGGCCGGATTTATATGACGCGGCGATGTTTAATACCCCTTCGATAGAGCTATCCGCGCGATATGGCTTAAAAGGAAGCTGCAATACTATTTCTACCGGTTGTACCGCGGGAACGGATTCGCTGGGGTTTGGTTTAGAGACTATTGCCGATGGCGAACAAGACATAATGATTTGCGGAGCGGCAGAAGCACCGCTTACCCCGATTACTTTTGGTGCTTTTGATGTGGTAAATGTTTTATCAGTGCAAAATGAATATCCGCAAAAAGCTTCCCGGCCTTTTGATAATAAAAGGGATGGATTTGTTTTGGGGGAGGGCGCGGGAATTTTAATTTTAGAAGAATTAACCCATGCCTTAAAACGCAATGCTCCGATTTATTGTGAGGTTTTAGGTTTTGGCACAAGTTGCAATGCCTTTCACATGACGGATCTTCCTTCGGATGGCCGGGCAATGGAAACCTGCATTAATCTGGCTTTAAAGGATTCCGCGGTGGCTCCGCAAGAGGTTGGCTATATTAACGCGCATGGTTCCAGCACGCGTATGAATGATATATTTGAGAGTACTGCCTATAAAGCAGTTTTTGGAGATTATGCTTATAAACTTCCTATTTCGTCATTTAAATCTATGATTGGCCATCCACTGGCTGCGGCAAATGCCATTGAGATGACTATAGTGAGCATGATTTTTGAGAAAAACATTCTACCTCCTACAATAAATCAGGAAGAAAAAGACCCGCAATGCGACCTGTATTATATTCCTAATGAAGCGATAGAGAAAAAAGTGGATATTATTTTAAAAACCAGCAGTGGGTTTTCAGGGATACATTCTTCGTTAGTTTTTAAAAGGTTTGGTGGATGATGGAAAAAATAGCAATCACAGGTATGGGCGTAGTTAGCCCTTCAGGAATCGGTAAGCGGCAGTTTTGGGCAAATATTAAAAGCGGGCGTTCATTTATAAAAAAGATTACGCGTTTTGACGCTGAAAAATATCCCGCGCGCATCGCCGGACAAATTGATGATTTAGAAAAATACACGCATTTATCTGAAAGGCTTTTAAAAAAGATCGACGTCTTTAGCCATATGGCTTTAATTGCCAGTGAAATGGCTTTGCAAGAAGCGGGTATTGATATTAAGAACGAGGATCCTAACCTAATAGGTATTTTTTTAGGTAACGCGATCGGCGGATGGCTTTACGCGGAGACAGAGTTAAGGGACCTTTATTTAGAGGGCCGCGAAGGTGTTTCTCCATATATGGCTAGCGCCTGGTTTGCCGCGGCTCCCCAGGGACAGGTTTCTATCTATTACGGGATTAAGGGTTTTAGCAAGACGGTGGTAAGCGACCGGGCGAGTTCCTTAATGGCTTTAGGCTACGCGAGAAAAATTTTATCTCAAGATAAATTAAATATGATTTTAGGCGGGGGAATGGAAGCGCCGGTTACGCCTTATGCTTTATTGTGTTGTAATACTTACGGCGCGTTATCAAAAAATAATAATGACCCTGAACACGCCTATTGCCCTTTTGATAGGAAGCGCAGCGGTTTTGTTATCGGAGAGGGTTCAGGAATTGTGGTGATGGAAAGTATCGCGCGTGCCAAAAAAAGGGGCGCGAATATTTTAGGGTTTATTAGTGGTTATGCTACTAATTGTGACGGAGTGGATAGAATAAATTGCGCAAGCGATGGCAAGGAGTTAGCTTGGGCTATAAATAACGCGCTAATTGACGCGCAAGTTAATGCTGATGAAATTAATTATATTAGCTTAGATGGCTTAGCTGTCGATTTATGGGATAATTCTGAAATTAACGCTTTAAGGATAGTTTTTGGGCGTAAGTTAAAAGATATCCCAATCAGCTGTCCGAAATCAATGTTTGGAAATTTGTTGGGGGCTTCCGGGGCAGTGGATATGATTACTACTATTTTAGCTATGGAGCATAACCTTGTTCCGATTACCTTAAACTTAGACGCGCCTAGTGTAAATGGATTGAATTATGTAACTGGCGAAGCTAAAGAATACAAAATAAATAAAGCTTTAGTGATTTCGCGAGGAAGAGGCGGGATTAACGCGGTTATAGTAATTGAAAAGTAAAAAGGTAAAAGTAAAAAGGCAAAACCACAAGCCAAAATTTAAAAGTTTTAACTTTTAAGTTGCGATTTTGAGTTTTGCGTTTTAATCTTTTAGTTAAAGGAGGATTTATGAAGATCTTATTTGTTATGCCAAAAGTCGGTGCTTGGGCAACGCATGGGACACATCGGTCTCCGAATCAGTTATACGCGCATTGGGCGGCATACGCGCGCGAAAGAGGCTATGAAGATGTTTCTGTTTTAGACGGCAAAGCCGATCAAATTCCAATGGATCTATTAATTGAAAAGGTGAAAGCTATAAATCCTGATATCGTGGTTATGGGCGAGCAATTGCACGGCTATGGCGGGTACGGGGTTTTACGGCATTTTAAAGATGCGGCTATAGGAATTAAAAAAGCCCTTCCTAAGACAAAAATTATTCTTGGTGGGTTATGGTATTCAGCAATGCCGGTACCGACATTAGAGGAGATCCCTGAAGTTGATTTTATAGTAATGGGTGAAGAGGAATCTTTTGGGGATTTACTTGAGGCGATAGATAAAAATAAGCCCCTTCGCGACGTAGGAGGTGTTACCTCGCGTGTTGACGGAGCAATTGTTATGGGCCCGCATAAGCCGTTGATGGAAGATTTAGATAAGCTTCCTTTGCCGGCGTATGATTTGTTTCCTATGGATAAATACGTAGGCCATACTTACTGGAAACCGTTTGTGGATATGGTTACTTCACGAGGATGCCCTTCAGCGTGCACTTTTTGTTATGAATGGGATCAGTTTGACCCGCGCTCGCCTTCAGATTTTCTAAAATGGCGCGCTAAGTCTCCGGAAAGAGTTATGGAAGAGTTGAATCTTCTGCATAGAAAATACGGAGTTAAAGTCGTGGTTATTCAGGATGATAATTTTAATGTCGACCCAAAACGAGTGCAGAAGTTTTGCGAACTTAAAAAAGCATCCAATAATCCGATTAAATGGGTATCTTTAGGACGTGCTAATGATTGGGTTAATTGTGAATCAATTCTGCCTTTGATGAAAGAAAATGGTTTAATCATGGGGGTTTTTGGCATTGAGGTTACCACTCAATCAGAGCTTAAGAAAATCGCCAAAGGCATTACGATTGATCAGATTAAAAAAACTATAGAAATGTTCCGTAAAAATGATATCGCGATTGTCGCCGATATTATGATGGGTTTTGATTATGACACTGAAGAGATTATTAAGCAGCGTTTTGAGTTTACGGATCAGGTTGACCCGGATATTCTCTGGGTGGGTTATGTTACTCCTGCTCCAAATTCACCGATGTGGAGAATTGCTTTAAAGAAAAACTGGATTGATGTAAAAAAAGTAGATTTTAGCCAATGGGATTTTCTTCATCCGGTAATTCCTACGGATTATTTATCTACAGCAGACCTCGGCCGCCTGGGTTCTTGGTGCATGCGTGAATTTTTCTCTAAGCCGGGCAGGATAAACAGAATTATGGAAAGTAATTTTGATCCGTTAGCTAAGCTTTGTTTTAAAGATGTTATGGATGGGATAGGTAAGTGGGAAGCGGCGGCAACTAAAGGTGAAGTACAAATATAAAATTTTGAGTTTTGTAAATTTTGCGGGTCCTGTCTGGGGTATTTTCTAGCGCTAGACGCGCGTCGAAAACACCCCAGCCACCCGCAAAAATAAATATTAGCAATAATTTTTATTTGCAGTAAGGGGGAGAGAATGGATATAAAGGGGAAGATAAAGGAAGTGCTGAGTAGTTTATTAAAAGTTAAGATTGAAGAATTAAAGGATGACGTATCCTTAATAGACAGTATTGGGGTGGATTCTACGGAAATGGTGGAGTCGGTGATTGCGCTAAGCAAGGACTTTGGTATTTCCTTAAGCGCGAAAGAAATTACTAAATTCTCGACTATTAATGATATTGAAAAAGTGATTCAGTCAAAATTAACCAAATGAAAATTATTGACTTAAGCTTACCAATTGACGAATTAGCTTTTGAGGTGCATAAGGTTGATATTGAGCGCGTAACTCATAAAGCCGGGGTTGGGAAATTTAACCGCGTGATTATGGGTAAGACCTTGTGGGGTAAGATTAAATATATCCTCGGCCGACGCATCATAAAATCAACAGATCTTCCTGATGAAGAATTTTTATCACTAGAAATTGTGCATGCACCTGTGCATATTGGTACGCACTTAGACTACTCTTTTCATTATGGCACTAAATCAGAGGGTAGGGCTTCTAAGACCGCGGATGAAATACCTTTGGAGTATTGTTATCAAAATGGAGTAAAGCTGGAATTAACTCATAAGAAACCCAATGAGGTGATCAAGGCAGATGATATTGAAGCAGCGCTAAAAAAAATAAATTATCAGTTGAAGCCTTTGGATATTGTTTTATTGCATACCGGCGCGGATAAGTTATATGGCGGCCCGAAATATTTCGCGGATTATCCGGGGGTAGATCCTTCGGCGATTGATTATCTTTTAGGGCGGGGGATTAAGATCTTTGGCGTGGATACTATGGGCATTGACCGGCCTTATAGATTTATGTTAAGCGAGTTTTTAAAAACCAAAGATCCAAAACAATTTTACCCGGCGCATTTTCACGGAAGGAAAAAAGAGTTTATACATATCGAGCGGTTGGCTAATTTAGAGAATTTACCGGATTTCGGATTTAAAGTGCTTTGTTTTCCCATACGCATAAAGAATACTGGTGCGGCATGGGCGAGAGTTGTGGCTATATTAGATAGGGAGTAAATTACAAAAGTCAAAAGTCAAAACTTAAAAGTCAAAAATACAAGTCAAAAATTAAAATTTTACCTTTTAACTTGTGGTTTTAACTTTTGCATTTTTACTTTTTAATTAAAATATTAGACAAGGAGACATCAACATGGGCCATACATGTAATTCTATAATTATTAATGCGCCGTATGATTTAGTTTTTGATATATCTAATGATATCACGCGCTGGACGGAGTTATTCGGCAGCGAATATAAAAAGGCAGAGGTGGTTAAGAAGGAAGCGAACAAAATTACCTTTCGCCTTACTGATGAAGATGATAAATCCTGGCAATCCTGGAGGCTGCTTTTTAAAGATAAGCAGTTTGCCTACGCCGAAAGAGAAGAGCCTAAATTTCCTTTTAAATATATGAAGATTATCTGGCTTTATACACCTAAACCAGAAGGAATCGAGATGGTCTGGATTCAGCATTTTGAAATGGATGTAAAGGCCAAATTTAATGATTCTCAGATTGAGGGGTTTATTAATGAGGGCTCGCAGCATAATTTAAAGATTTTTAAAGAGATTATTGAAAGAGAAGCGCTGCGTTGAAGAAAACTACATTTAGTATTCTTTGTTTAGAAGGTTCGGTTTTATCTTTTAATGTTGCCGCAGCCGCGGCTTTGATTCCTTCTATTGCTTCTGACTTTGCTCTTTCTCAATTCGTCGTGGGTAAGATTATTTGGCTGTATATGCTTCCCTATGGCCTGGCAGCATTTTTTTATGGGCCATTGGTACGCGCTTTTGATGCTCGCAGAGTGGAGTTGGTTTGCATATTCTTGTTCTCTCTGGCAAATCTTATGGCAGGTTTATCGCAAAATATCGCTACGCTTTTTGTTGCCAGATTTCTTATGGGCCTTTTTGGTGCCTCAGTTATTCCTCTGGGCCTAATTTTGATCGCTAAACGTGTAAGCCAGAATAAGCGCGGAGGTTATATTGGCGTATTTTTTGGTTCTACCTTTATTGCTTCTTTATTAGGTTTATTTTTAAGCGGGCTTATTTCCTGGCGCTTGATTTTTATTATCCCCGCAGTTTTGGGGCTGGTTCTCTGGATTTTTATGTATATTTATCTGCCTCACTTTAATGAGGATTTAGGGCGTTTACGGTTTGGATATTTTGCGGCGTTTAGAAATAAGAAAGTAATTAGAATCTTTGTTTATATCTTTCTCATAAGCATGATTTACCACGCGGTGCAACAATGGTTAGGGGTTTATTTCTCAACCCAGCGGTTTTTAAACCAGTTTACGATTAGCATGTTGATTACCTTGACTAGCCTTAGCGGGATATTTGGCGAGTTTTTTGGTGGGCATCTGGCTGATAAGATAGGCAGGCCCAGGGTAGTAAATCTGGGTATTATCGCCATGGTTTTTTGTATCGCGCTGCTTTTATTAAAATTGCCTTTAATTTTGCTTGGCCTGGTGATGATTATTTGGGGCTTGGGTTGGACATTTAATCATGTAGGTTTAGCGACGATGTTAACTGACCTGCCAAGCGAATTATTAAATGAAGCGGCTAGCCTAAATAGTGGAGTGCGTTTTATTGCCGGAGGGCTAGGGGTAAGTTTAGGTGGCTTGGTTATGCAGAGAAGTTTTAATTTAGGTTTTATTGTTTTTGGCAGCGCGCTTCTTTTAATTTTATTTTTTGAAAGAGTTTTTCGATTTGAATAATACACCCCGCCGCTTAAGAGGAGTTGCGCGGGTGTGTCTTTGTAGACAAGGAGGATTGTTATGAGTAAGGATTTGAAAGGAAAGGTTGCTATAGTTACTGGAGCTAGCCGTGGTATTGGCAAGGCGCTGGCTTGTACTGCTGCGAGCCTGGGGATTAATCTGGCTATTGCCGCGCGCGGTGAAGGGCCTTTAAAAGAAACTGCGGATGAGATTAAAAAGAAATACAAAGTGGATGTTTTAGCTGTTCCAACTGATGTGGCAAAGTTGGAAGATTTAGAGAATTTAGTAAATAAAACAAAAGAAAAATTTGGCAAGATAGATATCCTAATTAACTGCGCCGGGGTATCCAGCCAATATGCATTTGAAAAACAGCCGATCGAAGACTTTGAAAAGTTGGCGCATACGAATTATTTAGGGTATGTGCGCCTTATACGGCTGGTAATTAATGATATGATAAATCAAAAATCCGGGGCAATCATAAATATTGTTTCTGGCTCAACCTTAGTTGATCCGGTGCCGAGAAATTTTATTGTTTATAGTTCACTTAAAGTAGGGCTGCGTGCTTTTTCCAAAGGTTTATTCTGGGAATTGCGGGACCACGGGATTAAAGTTACTTCTATTCTGCCCGGGGTAACAGATACAGACCTTACTGGTAAGCTTAAAGATATTACTAATGATAATTCGCGTTTGATGAGTACTGAAGCGATAGAAGATGCAGTGCGTTTTGCTTTAACCGTGCCGGCTAATGTTTGTCCGTTGGAGATTTCAGTAATTAACCAACAAACACCCTGGACAGCTCCGGTGATACCGTTTAAACAGCAGCATCCGGTGAAATAACAGTGTGGAATTAGTAAAAAAATAGGAGGAAGGATGAATAAGCAGGATGTGAGAAACTTACAAAAAAGGTATTTTGTCTGGTTGTATAAAACTACCAAAGAGGCATTTGATAAGTACGAGCGCAAGTTTACGCAAACTGAGATTGATAAAGATATTCTGCTTGAGATGGAAAACACGCTTTTAGGTGCTTATTTGCCGCATGAAAAAGAAGCATTAGAGAAGCTGGTTAATGATTTCAAGGAGTATATCTCTAATAAAGAAAAAGCGTGCATGGAATTAAAATATCAAGGCAAGAAAACAAATCCGGATTTTATTTTTCTTGATATGAAGCTTAATACTATTGAGAAGTTAATTACCAAAGAGCTGGGAAAAAGGGCCTTAGAAGAAATTAAAGGGCTTTATGAATTAGAAATGATTCAGCGTATATTAAGGAGCATGGAGCATTAAATGTTAATTGACGCGCATAGCCATTGGTTGCCGGATGAGATTATCGCAAATTCCCATTTTTTCCATAAAGCATGGGGTGATATTGAAGCGCAACTTAAAATGATGGATGAAGCAGGAATTGATAAGGCAGTTTTAAGTTATCCGACAACAGACGCGCATTTAAAATTTGGCAGTATAAGCGAGGTTGCGCATATTTATAATGATAATGTGGGGAAAGTCCTTAAACGTTATGGCAATAGATTTATTGGAGCTGCAATTTTGCCAGTAGATAATTCTATCGACATGGTAGGGGAGGTTAAGCGGGCGACTGAAGAACTGGGGTTTAAGGCAATTTCCCTGGCTTCAAGTTATAACGGGATCTATCTTGATGATTTGATGTTTTTACCCGTTTATAAGCAAGCAGCAGAGAAGAATATTCCGATTTTTGTGCACTCTCAGATTGTTAATCCAATAGGTTATGAACGAGTTAAGGACCCTTTACTTACTCCGGTTATTGAGTATGTTTTTGACACAACTATTTCCATTGGCAAACTACTCATGTCGGATGTTTTGCGGCTTTATCCCAAAGTAAATTTTGTTTTTGCCCATTTTGGCGGGGCAATCTGTTATCTTAAGCAGCGTTTTGATACAACTTATCAGATGCTGCGGGGGATGAATTTTGTCAAAGATCTGCAAGGCGCGCCATCAGAATATTTTAAGAATATTTACGTGGATACCAGCGGAGACACGACTAAAGCGAATTTCTTGCTTGCTCTTGAACTTATGGGGCCTAGGCGTATTTTGTGGGGCAGCGACTGGCCGGCAAAGAAAGATATTGCCGCAGGCATTAAAGCGGTTAAAGATTTAGATATATCCCAGGACGATAAAGAAAATATCCTGGGTGGGAATTTAACAAGGATGATGTGTGAATGAGATGAGCACTGTCGTAAGTGAGGAAATGTGATTAATATAGACTTGACAATGTTCTCAGATATGATACAATTGTTCTCAAATGGAGAACAGTAAGATGCTCAGTTCGTTAATATCGTCCGGCACGAGAAGAAAGATTCTGACGCAATTTTTGTCTCACTCAGATGAGAAATACTATGTCCGGCAGTTGGCGGTTATTCTCGGAGTATCAGTGGGAACAATTCATCGTGAGCTTATTCGGCTGCAGGGTAGCGGTATATTAAATTCGGATAACGTAGGTAATTTAAGGTTTTTCCGCGTAAATAAAGCGTCGCCGGTTTTTAAAGAGTTAAAACAGATTATCTTTAAAACTGAAGGTGTTCAGGGCAGGCTTAAAGCGGAGTTAAAAAACCTAAAAGGGCTTAAAACTACCTTTATTTATGGATCATTTGCCAAAGGGGAAGAAAACGCGCATAGCGATGTTGATCTTTTTCTTTTAGGTGATATATCCGAAGATGAGTTAATTCAAAAAATAAGTGATTTGGAAGGAGAGTTTGACAGGGAAATAAATTTTACAATTTACACTGTTTCTGATTTTAAGAAAGAGATGAAAAGGGGGAGCTCTTTTCTAAAAGATGTAATTAAGAACCCGAAGATTTTTTTGGTTGGCGGTGTGGATGTGCTAAATGGATTATAATAAATTTATTGAAGATTATTTATCCAGGGGTTTAATTAAAAAACAGCCTATTGGTTTCGATCAGATAAATAGTTTCATAACACAGTCAAAGCAGGAATTAAAAGATTGTAATAATATATTGGATATAAGCGCAAAAGTCGCCTATTCATCGGCGTATACGGCAATGCTTTATGCGGCACGGGCGTTGATGTTACTTGCCGGGTATAGGCCGTTGGGAGTTAATCAGCATAAGACAGTAATTGAATTTGTTGGTGTATGCGCGGGAGATGAATATAGAGATTTAACCAAGAAGTTTGACGTGATGCGTAAGAAAAGAAATTTGCTTATGTATGAACCTTGGGAAGTTAATGTATCTCCTGCTGATTCCAGAAATGCGGTAAATACTGCCGCGGAGTTTATCGAGTTTATCATAGTTAAGATTAAGAAAGATAATCCGCAGGTTGAATTTGAGTTTTAGTTTTTCGTAAATAAAAGCTTATTTAATTAGAAAGAGCTAATGTAATTACGTATCGGGCGTAATTTAAAGGAGAGTAATTAAATGCAGATGCAGAAGAATGTTCATTTAACCGGTAGAGATTTAACTGAGATGGTGCAGCTTAGGGCACAGGATGTGGGAAAGTATGCGATTGTGCCTGGGCCGCGTGACCGTTTGGATGTATTAATGAAGAAAATTGAGAATCCTGTACGCAATTTTTCTTTTATGGAATATACCATGTATACCGGAACCTATGAAGGAATTAAGGTTACCGGGATCAATGGAGGAAGATTTTCTACGGATACCTCGATTACTACAGAAGTAATGTGTAACGCGGGAATTCAGAATATTATCCGCGTAGGCACTTGTGGGTCGCTTGACGAAAATATTAAAGTGGGGGATTTATTTGTGGTGGATGAAGTTATCCGCGGAGATGGGGTAACACCGTATTATGTGGACAAAGATTTTAAGACCGTAAGTGATAAGAAGCTGTCTGATCTATTATTTGAGATTGCTCAAGGCATGGGTTTAACTGTGCATCGCGGTAAAGCTTGGACTACGGATGCTTTATTACGCGAAACACGCGAGATCGTTGAAGCCAAGCGCAAAGAAGGCGCGCGGGCAGTGGATATGGTATCATCAACCCTCCTGACTATTTGCCAGACATATAATATTAAGGCTTGTTCAATATTAGCCGTAAGTGATAATGTAATTACCGGTGAAATGGGTTTTATGAATCCGCTTTATTATATGGCGGAAAGCAATTTAATTAAAATCGCACTGGAATTAGTAAAAAAACTTGAAGGAAAATAGGAAGGATACGGGTGACTGTCGAGACGAAGCCCCCTGCCTGCCGGTAGGCAGGGACCCGCAAAAAAAGGACGAATATGAAATTTTCTCCATTATTTTGGCCAATTCAATTAAAAGGTAACGTAATTTATATCTTAGATGAGACTGCTTTGCCTCAAAAGCTTGTTTATATCAAGGCTAAGAATTATCTCCAGGCATGCAGCGCAATTAAGCAGATGAAGACTCGCGCTGTGGGCCAGGTGCTTTTAGTGATGTATACTTTTATTTTGAGTAAGCGACAGAATAAAAATTTGGCTAAAGTTGCCGCAGCTATAAATGCCACGCGGCCAACTTTGTCTTTTAAGTCTCTAACGGATATGGTTTTAGGAATGGAAAAAAGCGGTGCCCCGCTGGAGCAAAGTATTTTAGGATTTTTAGAGATGCTCAAGGAGAAAAGAATTCAGCAAGCGCAAGATACCGCGAATTTATTGAAAGATACTGATGTAATTTTGACGCATTGTAATGTCAGCGGTTTAATGCCATTAATCGCGCAAT
>JBAXLM010000015.1:0-25564 GCA_037134795.1 Candidatus Omnitrophota bacterium | reverse complement strand
CATCTTGGCGCAAGACACGTCGCCTTTCTTGTCAATGAAATAAAGGTAGCCTTTCATCTTTTTGATACCGCATTTTGTTATCTTCTTTGGACTGCCTCCTTTTTTATTGCCTCTGGCCATCTTGGCGCAAGACACGTCGCCTTTCTTGTCAATGAAATAAAGGTAGCCTTTCTGTCTCTTTATTCCTAGTTTCGATACTTTTTCTACCATATGTTTCTCCGTTTTTAAACTATAAAGGCAACCCCTATATTCCAGAGAGTTGCCTTAAATTCTATTATGTGAATCTCATTTGCCACCTCTTTGTAATAAACTTATTCTACATCCCCTCCTCCCCATTGTAAATCATTTTCTAGTCGTATTATCGTATAGCTAAGGTAATGCTCTTGTGGCGGGGCAAAAATATGGCGCGTCAGAAAAACTCTCTGTATATAGGTTATAAAAAATAGGGACCGTTTCTATTTATCGCCACTTAGTCTATTTCTGCTTCCTCGGCTTTTGTCTGAAGTATCCCCACCACATATCTATAACTTCTTTTTGGATTAGCTGTAGATTTTACGGAAACAGTCTTAAAAGCTTCCCTAACCTGCTTAGCGCCATATTCATCTATTTTCTTGATAATATCTTCTATAACCTGAGTATCATTGCCTTTAAAAACTATCTTGGCGTATCTTTCAGCTTCTTCAAAACGTTTCTTACCATATAACTCTCTCACCCTCTGTTTATCCTTTTCTAAGATCTCCGGAGAATAAAGCCTAAGCAATTTAAACAAACTTGCTTCCCTACGCTTAAAATCTTCCTCAGGAAGATAAGGAGAATAGTCAATTTCAAGTATATTTAACGTTCTTAAAGATTGCATTCCCCTTCCTATCGTACTCCTGCTTACGTTAAAATCTTTGCTTAAGCCGATTATATGATCGCGCCAAACATGCCCTTTCACACCGCTTGTTTTAAAACGTGCAATAAAATAACAATAGCTCTCTCGCAATGAAAACTTCTTATTCCAGCCATATTTCCAATATTCATCCGGAATGGAAAAATACTCCTCCCGAGATAAGACATACGGACTTTTATTAGGATAACCCAATAATATCACGCAGGGGCCTTTTGCAGGCCTCTGTATACGAAAAATAAGCTTATATTCTTTCTCAAGCCGCATTAAAGATCTCATTATTTTATCCCGCGCTGAAACATAACTAAGTTTTTCATCATAACCTAATTCATGGCTAAAAACCTTATAATCAATTTCTATTTTCCCTTCAGCATTACCGTCAAAGTTCCGCAATAAGAGAACATATACACCAAACGCACCTCCATCGTTATTTGTAAGCATACGAGGGCCTAAAGATGGAGTCCTTAATAAATACTGATTCAACAGAACCGGCGGCTTTCTTTCTTCATCAAGAATACTTGCCTCATAATCTATTGAGATCGAAGCAAAATCTTTCAGGAATTCTTTAGCTAGTTCTTTAGATCTGATTAGACAAGACCCCTCCCAATTCCTTTTTAAAGAAGACATCGTCCAGTTGGCGCTCCCCAAAATCACTATTTCTTCATCAATAATGATAACTTTGCTATGAGTAATTATAAAAACATTATCATAATACACCTCTATCCCATTCTTCTTTAAATATAGAAATAGGGGGTCATTCTTCGCTTCCCTCTCCCATGTTCCACTTCCTTTTCCCAGGTTATTATAGTTAATATTCTGGTCCAGGATAACCTTTACCTTAACTCCCCGCTTATTCGCATTAATTAATTCATCAACTAATTGATTAACCGAAGAATTCTTTAATTTTTCATTAAAATTTACAAAATACATCATCATATATATTGAGCTCTTCGCATTTGTTAATACCTCTTTGACCTTAGGAAAATATTTATCGCTGCTTAAGTCTTCTACGGTTGCCTGCAACACAGGGACTGTCCCCATAGGTGACTGTCCCTGTGTTTTTATAACTTCAGCATAAGAATAAAAAATCCTTGCACTAGCTGTAAACGCTAAAACAAGGATAACAAAAAAGATAATTGTTTTTAATATCCGCATTTTATTATCTCAAAAAATAGAAACGGTCACATTATTTTCATCATCAAGAAATAAGCTACATGGCACATCAGCCCGGCAATGAGGACATTTCAACAGCTCCCAGTTATCTTTAAAGCTTTCCATTAGAAACATCAAAAAATCGCTCAAAGAAGCGTGTTAATTTATCCAAGACACTCTCGCGTTTTTTGGAACGCTCTCCTCCGGGAGAAAAGCGGGATACAGGCGGTAAAATCTTAGTGATGGCTGTACCGGTTGTTGCCACACTACCATCACGAAATGAATTTCGTACAAATGCATAAGTTGCATCGTGATCAAGACCTTCGTTGGTAATAATTTTTTCTAGCTCCTCAATCTTTTTCTTGTCCACAAATTTCTGCCAATCGTCATCAACCACTGAATGAATATCAAGTGAAGTGATGAACTGATTGATGAGATCTTTTTTGTTTCGTAATTCAACGCTAGAATCTATCGCTTTGTTGATATCAACCAAAATCTCGCGGTTCTTGTTATGATCTTCGTGATATCTCTTGATGAGCCCTAACACGAAATCAATATTTATTTCTACCTGCTTAATGAGCTCCATCTCAAACACCAGGTCATCGTTAATATTTTCTTGATCAACCTCTACACCCTTGCGAAATTCATTGTAGAGGTCAATGTATGCACTGTGATAATCCTGAATATCGCGCTCGGTCAAAATCTCGTTACCGGTAAACTCGTCAAAGGTTGTCAAAATATTGCGCACGCGCAAAATCCCGCCATAAAGCCTGATAAAATCTTTCTGATTTTGCTCGCCCATAATTCGCTGTCCAACCGGGAATTTTTCCAAGAGCTCCGCCACTAGGCTGGCGTATCCACGCACTTCCTTTTCACCGTCTTTATAGCCGTTGTAATAATCCTCGTATGCCTTGAGAAGCACAATACCGCCCGCCTCTTTATCACCGAAGAGCGCAATGGATTCATTAGTTGCTTTCTCCAAATTACGAAAACAAACAATGTTTCCGAACGTCTTGACGGTATTTAAGATACGGTTGGTGCGCGAATACGCCTGCAACAAACCATGCAAGCGAAGATTTTTATCCACCCACAAGGTATTGAGCGTAGTCGCGTCAAAGCCGGTCAAAAACATATTGACCACGATAAGAATATCGACCTCACGGTTTTTTACTCTCAAACTAACATCTTTATAATAATTTTGAAACTTATCAGACGAAGTATCGTAGGATGTACCAAACATCGCATTATAATCAGTAATAGCACTATCAAGAAAATCTCTTGAGCTCACATCTAGCCCACTCGTATCCTCGGAGTTTTCATCAATCATTCCATCTACATCTTCGTCATTAACTCCAAAACTATAAATTGTTGCTACCTTAAGTTTTTTATCACTTGGTACATCCGCAAGTTGTTTTTTAAACTCAGCATAATACTTCTTTGCCACATCAATAGACGAAACAGTAAAAATAGAATTGAACCCCGCCAATCGGCGATCTTTCAGCTTATAAAAACTACTGCGTTTGGTCTTTTGGTCAAAATGCTCGCGAATGTAGCCAACGATATTTGCCAAGCGTTCCGGCGAAGCAAGCACCGCCTCGCGATCGATATCTCTTACTTGTGCATCCTCAATATTCTCAGCTTCGCGAACCGTAGAAACATAATCAACTTTAAACGGCAAAACATTTTTATCAGCGATCGCGTCCACGATGGTATAAGTGTGCAACTTTTCGCCAAAAGCTTGCTCTGTGGTTTTTAAATCCGGTCGTCCGCCAACACTAGCATTCATGGCAAAAATCGGCGTTCCGGTAAAGCCAAACAAATTGTAATTCTTGAATGTCTTGGTAATCGCGGCGTGCATATCGCCAAACTGTGAACGGTGGCATTCGTCAAAGATAAGCACCACATGACCATCAAAAATAGTATGCCCAGTATTGCGACCAATAAAACGATCTAGCTTCTGGATAGTCGTAATAATAATCCGCGCATTCGGATCTTCCAGCTGTCGCTTCAAAATCGCCGTGCTGGTATTGCTATTGGCCGCGCCTTTCTCAAACTTGTCGTATTCGCGCATGGTCTGATAGTCCAAGTCCTTGCGATCCACCACAAATATCACCTTGTCTACAGCGAGTAATTTGCTGGCCATTTGCGCCGTCTTGAAACTGGTCAAAGTCTTGCCTGAACCGGTAGCATGCCAGATATACCCACCCGCTTCCACTGTACCGAGTTTCTTGTAATTAGTACTGACTTCAATCCGACTCAATATTCTCTCAGTTGCCACAATCTGATACGGTCGCATCACTAAAAGCTGTTTATCGGTCGTGAACACGCAGTAGCGGGTCAAAATATTGAGTAGCGTGTGCTTGGCAAAAAATGTCTTGGCAAAATCCATCAAGTCTGTAATCGGCCGATTGGTGGCATCCGCCCACCAGCTGGTAAATTCAAAACTATTGCTTGAGCGTTTACCTTTTTTAACTGCTCCCTCACTGGCTTCTTTGATATGCTCTAGGCGCGTGGTGTTACTGTAATACTTGGTATGCGTGCCGTTGGAAATGATAAAGAGTTGAACAAATTCAAAAAGCCCCGCCGCCGCCCAAAAACTTTCCCGGCTGTAGCGGTTGATCTGATTAAACGCTTCGACAATTGCCACGCCGCGGCGTTTGAGCTCGATATGCACCATCGGCAGGCCGTTTACCAGAACCGTCACATCATAACGGTTGACGCGCTGACCTTCTTCCGTAACATATTGGTTGATCACCTGCAAACTGTTTTCGTGAATATTGTTCTTTTTAATGAGGTAGACATTTTTAACTGTGCCATCCTCGCGCGTCAGGTTTTTGATGTAATCTTCTTGAATTGTGGCGGTCTTTTCGGCGATGCTTTGGTTTGGATTAGCCAGCTCACTCACAAAGAAACGCTCCCATTCGGTATCGGTAAAAGTAAAATTATTGAGCTTCTCCAGTTGCAATCGGAGATTTGCCACCAAGTCAGCTTCAGAGGTGATGGTGAGATACTCATACGCTTGCGTTTCAAGTTGCTTGATAAAAACGCGCTCCAAATCGGCTTCACTCTGATAGCTCGCATCACGAATAAAGCTATGGCCAGCAACGTACTGAGCAACTACTGTGCTTTCAGGATTTTGTGCAACTAAGTTGTAAACAATCTTATTGTTAGACATATTCGTTGAATGTTAAAAGTTTCCCTCGATAATATTCATATTGCTGTCTGCGAGCCGAAAGTTCCGCCGGTAAACCTATTGAGATATCGCTCACCAGTGCTTCAAATTTATCCAAAATTGTAACGATACGCTTTTGTTCGGTAATTTCCGGTACAGGGATTTTAATTTTCTTTAAATTGTCGTTATAAAGTCGTTGAATTGTTCCACCTTCAGTTTTCCATTCAACAATTGCATACAAGTAATATAAGAATTTATTTAATACCTTACTCTCATCGTTATCAATCCAGATAATATTTGAATCTTGAAAATATGCCGGTTCACCATTGTAAATCACTCTTCGTCCTATTGTTCCAGACGCGGACAAAAGCACATCACCTTTTTTAGGAAAAGAAAACTTTTTGCGATATTCGCTATAAACTTCTTGTGAAATAAAAGCATTAGGCTGCTTGCCAAAAGTTCCAATTTTATAAAACGGAATATCACCACTCGCTAATGTTTCATTTTTAAAAATCCGTTTACACATTGAAACTTTACCAATTTCATTCAATGTTATTTTTTTTACACCATCATCGCCCACTAAGAGCTCTAATTGATAATGTTCGTATTGCTTCTTTCTTGCTTCTAGCTCTGCTTCTAGCTCTGCTTCTAGCTCTGCTTCTAGCTCTGTGTAACTATTAAGAATTTTGACAATTTCTTCTTGTATTGCAAGTGGAGGAAGAGGGATTTTCATTTTTGCAAAGCGCTTTTTTGAAACATTGAATCTTGTCACGCCACTAGCAGTTTTTGCAATCTGTTTTCTCATTTGCTCATCCCTAAACAAATATTTTGAAAATTCCGGTAAAAGCAAATTAGTGTTGTGAAAGCGAAAACCAAAACAGAAACTATTTAGATACAACGACTCGTCGATCTTCTTTGTTAAAACAGACGACATTCCGCACTCGTCGGGTGTTTCCGATGAACCTGTAAATAGCACATCACCATATTCAATTTTGTTTTGGTTTTCGTCTTTACTTATTTTTACAAAAATATCGATATCAGTGTTAACTGCAATATTAGAATATATATTCATATAGGTAACAAATTTTGTGTTACCATTACTGAAATCATCCTTACTTTTGCCAGATAAACCACCGTAAAAATCGCCAAGTTCCCCCAATTCCTTAAACTCTACCCCTTTCAAGCAGAGTTCGGCGATCAGTTTCTCAATTTTGCTTACAGTATTGGTCATAATGTTTTAGCTAGTGCCTTTAATATCCGCCACAATTTCATCAATCGCGGTACGAAGTTCATTTTGCCTGGCGACAATCTTGGCGATTTTTGCATTTAGCTCTGTAATATCTATCACCTCGCGAGTATCCTCGCCCACCACATAGCTCGATACGGCAATATTGTAGTCGTTATCGGCAATGGTTTTGTTATCTACCAGCTTGGCAAAATATTTTGCGTTTTTACGAGTGGTGAACGCTTCCAAAATCTTGGTTCGATTTGCTTCGCTTAATTTATTTTTGTTACCACCACGGACAAACTCGGCAGAAGCATCAATGAAAAGTGCTTTGTTATCTTTCTTGCTTTTCTTGAGCACGATGATGCAGGTGGCAATAGTCGTACCAAAAAAGAGATCGGGTGGAAGCTGAATAACGGTATCGACATAATTATTGTCTATCAGATATTTACGAATCTTGCTCTCTGCGCCACCGCGATAGAGCACGCCGGGGAATTCAACAATCGCCGCCGTGCCACTAGTAGAAAGCCACGAAAGCATGTGCATGGTAAAAGCGAGATCAGCCTTGCTTTTTGGCGCGAGCACTCCCGCCGGTGAAAAACGCGGATCATTGATAAGAAGCGGATTGGCGTCACCCTCCCAGTGAATAGAATAGGGCGGGTTAGAAACGATAGCGTCAAACGGCTCATCATCCCAGTGTTTCGGATCTATGAGTGTATCGCCGTGCGCAATATCAAAATTGTTGTAGTTGATATCGTGCAGGAACATGTTAATACGGCAGAGATTGTAGATGGTTAGGTTTATTTCCTGCCCGAAGAAACCCTGTCGGACATTTTCTTTACCCAGAACTTTAGCAAACTTAAGGAGTAATGAACCAGAACCACAAGCTGGGTCATAAACTTTGTTCACTTCTTTTTTACCCACAGTTGTAATTTCTGCTAGAAGTTCGCTGACTTCTTGTGGGGTAAAAAATTCTCCGCCAGACTTACCTGCATTTGCGGCATACATCGTCATTAGAAACTCATACGCATCGCCGAAAGCATCTATGGTGTTATCGGAATAATTACCAAGTTGAAGATCACCAATAGATTCAAAAAGTTTTGTGAGTTTTTGATTTCTTTTTTCTACAGTAGCGCCAAGTTTATTTGAATTCACATCAAGATCATCAAACAAACCTTTGATGTCATCTTCACTGCTCGCGCCTTTTGCAGAGTTTTCAATATTACGAAATACTTTAGTAAGAGTTTCATTGAAGTTTGCGTCATTACGAGCATTTTTTCGGACATTCACAAAAAGCTGGCTGGGTAAAATATAAAAACCTTTTTCTTTTACGGTATCGGCTCGACCGAATTCAGCTTCTTTATTAGAAAGCGTGGCGTAGTCAAAATCTTTTTTACCAGCACGTCGCTCATCGGTATTGATGTAGTTGGTTAAGTTTTCGCTAATGAAACGATAAAAAAGTATGCCAAGCACATACTGCTTGAAATCCCAGCCATCCACGCTTCCACGCAGATCATTAGCAATTTGCCAAATAGCGCGATGCAATTCGGCGCGTTCCTGCTCTTTGGTTGTATTGAGATTATTTGCCATAGTTATTCTCCAAATCTGCCCGCTTGCTGGCAGTCACAATGCCCTATTAAAGAAACTCTCCTTAGATTTACCAGCCTTTTATAAACAAAAAACCCAGCTTGCGTGGCCGGGTAAAATATAGCTATAAATGTAAGGTGATCGCAAACTCAAATAAAGACATACTTTTCTCCTAATTGACCTAATTATAGCACCTTTGAGCAGGGTTTGGCAATAGATTGCTTCGTCGCGCTTTGCGCTCCTCTCAATGACGCCAAAGGGACAGTCCCTGACTATGTTAAATTGGTTAATCCCTATGAAAACCTATAGGTTTTTTGGCAGGTAATGGCGGAGGCTCCAAAAGTTGTTTTATAGCCTGGAAAACAATAGCAAACTGCTTGTCATATTTCTTCTCCATTGCTTCGATCTTATGTCTTAAATCAGTATTAGTTAAAATAAATCTTCTTAGCTGGACAAAAGCCCGCATGATCTGAATGTTTACCATAATTGCCCGATCAGTATTTAAAGCGCTAGAAAGCATAGCAACTCCTTCCTGGGTAAATACACGAGGCAACTTTCTTAATCCACCCCAACTTGATGTCGCATTTTGCGATATCAAACTTAAAATCTCTTCTTTAGTGAGTTGAAACATAAAATCTTCGGGGAACCTTTTGATATTCCTTTTTACCTGTTCATTCAATCTGCCGGTTTTGACGCCGTAAAGAATAGCTAAATCACTATCCAACATAACCCTTTTGCCTCTAATGATAAAGATTTTTGTAGCTATCAAGTCCGGAGATATTAAATTAGACATGCTCTTCCTCCTTTTCTGGTATCACAAAACGTGATACCAATGTTTAATTTCATCTACTTCACTTATAATAGACGCGACAAAAGGAAAAATCTAACAGGAATTCTTTAGCGGATTCCGAATAAAGTGACAGTCACAAAAGGCGTGACAGTCACTTTATCTATCGCAATGACGCCAGACTAGATCCTTCGCTAGCGCTCAGGATGACGTATGATGCTTGATCACGCTGATGAAATGGTCGGCGTAGGTTTTTAGTTTGTGGTCGCCTACTCCGAAGACTTCTGAGAAGGACTCGCGGGTGGTGGGTTTGCGTGTTGCCATGTCTTTTAGGGATTTGTCGCCGAAGATGATGTAGGCGGGGACGCAATGTTTACGGGCTAGTTCAGATCTTTTGGCGCGAAGTAATTCGAATAAATCCTCGTCTACGCCGGCGAAGTCTTGGGCTTTTTTGGCTTTTTGGCGGGCGGAGATGGCTTTCTTCTTCTCGGCAACCAGTGGCTTGGCTAATATAGGGATGATCCGGCCTTTTAAAAGTTGTTGGCCGAGATCGGTAATTGCCAGAGTGTCATATTCGCCCTGACGCTCCAGGAAACCCTGGCCGATGAGTTGTTCAATTAAATATCGAATAAAGACCAAAGTTTGGCCGGACATGATGGCGAAATTAGGGTTACGTTGATGTCCCCATTTAGTGATCTGATCGGTGATATTTCCTTTTAAGACGTTAGCCAGATAGCCAACGCCAAAACCCTGATCATCACCGTAGCGCACGGAAATAACACAATTAATAATCGTTTGGCCGAGGGTCAGGGGATCATCGACCATATCCACCTCGCCCAGGCAATAATCGCAGGCCTGACAAGTTGACGGTTGATATTCCTGACCAAAATAATTAACGAAAACTTTGTGCCGGCATTGCGGCTGGGTGCAAAAATTATACATGATCCTTAATTTATCCATCATCACCTGATAATTGGCGGACTTTTTGGAGAAAAATTCCCAGACCCGGAAATCGCCCCCTCCGTAAAACATGTAGCAGTATGAAGACAAACCGTCCCGGCCGGCGCGTCCGGTTTCCTGGTGGTAATGCTCGATGCTCTTGGGCATGGCGGCGTGGATCACGAAACGGATATCCGAGCGGTCGATGCCCATGCCGAAAGCTACGGTGGCCACGATAATATTGACTTCTTCGCGAATAAAACGCTCCTGATTTTCATGGCGCTCTTCGTCGGTCAGGCCGGCGTGGTAAGGCAAATTCTTGTATCCTAATTTATTCAGTTTTTTGGAAATATCATCCACGTCTTTGCGGCGCAGGCAATAAATAATCCCGGCTTCCTTGGAATGTTTCTCTAAAACCTCGGTGAGCTGAGGAATAATACTCTGCCGGGGCATCACCCGATAGGCCAGGTTGGGACGGTCAACGGAGGCAATGTTGATTTTGGGATGAACAAACCTGAGCTGAGCGAGAATGTCCTTCTGAACTTCCTGGGTAGCGGTAGCGGTAAAAGCGTGAATATTTATTCCCGGAAAATTATCTTTGATCATGCCGAGTTGGCGGTATTCATCCCGAAAATCATGGCCCCAGTGACTGATGCAATGGGCTTCGTCGATCACAAAAAATGACAAAGCGGCTGATCTTAATAATTCCATGGTCTCTTCGGTTTGCAGGCGTTCGGGGGAAATATACAAAAGCTTAACCTGATTATCGTGAATATGTTTAATCACCTCGCGCTGCTGCTTTACAGTTTGGCTAGAGTTAAGGCATTCAGCGAGAATGCCCATATCTTTAAGACCATCGACCTGGTCTTTCATTAAAGAGATTAACGGCGAAATAACCACCGCCATACCATCTTTAAGCAAAGCCGGGAGCTGAAAACAAAGTGATTTGCCGCCGCCGGTGGGCAGGATGGTCAGGGTTTCTCTCTCATCAAGGATAGCGAGGATAGTATCTTCCTGCCAGGGGCGAAATTGGGTGTAACCCCAATAGCGTTTGAGGCAGGCGAACATTTCGTTAGAAATGTAGTTTGTTTTGGGCATGAGGTGCAGTTTACGTTAAGGACGTATGTTTGTCAAGATGGTTCTGGGCTAATTACTGCAAGCCTTTTTCTTTAAAACTGATAAAACTGTCTTGGGTAACAATAATGTGGTCGAGGACTTCTATCCCTAGGATTTTTCCGGCTTCGGTTAAGCGCTTGTTGACTGTCAGATCGTCCTCTGATGGCATAAGATCTCCGGAAGGATGATTGTGCGCCAGGATAATCTGGACCGCTAAATATTTAACTGCCGGCTCAAAAACCTCCCGTGGGTGGACAAGGCTGGCGTTGATCGTGCCAACAGAAATAATTTCCTGGTGGATCTGTTGATTACGGGAATCCAGAAAGAAGACCACAAAATGCTCTTTTTTACTTACGCGGATATCTTTAAGATTATCAAATACATCTTGCGGAGATAAAAGCTGAGAAATATTGACTTTTTTATTCTCAAAGATCCTACGGCCGAGCTCCACGCAAGAGAGTAATTCGCAAGCTTTGGCTGGGCCGATACCAGAGATCTTTCTAAATTCTCCATAGGAGAACTCGCTAAGTTTTTCTAAGCTGATCTTACGCAGAAATCTATTGGCGAGCGCCAAGACGCTCTCCCCTTTCTTGCCGGTACGCAGGAGAATCGCTAGTAATTCTGTGTTTGAAAGCCTATGCGCGCCATATTTAATGAGCTTCTCCCGCGGACGCTCTATTCTAGGGAGATCGCGGATAGTTAAATTTTTTCCTATCATAATTCCTCCTTCCGCAACAATAGACGTAGGAGATGGGAAAATCTAACAAATTAAAATAAAAGGGACAGTCCCCATTCGGGGAGAGTCCCTGTAAAAACTTTCTAAGATTGCTTCGTCGCCTGCGGCTCCTCGCAATGACGCTAGTGTCATTGCGAACCAATTGCTTATTTTTTCTTTTTGTCTTTACCTAAAATATCTTTTAACTCCACCATAAACTGGCCCACATCTTTAAACTGCCGGTAAACTGAGGCAAAGCGCACATAGGCTACATCATCAATTAATTTTAGCTTATCCATAACTAGCTCACCTATTCTACTGGATAAAACTTCGCGGTCGCTTTTTTTCTGAATCGAGCGCTCAACCTGCGTAATTATGTCTTCCATCTTCTCGACACTGATCGGCCTCTTTTCACAAGCGCGGATTACTCCAGAGAGCATCTTTTTGCGGTCAAATGACTCCCTGCGGCCGTCTTTCTTGATCACCAATAAAGAAATCTCCTCAATATATTCATAAGTAGTAAAACGCTTGCCGCACTTCAGGCACTCCCGTCTACGCCTGACTGCGGATTCTTCGGCTGTAGCGCGGGAATCTACTACTTTATCTTCTTTATAACCACAAAAGGGACATTTCATATTTTTCTTATTTTTATTTTTGCCTGTTTTAGGAAATCCGCGGACATTTTATCCGGATAACCATCAGCAATCACAATCTCTTTTATCCCGGCATTGATCAGCATTTTCGCGCAGATCACACAAGGCTGATTCGTAGCATAAAGTGTAGCACCTTTTACACTTATCCCATGCAAAGACGCCTGAATTAAAGCATTCTGTTCAGCATGCAGCGCGCGGCATAATTCATGGCGCTCACCTGAGGGAATTTTTAATTTCTGACGCATACAGCCAATCTCAACACAATGTTTTAATCCGCTGGGCGCGCCGTTATAACCCGTAGCTAAAATTCTCTTTTCACTAACTAAAACAGCTCCGACGCTACGACGCAGGCAAGTTGATCTTTTTGAAACAAGTTGCGCCATCTCCAGAAAATATTCATCCCAGCTTGGCCTACGCCGCAATTCAGTTTTCTTTTTCATTTTTAGAGTAACTCCGAATATAATGGAAATTTCTTAGCTAAAGTAATGGTTTCTTTTTTAATCTTAGCCAGCTTATCTAAATCACCTTGAGCAGTTAAAGCATCATTAATCAACCCGGCGATTATTTGCATTTCTTTTTCTTTCATTTTACGCGTGCTTACTGCCGGGGTACCTAAACGAATACCGCTGGTTACTGTTGGGCTCTTTTCGTCAAAGGGGATCATATTTTTATTCACCGTGATATTTACTTCTCCTAAGATTCTAGAAGCATCCGCGCCTGTAACGTTTTTAGGATTTAAATCCACTAGCATTAAATGCGTATCTGTGCCGCCGGAAACAATACGGAATCCTTTTTTCTCGAGGGCAGAAGCTAATTCCTTGGCATTGTTAACCAATTGAATTTGATATTGCTTAAATTCGCTAGTCAAAGCTTCAGCAAACGCCACGGCCTTAGCCGCGATAACATGCATTAAAGGCCCGCCTTGTATGCCGGGAAAAATCTGGCTGTCAATTTTTTTGGCAAATTCTTTCTTACACAAAATAAATCCCCCACGCGGACCACGTAAAGTCTTATGCGTTGTAGAAGTAACAAACTCCGCGTAAGGCACGGGAGATGGGTGTATTCCCGCAGCCACTAAACCCGCAATATGCGCCATATCTACAAAGAGATACGCGCCTACGCTATCAGCAATCTGACGAAACTTCTTAAAATCAATTGTCCTCGGATACGCGGAAGCACCGGCTAAAATCATCTTAGGCTTATGTATTTTAGCCAATTCCTGAATCAGATCATAATCCAAGCACTCTGTCTTTCTATCAACGCCATAGCCCACCATTTTATAAAACATTCCGGAAAAATTATGCGGATGCCCATGCGTAAGATGGCCGCCAGCAGCTAAATCCATCGCCAAAACAGTATCTCCGGGATTACACGCTGCGAAATAAACCGCCATATTTGCCTGAGATCCAGAGTGTGGCTGAACATTTACATGCTCCGCGCCAAATATTGTTTTGGCCCTTTCAATTGCCAAGCTCTCGACAATATCAACATTTTCGCAACCACCATACCAACGTTTACCCGGATAACCTTCCGCGTATTTATTCGTTAATACCGAACCTTGCGCCTCTAATACCGCTAAAGACGCGAAATTCTCCGAGGCAATCAACTCCAAATTCTCTTCCTGCCGTTTAAGCTCTTTTCTAATCGCCGCAAAAATCTCTGGATCCGTTTCTTTTAAATGTTTCACTTTGGCGCTCCTTATTTATCAATCAATTTCACTCTTCTTAAATGCCTACCACCTAGAAATTTAGTCTTTAACCAAACTGTGATCATCTTTTTAGCTAAATCCGTCGTTACAAATGCCGAGCCTAAAACCAAAACATTGCTGTCATTATGCTCACGGCTAAGTTTAGCTATTTTAAGATTATCGCAAAGCGCGGCGCGCACTCCGGATAATCTATTAGCAACTATAGAGTTGCCGATACCGCTTTTACAAATAAGTATGCCTTGTTTAGCTTCACCGGAAGAGATCATTTTTGCTAGAATATAAGCATACACAGTATAATCACAACGCTCCTTGGTATATGTGCCTAAGTCTTTTACGCTAATCCCTTTTTTATCAAAATAACTTAACAGTTTTTTCTTTAAAGCAAATCCGGCGTGATCTGAAGCAATAAGAAGTTGGCTCATATGATTTTACTTATCCTTTCTACGGCATCTTTAATCGTTAAGAAAGTATCCCGGTAAAACTCTAGAGAGCTCCCGGCAGGATCAGCAATATTTAAATTACTATCGTTTATTTTAGCAAATTCCTTTAATAAAAAAAGCCTATTTTTTACTTCCGGAGCAAGCTGCAGAATTTTATCCTCATGCGCATCCTCCATTGCTAAAATAATATCTGACTGATCCACTAATTCCTGAGTTACTCTTTGGCTGCGGTGGTCTCCGACATCCATACCCTCACCTATCAATACTTCCCGCGTTTCTGTACTGGCACCCATACCTGCTGAAGCCATTACTCCAGCGGAACTAACCTGGATATCTGTTCTGTGCTGTTTTTGCAAGAGTTTCTTTAAATACGCCTCCGCCATTACCGAACGACAGGAGTTACCCGTGCAGACAAAAAGTACTGTCTTAGTTTTAGCAACCCTTGTTATATCCTCATCTTTAATTGCGCCGCTTCTAACGATCTGTAATGTTTCAGTAGTTAGATCAACAATCGTCGATTCCAGACCTAATTTTGTCTGGCCCGCGTCAAGCGCCAGATCAACCAAGCCATCTAAATCTTTAATCGCCTGTTCAAAAGTAACTGGAGCTGGCTTATCTGTTATATTTGCAGACGGACAAACCAGCGAAACTTTTGATTGAGAGATAATCTCTAATGCCACCTGATTATCCGGCATGCGTAACCCAATCTTACCCTGTTCTTTAGCTTTTAATAATATTGTCAACGGGCCTGGCCAAAATTTATGCATCAATTTATAAGCCACTACAGGAATATCGCGGCAGTACTCCTGCACTTTATTTTCCTGAGCGATCAAAATAGAAAATGGCTTATCTCTAGGCCGCTTTTTAATTTCATAAAGCCTATCCAGCGCCTTATTATTAAAAACATCAGCAACAATACCATAAACAGTTTCTGTGGGAATAATTACTAATCCACCGTCAGCAATAACTTTAACTGCCTGTTTAATATACGTATCTTCAGGCATGGATGGATTAATTTTTATAATTTTTGTCAAACTCATATCTTAATTTTAGTCTTTTTAATTTTAAGACGCATTTGCTTCTTATAATTTAGCAGTTTGACTCTGATCCTGGCATCGCTTAACCCAAGTATCTCTAAAGCAAAAAGCGCGGCGTTTTTCGCACCGGCTTTTCCAATTGCCATACAAGCAACCGGAATTCCCGGAGGCATCTGCACGGTGGATAAAAGTGAATCCAGGCCTTTTAAATTTTTGGTTTCAATCGGTATTCCGATAACCGGTAAAATAGTATGGCTGGCCACAACCCCGGCAAGAGCAGCAGACATTCCTGCGGCGGCAATAAAAACTTTTGTCCCGCCTTTAGGCGCTGCCTCAACATATTTAGCCACTTCTTTAGGAGTTCTATGCGCGGATAAAACTTTAGCTTCAAAATCAACCTTAAACTCCTTTAATATATTAATTGCTTCATTTACTGTTTTTAAATCCGATTTGCTACCCATAAGAATGCTGATTTTATTCATGAAATCCCTCCTTGCTGATGCATTAACTAAAAACTCAAAACGAAAAAGTTAAAACCACAAGTCAAAACTCAAAACTTTTTACTTTTAACTTTTAGTTTTGCCTTTTTACTTTTACCTTTTGACTTTTCCGATTATTTAATCGCTTTACGCCCTATATCTTTCCTATAGTGCATCCCTTCAAAATTTATTTTTGCTACCGCTGTATATGTTTTAATTATAGCATCTTTAATTGTATTGCCCAAACCAGTTACCCCTAAAACCCGACCGCCGCTAGATAAAATTTTATTCCCTGATTTTTTAGTTCCGGCATGAAAAACAACCACGTCATCTAATTTAGCCACCTGATCAAACCCACTAATTTCTTCATCTTTAGTATAATTTCCTGGATAACCTGCGGCAGTACAGACTACGCAAACACAAGCCCGATTATCCCATTCTAAGTTCTTTATTCTTGAAAGCTTGCCTTCACTAGTTGCCAACATAACTTCAAATAAATCTGATTTAAGCCTGGGCAAAATCGCCTGGGTTTCCGGATCGCCAAAACGCACATTAAACTCCAAAGCCTTCGGGCCATCTTTTGTTAAGATCACCCCAGCATACAATACTCCGCGAAACTCTATGCCTTCTTTTGCTAAGCCGTCAATAGTGCGATAAATAATCTTATCTAAAATTTCTTTAAATAATTCAGCAGTGACTACGCTTGCCGGAGAATAAGCGCCCATACCCCCGGTGTTGGGGCCGGCATCGTTATCAAAAATACGTTTATGATCTTGAGCTGAGGCCAAAGCAATCACTTCTTTTGAATCAGTAATTACCAGAATAGATGCTTCCTGCCCCTCTAAACATTCTTCAACAATAATTTTGTTTCCTGCTTCGCCAAAAATCTTTTCCTGCATCATTGAAGCCACTGCTTGTTTAGCCTCAGCAACAGTTTTAGCGACAACTACGCCTTTGCCCGCAGCTAAACCATCAGCTTTAACTACACAAGGCGCGCCAATTTTTTCAATATATTTATTTGCCGTCTCAGGTTGGTCAAAAATTTTAAAATCCGCGGTAGGCACCTTATACTTAGCCATCAACTCCTTTGAAAAAACCTTACTTGCCTCCAATTGAGCTGCAGCTTTATTAGGGCCAAAAATGCGTAATTTATTTTCGCAAAATATATCAACAATACCCGCGGCTAATACAGCCTCCGGGCCCACTACCGTTAAATCTATTTTTTCTTTTCTGGCAAATTCAAGCAGGCCGTCTATATCATCCGCTTTAATATCAATACATTCAGCAATTTGAGCTATCCCGCCGTTACCAGGAGCGCAGAATACTTTATCGCAGGATTTCGATTGTTTGAGCTTCCAAACTAACGCATGCTCCCTGCCACCTGAACCAATAACTAAAATTCGCATTTATTTCCCTCTATCTAAATCTTACCCAGATACTAAAATCAAATAATGATTTTATCAAAAACGACCTTAAAAACATAATTAAGAGAATTACAATTACCGGAGAGATATCAATGCCAAAACGAAAATTTAAAGGCAGACGCCTTCTTATCGGCTCTAAAATCGGCTCCGTTGTCTTATTAAGAAACTGCACAATAGGATTCATTGGGTCAGCATTTACCCAACTGACCAATGCGCGGATAAGTACCAGCCAATATATTATGTCTAACAAAATACCCAGAATATGGGCAACTGCGGATATAAAATTAGATAGAACAAACATTATGTAAGCCCCGGTATATTAAGTCCAGTGGCATCCTTCATCTTTTGCGCGGCAATTTCCTGCGAACGCTTAATTGAACGGTTAAAAGTCTCTTTTAATGAACCTGCAAGGCCCGCCTTTTCTAATTCTCCGAGATTATCTTTAATAACAACTTCTTTTACTTCCTGAGAACCATTCATCGTAATTTTCACCAAACCATCGGAGCTTTGGATATCAAAAATCGTAATATCTAATTCTCGCTTGATCTCCTGCATCTTCTTCTGCATATCAAACAACGCTTTCATCTTATCAAACATAGATACCCTTTCTTATTTCGCCACCCGCTAAAAATAACCTTAAACCTATTTCTTGTCTTCTTTAGTTTTAATTGGCAGAAAGCCGGCCATTTCGCCAATTACGTTAACTAACTCGGTATTTGCCGGAACTACGATCTTGGCGTTATTTTGCAACGCCTTCTCTACTGCTTCTAATTTACGCAGCACCTGCGCGTTGCCGGTAAAATAATGCTCTGCGGCTTCATTTACTAATTTTATCGCTGCGGCTTCACCTTCTGCTTCTAAAATGCGCGCCTGCTTTATACCTTCAGCTTTTTTGATCTCTGCTCTTTTCTGGCCATCAGCAACAGTTTCAGTGGCCGTAGCATAATCAACTGCCGCGATTTTCTCATTCTCAGCTTTTACAACCTTATTCATTGTCTCCTGAACATCCTTAGGAGGATCGATCTCTTTTAACTCAGTTCTGACAATCTCTAAACCCCAGCTAGCTGTTTCTTCGCAAAGCGTTTTATGCAGCTCCGCGTTAATCTTTCCTCTTTCGCTATTGGCGGATTTTAAGGTAAGCGTGCCAATTATATTTCTTAATGTGGTACGCGCCAAATTCACAATCTGCCATTGATAATTATTTACATTATACTGCGTACTTTTTACGCTAACCTCGTCATTTTTAACTTTAAAATAAACCTGAGCATCCACTTTAGCATTAAGGTTGTCGTTAGTGATAATCTCCTGCGGTTCAGCATCAACCATTTGCTCAGTTATATTAACCTGATAAATAACTTCAATCATCGGGATAATCCAATTGAAACCCATATTAGCAAAACGGTTATATTTACCCAACCGCTCGATTAAACCTCTATGCGTAGGACGCACAATCCTGATCCCCATAAAAAAAATAACTACAATCGCCGTAATAATAAATCCAATTATGTTCATTGTTTCCTCCTTGCCCAGAAGGGCATACCCGCGCAATTCCTTATAAGCGCGGGGTGCTTTATATTATGTTTACTTTTTTACTTCCCTTTACAGCCTGGCCAATAACCCAGGAGTTTAATTTTAATTCAGATAGTTTCTTTATTATTGCCGATGCTGACTGCGGCTGGACAATTAAAACTAAACCAATCCCCATATTCAAAGTGCGATAAATCTCTGAATCATCGATATTGCCTTTATTTTGGATGAGCTGAAATATCTTCGGCACATTCCAAGAGTTTTTTTCAATCACCACATTAATATCTTTAGGCAATATCCGGCTGATCTTATCCAAAAAAGCGCCTCCGGTAATATGGCTGATCCCATGCACGCTGGATTTATATTCTTTTAGTAGTGCAAGTATTGGCTTTATGTAAATGCGCGTAGGTTTAAGTAATTCCGCTGACATTCTCTTAAGTTCAGCTGTACTTAAAACTTTGCGCACCAAAGAATACCCATTAGAATGCAATCCGCTAGATTCAATTCCGATAACTACATCATGCGGCACAATTTTCTTCCCATCGATAATCTCATCTTTCTCGACCACGCCCACACAAAAACCAGCGATATCGTATTCGCCCTCTTTATACATCCCCGGCATCTGAGCAGTCTCGCCGCCGATTAAAGAACAACCTGCCTGGCGGCAACCCTCATTTATCCCTTTAACTACATCCAGCAAAATCTCTTCTTTTACTTTGCTAAAAGCAATATAATCTAAAAAGAATAGCGGCTCAGCACCAGTGCAAAGAATATCGTTTACATTCATCGCTACCGCGTCAATACCCACAGTATCGTGCTTATTTACTAGAGCAGCAATCCTTAACTTTGTTCCTACCCCGTCGCTTGAAGAAACTAAAACTGGATCTTTATATTTACTTTTATCCAATTTAAAAAAACTTCCAAATCCGCCGATATCCGTTAAAACCTCTTTGCGAAATGAGCTACGTACTAACGGCTTAAGCTTTGATTTAAAAGCACTAGCACTCTTTATATCTACTCCAGAAGTCTTATAAGTTATTTTTTTCATTACCTATCTCCCTTTTGCCGGCGACCTACCTGTCCAACAATATAAACAAAGCTTGCTCTTATCCAAACCAATGGCCTTGATCATATCTTCTAGCTTCTGGAATTTTAAAGTAGTTGCGCCGATATCCTTAGAGACCCAAGCAACCATCTTTTTATATTCCTTAGAATTTTCATCCAGATATTTGCATAAGCTCTTTGGCTCTTTACCCTCAATAGCCTTAATTGCCCGGCGCGCAGCTAATTCATTAACGCTACGCGTAGAATAATTAAATTTACAGGGAAACATCAACGGAGGGCAAGAAATGCGCAAATGAATTTCCTTGGCTCCGTGTTTTTTTAATTTTTGGATGGTATAATTTTTAAGCTGCGTACCGCGCACAATGGAATCATCACAAAACACAATTTTCTTGCCTTTAATAATCTCAGGAATAGGAATAAGTTTCATCCTGGCAACTAAATCCCTGCGTTCCTGTGATACAGGAGTATAACTACGGTCATAACCCGGAGTATATTTTACCAAAGGCCGGCGTAAAGGAATTTTTGACTCCATACTATAACCAATAGCATGAGCAGTACCGGAATCCGGAATGCCCGCGACCATATCTGCCTGAACATCGTCGTCTTTGGCCAGCTGCGCCCCACATCTTTCACGCGAAGCCTCCACATTAATCCCCTCATAACTAGAAGCCGGAAAACCTGTATAAACCCAGAGAAATGAACAAATTTTGTTAGTCTTATTACCTTTACGTTTTATTTTTAATCCTATAGGAGTAATTAAAACTATCTCTCCCGGCTCAAGGTGCTTTATTAATTTATATCCCAAATTAAGAAATGCAGATGACTCTGTAGAAACCGCCCAGCTATTGCCTTTCTTGCCGATAACCAAAGGAGTCAGGCCTAACCTATCCCGACAAGCATAAATTCCCTCTTTATTTAATAGAAGCAATGAACAGGACCCCTCAATTCTAGCAAAAAATTTCTCTACACCATCAACTATATCTTTCCCAGAGATGATCATTTTAGCGCAAAGCTCAGCAAAATTAATTTTTCCTTCCGCTACCTCGACAAAAGATCTTCCTTTTTTAAATAATCCCTTGGCCAGTTTATCCGCATTATCAATATAACCATTAGTAGCAATGGCAAAAGGGCCAAGCTTAGAGTTCATTACAATCGGCTGTTCATCTCTGGCGCTTATCACGCCAATCCCCTGGTTCCCCGGCATTTTAAGGTAATCCTCGTAAAATTTGGCTTTAAACTGGCTGCCCTTAATGTCATGTATCTTACGCGTAAGCTCTTTGCCATAAACCGCTAAACCTGCGAACTGCGTGCCTAAATGCGAATGATAATCCGTTCCGTAAAATAAATCCTCCGCGCAATTTTTTCTAGAAACCACTCCGAATATTCCGCTCATTTAAACTCCCGGTTAGAAATTCTTTTTAATATAATCAACGCCATTACTGAAAATCTGCAGGCCATCTCCCTCTTTTTTAGATTTTAAATTCCAGTTTCGCGGATGCTGCGTTGCATAAATATGTCTTTCCGGATGGGGCATTAACCCAAAGACCCTGCCTGTTTCATCACAGATCCCCGCAATGTTCTCCATTGAACCATTGGGATTATCAGGATACCCGGAAAAATCACCTGTTGCGTCACAATACTGAAACACAATCTGTTTATTTTTCTTAAGCCTGCTTAATACTGATTTCTCCTGCATAACAAATTTTCCTTCTCCGTGAGCTACCGGAAGATAAATTATTTTCTTTATATCCTTGGTCCAGACACACCTGCCTGCCGGCAGGCAGGCTTTCCCCGTTAAATACACCCAACGAGCTTCAAATTTAGCAGAGTCATTAATAATTAAACTGGTAGTTTGATTAAAATCAGCATCACTGCGCAGAGGCGCGTACCGGCCGATCCGATAAGGCCGGGTGCCTGGTAAAAGCCCGCTTTTTACCAAAATCTGAAAACCATTACAGATGCCAATAATCAACTTTCCCTCTAGTATAAATTTGCGTAATGAGTCAGCGAGTTTAAATCTTAGTTCGTTGGCGAAAATTTTGCCTGAGGCAATATCATCACCATAGCTAAAACCTCCGGGCAAAGCTAAGATATGAAAATCATCAAGCTTTTGCTTACCTGTAACTAAGCTAGCTACATGCAGAAGTCTAACATTAGCTCCAGCCATCTTAAATGCCGCGGCAGTTTCTTGATCGCAATTAGTTCCCGCGCTTCTTAAAACGCAAACTTTAGGGGTTAGCATAAAATTTCTTAATTGCTGCTGCTACGTCCTCTGGTTTATCAACCAGAATAAAAATAGCTAAATCTTCTTTACTAATATTACCCTTTTCATAAACTGTTGTTTTAAGCCAATCAATCAACCCTTTCCAATATTCACTATTAAATAAAATAACCGGAAATCTGGAAATACGCTCGGTTTGAATCAGGGCAACTGCCTCAAAAAACTCATCTAGAGTGCCATAACCTCCCGGTAAAATTACAAAAGCCTTAGCATATTTAACAAACATTACTTTACGTATAAAGAAATAACGAAAATCCAAAAGCGTCTCTACGTATTTATTCGGTTTCTGTTCACAAGGAAGCTGAATATTTAAACCAACAGAATGCCCTCCTGCTCTCTTAGTACCTTTATTAGCTGCTTCCATAAGCCCAGGGCCACTGCCAGTAATTACAGTAAAACCAGCCTTAGCGATATGATAAGCCACTTCTTCACCAAGCTTATAGTACAAACTACCCGGCTTGCTGCGCGCTGAGCCAAAAATAGAAACTGCTTTGCCAATTTTAGAAAGCACCTCAAAACCATCCACAAACTCCGACATGATGCGAAATATTCTCCAGGTATCCTCTTGCGTAAAATCATCACTTACGAGATTCTTTGTAGCACATGATTTTGTTTTTACCATTTTAATGGCTCCTTCCAGGCCTCTTTTAATTTGCGCGCGTCAATATCCACACAAGGTAAGTCATCTAAGCCAAATATTTTAAAATCATTTTTATCAGTTAAGCATCCTATCAAGCCATATGGAAGGCCTTTTAAAATCTTTTCAAATTCCTTCTGATCTTTTCTGGTTACTTCTACCACAAAACGAGAATTGGATTCTGCAAATAACAAAGAATCATTGCGCTTAGCAACTGACTCATACGGCGCTTGCTTTAAAAATACCTCAGCCCCTAAACCTCCACTAAAAACCATCTCTGCTACTGCTACTGCCAAACCGCCATCAGAGCAATCATGCGCTGCGCGAAGCAAACCCTTTTCTGTAGCTTTACTTAAAGCAACAAATATCTTCTTTGCCTCGCCAGGATAAACCCTGGGTACTTGATTTCCCAATGCCCCATGTAAATCGTAATAGTGTGACCCTCCTAATTCATCGCGAGTTTTGCCCACAAGATAAATTAAATCACCTGCTTCTTTGGCGTACATAGAAACAGATTTATTCACATCTTCCATTACGCTAATTGCCGAAATTAAAAGTGTCCCCGGAATAGCGGTAGATTTACCATGTAAATTAAACTCGTTATAAAAGCTGTCCTTTCCAGAAATAAACGGCACTCCAAAGCTTTTGGCAATATCATAACAGCCATAGGCAGCGCGTACTAAACCGCCTAAGCGGTCAGGTTTATCCGGATTCCCCCAGCAAAAATTATCCAGGATCGCTATTTCTTTTAAATCCCCTCCCACAGAAATAATCTGGCGCAACGCTTCATCAATACAAGAAGCCGCCATCCAATAAGGATCAATAAAACCAAAACGGAAATTTATTCCGTTAGAAATAATAATTCCCTTTTTAGAATTAAACAGAGGCTTAGTGACGCTGGCATCAGACGGCCCATCGTTCTGAATGCCAACTAAAGGCTTAATAACTGAACCTCCCTGCACCTCATGGTCATACTGCCGGATTACCCACTCCTTAGAGCAGATATCATAGTGTGAAAGCAATTTTAATAGATCAGCGTTAAGATTTTTCTTACTCTCAATCTTTGGCTCTCGGTGTTTAGCCTGGATATAAACGGCTTTTTTAGTAATCTGCGGTATGCCCTCATGTAAAAATCGCATATCTAAATCGCAAACTAAATTGTCTTCATAGTAAAGTTCTAATTTAGAAGTACCAGTAAACTCACCGATTACCGCTGCCTCAACAAATTCATTCGCAAATACCGCAATTAATTTATCGATATTCTTAGGAGGAACAGATAGAACCATTCTTTCCTGTGACTCAGAGATCCAGATCTCCATATAAGAGAGCCCGGAGTATTTCAAAGGAACCTTATCCAGATACACCTTCGCCCCTAGCTCCGCGGCCATCTCGCCTACCGCGCTGGATAACCCGCCTGCTCCGCAATCTGTAATCGCGCTGTAGAGATTTTGATCACGCGCCTGTAAAATGGTATCCAACATCTTCTTTTCCTGAATAGGATTGCCGATTTGCACTGCCCCGCTTGAAATAGTTTCGGATTCATGGGTCAATTCACCGGATGAAAAAGTCGCGCCATGGATACCATCGCGGCCGGTTGCGCCTCCAACTACCACCACTAAATCGCCAATATTCGTTTTCTTAAATGATTTGCTTTTAGGCATAATCCCTACTGTGCCGCAATACACCAGAGGATTGCTCACAAAATGTTCATGAAATAAAATCGCTCCATTTACTGTCGGAATTCCCATCTTGTTGCCGTAGTCGCGTACTCCACTAACTACCCCTTTCATTACCCGCTTGGGATGTAAAGACCCGGTGGGGACTTTACTAAATGGCAGATCCGGTGGAGCAAAACAAAAAACATCACTATTTAAAATTGGCTTGGCGCCTAAACCCGTGCCCATGGGATCGCGAATTACTCCTCCGATGCCGGTGTTAGCGCCTCCAAATGGCTCAAGTGCTGATGGATGATTATGTGTTTCTACTTTAAAACAGATATTATTTTTAGCATCGAATTTAATTATTCCAGCATTATCTTTAAACACCGAAACGCACCAGGATTTATTTAATTCCTTGGTCACCTTCATGATTGTGGACTTAAGTAAATTCTTAATAGATTTATTGGCTAAACGCGGAAAAGCCCCGTTTTCCTTATAAGCGATATTTCCACGGAAAGTTTTATGATAACAATGTTCCGACCAGGTCTGGGCAATAGTCTCCAGCTCAACATCCCTGGGATTACGCTTAAGCGCACGAAAAAAATTGCGGATCTGGCGCATCTCATTTAAATTCAAAAATAGCTGCCCTTTTTTGCTTATCTCTAAAAGTTTTTTATTCGTTGCGGACAATAAATCTATTACCACCGGATTAAATTTGTATGCAGGCAGACATTTATCAATATTATCGCTACTTGCGGCGTTGCTCACTACATGTTGAATGAGTTTGTTGTAAAGAAGTTTTTCCGAGATGGTTTTTAATTGAGCTTGAGAAAGTTTCCCGTAAAGAATATATTTTTTAGCAGTCTTAACTGATTCAACAGCTAAAATATCTAAATCTTGGATACCCTTTAAGACCGACGCCTCAACAGGGTCCATTACCCCTGGATTATAAGCAACTTCTACGATATGCTGGCTGGCTTTAAGAGAGGCCTCTGTACGACCGGACAAAACCTTATACTCCTGCGCGACTTTATCCGTTAAAAGTTCCTGGCAAATTTTAATGACCTGATTTT
>JBAXLM010000014.1:0-25678 GCA_037134795.1 Candidatus Omnitrophota bacterium | reverse complement strand
AACAGTTTTAAAAGCAGTTCTGCAGTTGAGCTGCAGGATTTCACTTCTAACTTGTCAAGACACCTACCTGCCCTTTACACCCAATAAATCCGAGTAACGCTCGCCACCTCTGTATTACCGCGGCTGCTGGCACAGAGTTGGCCGTGGCTTCTTATCTAGGTACCGTCAGTCTGTTCCGTTAAGAACAGGTTTTCTTCCCTATCGAAAGAGGTTTACAATCCGAAGACCTTCATCCCTCACGCGGCGTCACATAGTCAGACTTTCGTCCATTGCTAAATATCCTCGACTGCAGCCTCCCGTAGGAGTTGGGGCAGTGTCTCAGTCCCCATGTGGCTGACCACCCTCTCAGGCCAGCTACCCGTCAAAAGCCTTGGTAGGCCGTTACCCTACCAACTAGCTGATAGGACGCGAGCTCATCTCTAAACGGAAACTCTTACGAGCCTCCTTTACTTACAGCTGCTTATGCAACCGTAAACACATCGGGTATTACCCTCGCTTTCGCAAGGCTATCCCCGACTTAAAGGTAAATTACTCGCGTATTACTCACCAGTCTGCCGCTATATCTTTTCTCCCTCAACAGATCCACCTTGCGGTCTCACCATCTCAAGAAAAAAGTATCGCTCGACTTGCATGCCTAATCTACGCCGCCAGCGTTCACTCTGAGCCAGGATCAAACTCTCCGAAAAAATTCGAAAAATTATGTATAATGGCTCTAATGATTTATTTAATTTCAAACCTCATGAAATTGACCCGTAAAAACTTTTAACAGTTTTTACTGGCCTCGCTTGGCAATTCAATTATCAAAAGAGCAAAAAAAATCGACCCGACAAATTGTCGGGTCGCCAAATTTATCTTGCGCCCTATTGTCTTTTAAGGTTTAGTTACAAGAAATTGTCAACTGCGTTTTAATTGTTTTCACAATATTTAATCCCTTTGGGAAGGGAATATGTAGTTTAGTACAAAACGCTTTTTTGTCAAGAACTTTTTTTATTTATTTTTGCTAAACACGTAAGTGGCTTATTTTGCAGGGGTTCTTGCTCTCTGCCGCCTAATGCGCCATAAGCTGCGATATTTTAAAAATCGGCAAGAACAACGCGATAACAATACCTCCGATAACAATACCCAAAAAAGAAATTACTAGAGGCTCAATCATACTGGTTAATGCCCCGGCAGCCGCATCTACTTGATCATCATAAAAATCAGCAATTTTAGTAAGCATCTTCTCAAGTTGCCCGGTCTGCTCCCCTACGTTAATCATGCGCGTAACCATGGGTGGAAAAACTCCGCTTTTCGAAAGCGGCCTTGAGATCGGTTCGCCATCCCTAACACTTTTAGAACAATTAACCACCGCCTCTTCCACTACTTTATTACCAGAAGTTTTGCTTACGATATCCAAAGCGCTTAAAACTGAAACTCCGCTTTTTACCAGAGTAGAAAAAGTACGCGAAAATTTTGCTACAGCCAGTTTCCGGAAAAGCGGGCCAAAAACTGGCGCCTTTAAAGTAAGTTGATCAAACTGATACCTACCTTTTTCAGTTTTCAAATGTCTCTTAAACAAGTACACAGCAACCACCAAAGAAATAACAGTATATAAAAAATATTTTCTTAAGAGGTCGCTAATAAAAATTAACACCTGCGTTGGTGCCGGTAAAGTCCCGCCTAATGAATCAAATATTCCTTTAAAGGTAGGCACCACTTTTAACAAAAGCACAGAAGTAATCAGGATAGACATGCTTACTACTACTGCCGGATAAACTAGGCTTGAGACAATCTTCCGGTTTAAGGCTGCCTGTTTTTCTAAATAACTTGCCAGGCGGTCTAATACCTCGTCTAACATACCTGATGTTTCTCCAGCTTTTACCATGTTAACAAAAAGATCTGAGAAAACCACGGGATGTTTACCTAGCGCATCACAAAAACTCATTCCCGCTTCTATATCCTGACGCACAATATTAACCACAGCCCTAAGATTCTCCTCCTCAATCTGCTCAGATAAAATACTCAAAGCATTAACCAAAGGAATACCCGCGTCAATCATCGTAGCCAACTGCCGAGAGAAAATAACCAGGTCATCAAGTTTAATTTTCTTATCACTTTGCCTAGTTTTACTAACCTGGTTCCTGCCAAGTTCTACCCGAACCACAACCAGCTCTTTTTTATGCAGAATATCAGCAACTTCTGTTTCATTAGCTGCCTGAAGCACTCCAGTTACGCTTTGGCCTCTTTTATCTTTTGCAGTATATTGATAAAGGTTCATTGTCATAGGTTATCCACAACTTTTAAAAATACATCCACAATTCTAGGGTCAAACTGCGTGCCGCTATTACGTTTAATTTCCAAAATTGCCGCTTCCTTCGTTAAAGGAATCTTTCTGTAAGAACGTGCCGAACGCATAGCTTCATAAGCATCCGCCACATGAATGATGCGCGCGCCTAAGAGGATATCATCGCCTTTTCTTCCTTCCGGATATCCCGTACCATCATAATTTTCATGGTGTTGCCTTACTAAGTCTACCACTCCGCCAAGAAAAGTCAACGGTTCCAGAATCTTAGCCCCTATAGTAGGATGCTTTTTTATCTGTTCCCATTCTGAATCCGTCAAAGAAGAAGTTTTTAGCAGAATACTATCTTCAATACCTATTTTGCCTAAATCATGCAACTCGCAAGCCTGGCGGATTAATTCAATTTCTTTAGCCGAAAGCTTTAACTCATTAGAAATAACTATCGCGTAACGTGCTACATTCTCCGAGTGGCTATGCGTATAGTGGTCTCGCGCGTCAATGGCTTGCGCCAAAACTCGGATCGTACGCATATAAGTAGAACGCAAATCTTCATATAGCCTGCTTAAATTACTTGTAGAATCTTCGATTCTTTTAGCTAAAAGCGTACTCTGCCTCTCTAGCGCCTGGTTGTTTTCCTTTAAACCCTGATTCAACCTTCGGCTAGCAGTTAATAATGTATGTAATTTAGCGCCTTTTTCAATAATAAACTTTAATTTATCCGCGCTTACTGGCCAGATAATGCTTTCAAACACTCCTAATTCCTCAAACTCATTTACCAAACCATCCTTCCGAGTATCGAGTAAAATAACTACCGTGCAATCAAAATCAATTTTTCTTAACTCAAACATCCCCGAACCAATATCTGTTTCTAAAATAGCGAATTTTACAAAAACTAAATCACAGATACTTTTACTTAAACTCAAAGTTGCCGCCTGAAAAGTAGGCTCAACGATAACAGTATGCTCCCCTAAAATAGAGACCTGCTCCTTAAAATAATTAGAAAAACCCACATCATCACAAATCAAAAGTATTTTAGCTCTAATAGCCATAATTATTCCTCAGTTGTAATTCTGATCGCTTCATCCAAAGTAGTTAGTTCTTCTTTCACCTTTTGATAGGCATCATCACGCAAAGTTTTCATTCCTAATTTTTTAACCGCGTACTCTTTAATTTCATCCATTGATTTTCTACGGATAATCATCTCTCTCATCGCATCATCAATTAAAATTGTTTCTAAAACTGCGATTCTTCCATAAAAACCGGTGTTCCCGCAGAATTTACACCCTGTAGCAGTATAAAATTTAGCTTTCTCTGTAAACCCTATCTTTTTGAGAAAATCTTCCGGTATATCTATCTGCTTACGGCACTTAAGGCAAATTTTACGCACTAAACGTTGAGCGCAAAGCATAATTACACTGGATGCTACCAAAAATGGCTCTACCCCCATATCTATAAGACGGGTGATACTTGAGATCGCATCATTAGTATGCAATGTAGAAAGCACAAGTTGTCCCGTCAAAGCTGCTTTAATAGCAATATCCGCGGTCTCCGCGTCACGAATCTCACCGATCATAATTACATCAGGGCTCTGACGCAAAATAGAACGCAACCCGGAAGCAAAGTCTAATCCTATATCGGGTTTAACCTGCATCTGGGTAATCCCTTCAACTTGATACTCGACGGGATCTTCAATAGTAACAATATTTCTCTCCGGAACATTTAACTGATTCAACACAGAATAAAGCGTAGTAGATTTGCCTGAACCCGTCGGCCCGGTAACTAGCATCATACCGAATGGCTTAAGCACCGCTTCTTTAAATATCCTTGCCGGCTGCTCGGAAAAACCCAGCTTATCCAGGCCGATAGAAAGATTAGCTTTATCCAGGGCGCGCAAAACAAATTTCTGGCCAAAAGTCGTAGGCAGGCTGGAGACTCGGAAATCTACTTCTCGGCCTTCAGTCTTCACCTTAAACCTGCCGTCTTGTGGGATACGATTTTCAGTAATATCCAGATTTGAGATAATTTTAAGCCGGGCTAAAATTGCATTTTGGTTGATTTTAGGAACCCTTAATACATCATGCAATGACCCATCAATGCGATATCTGATACGTAAACAATCCACCTCAGGCTCAATATGAATATCAGATGCCCTTCGTTTCAAAGCTTGGGCTAACACAATATCAACCAATTGCACAATCGGCGCCTTTTCACTTTCTTGCATCGTGTTAGACAACTCAATCTCATCACTCTTAATCAGCTCCAGATTCTTGGTTACATTAGTATCCTGGTCTAAGATTGATTCTTCAAGAATATTCTGCATCTCTTTTGTATCTTTACGGTACTGAGTTTCAATAGCATGCGCGATTTCATCTTCCGGGCTTAAAACAATATCAATATTACAGCCAGTAAAGTTTTTTAAATCATCCAATGCGAAAATATTTAACGGGTCCGATATAGAAACTGTAAGGGTACTGCCTATGCGGGATAATGGAATAATATTATAAAGCTTGGCCATACGCTCAGGAATTAAATTAATTATTTCTTGATCAAATTTATATTTAGCTAACCGTAAAGCAGGCATATAAAGCTGCTCCGAGAATAAAGAAAGCAAAGCATCCTCGGTAATAATCCCTTTTTCTACCAAAACCCTTCTTAAAGGTATACCTTTTTCTTTCTGCAAATCCAAAGCACGATCCAGCTGTACTTTAGTGATATACTTACTTTTAAGAAGGATATCAATTATATTTTCTTTTAATGAATGCATTATTCATCCGGCGCGGTTACGCGCAAGACCTCTTCAATAGTTGTTTGGCCCTTTAAAGCAGCTTCCATGCCATCCTCGCGTAAAGTTTTCATTCCCCCTAAACGCGCTTCATGCTTAATAAATTGCTCCTGCGAGCCAGAAAGGATGAGCTCGCGAATCTTCGCCGTTAACTGTAATACTTCCGCGATTACAGTTCGTCCGCTATATCCAGTGTTAAAACAATGCTGGCAACCCTTGCCTTTATAGAATTGCAGCTTACTAAGTTTGCCAACATCTAATTTTAAACTTTGCGCGATTTCATTTTTCAAAATATATTCCTCTTTGCAATATGAACATATCTTACGTACCAACCTTTGCGCCATAACGCAAACCAAGGAAGAATTAATTAAATACGGCTCTACCCCCATATTTACCAGGCGCACTACAGCACCGGCAGCAGTAGTTGTGTGCAAAGTAGAAAGCACTAAATGGCCGGTAAGCGCGCTTTTAATCGCGATATCAACAGTTTCGTAATCACGAATTTCTCCAATCATAATAATATTGGGGTCTTGGCGTAATATAGAACGTAACGCCGCCGCGAATGTAAGGCCTATCTCCGGCTTAGCAGTAACTTGATTTATACCTTCTAATTGGAACTCAACCGGATCCTCAACAGTAACGATATTTTTATCCGGGCTGTCTACGGATTTCAAAACCGCGTAAAGAGTAGTAGTTTTCCCGCTTCCGGTCGGGCCGCAAACTAAAATCATACCATGAGGGAGCATTGAAACTTTATCTAAAATTTCCAAAGCATAATCACTAAATCCCAATTTTTTCACATCCAAATTTGCCTGTGATTTATCCAATATACGCAAAGCCACTTTCTCGCCATAACTAGAAGGCAATATAGAAACACGAAAATCTACTTCGCGGCCGATGATCTTTACTTTAAACCTGCCATCCTGAGGAAGCCTGTGTTCGGCAATATCCAGCTCTGACATAACTTTAATGCGCGATACTATGGAAGCGTGCATACTCCTTGGCGGCGCCTTTTGTTCAACAAGCAGGCCATCAATACGGAAACGTATGCGCAATTTCTTATCAAACGGCTCAATCAAAATGTCAGATGATTTCTTCTTTATCGACTCCTCAAGAAGCATATTCGTAACTTTGATTACCGGCGCTTCATGGCTGATACGATCAAGCTCTTGATCGCTAGGCAAGCTATCTTTTTCTTCTTTAACTAACTCAATAGAAGAAACAGTCATCTCTTTTACCAGGTCATCAATAATTCCCTTGGTCGTATCAGGATAAGATAATTCAATAGTTTGATTAATATCCTGTACCGATGAAATGATGGGATTAATTTTAAAACCGGTGAGTGATTGCACGTGGTCAATGGCAAATATATTTAGCGGGTCTGCCATGGCCAAAGTAATCGTATCCCCCATTTTTGAAACCGGGATGATCTGATAGTGACGGGCGATATTTACAGGAATTATTTTTACAATATCAAAATCAATTTTTAAACGTTTTAAATCAATTAAAGGCAGGCCTAAGCCTTCGCTTAGGGTAGTGATCAGCTCATGCTCTTTTACAAACTTAAGGCCGACAATAATATCGCTAAGCTTGCCGCCCTTAACAACTTGCTCCTTAAGCGCCTGCTCAAGTTGCTCCTGGGTAATTAGTTTATTATTGATTAATATTTCGGTAAGGCGGTCTTTAAGTGAAATCATTTACTGGCCTATTCCTTGTCTTTATAGTATTTTTCTATCGCTCTTTTGATATCAGTCGATGTGGAAACAAAAGTCTGAACACTGCAACCGCTAAGCAGTTCCACATCCTCGATAGCCTGAATATTCAAAGGATTAGACATCGCTAGAGTAAGATTATTGCCAATTTTATCTATTGGCACAAGCAAATACTGCCGAGCAACTCGGCCAGGAATAATACTAGTAATCTCCGGGTTAACATCATAATTACTTAAAGGCAGATAAGGAAACCCGTATTGAGCGGTTAACGATTGGGCAATATCTTCTTCTTTAGCAAAACCCAACTCCACCAAAATCTCACCGATTAACCCGCCTTTAATATGCTGCAGGTTCAAAACCTGATCCAATTGGCCCTGGTTAATAATACCCCGGTCAAGTAGGAGCTCACCTAATTGTTTATTAATAATTCTTCTGATAGCCATAAATTTAATGAGCGCTTGACATACAAATACCTGCTAAAAAACTACAACCCGATTTTTACCCTGAGCCTTAGCTTTAGCTAATAACTCTTTGGCTTTCTTAACCAATTGTTCCGCGTCAACTCCATCCAACGGATTTTCACTCACCCCCGCGCTGAAAGTAAGCAGCTTATCTTTATCCTGCTCCTCGCTAAAAACGAATCCAATCTTTTTGCGGATATCTTCAGCAGACTCCTGAGCCTGGCGTTTATTCTTTTCCGGTAAAATTACTGAAAACTCATCATCACCAGTTCTTCCTACCCGGTCAATATCAGTAATTGAATCCCTCACCAACACAGCAATTTTTTTAAGCGCTGCCTCCGCGACAATTAAACCAAATTTTTCACGGTAAGTTTTAAAATTATCAATGTTAAAAATAATGAAAGCGCATGGCCTCTGATAAGCAATCGCGCGCTTAATCTCTTCTTTTAAGCGGCCAGTAATAAAAGACTCGTTGTAAAGGCCGGTAAGGGCATCCTTTATCTCTAGTTTATCAATGCGATTTGCCATAATGTCATTTTCAATGGCAATAGCAACCTGCTTAGAGAATATAGCCAACAACTCAATATCATCTTTGCCATATTGAAAACCTTCCTTACCATTACCAATACCCAGCACCGCCTTAACCTTGCCTTTTAAAAATACTGGCATTGCCAGGCAGTTTTTAAGCTGAAACTTCTCTAGAAAAGCAACTGTAAGATTCTCAGCAAGAAAATTATTTTTATCCAAAATCAAAAGTTTATTTAAATTTAAAACCTTGTTGTAGATATCTTCTTTAGGCCCTACAACTATTTCCTTTAAACGCTCATTTTGCGCGCTTTGCGCGCCATCAACAATCTTCATGAAAAATACGCCTTTTTCTTCATCCAAAATAAGCAGAAATGCAGTATCAGAATTAGCCAAAAACCTGAATTTCTCAACTGCTGTTTTAAGGATTTCTTCAAATTTTGCCCCACTTGAGATCATAGTGCTTATCTGCATCAAATTAGAAAGAACAATTACCTTTTTCTGAATCTCAATATTAATCTCAGAAGTTTTCTCGCTATACTGCTTAAGCTCGTCCATGTTTGTGCGAATGCGCTGTGTTAAATTATTTAGCACATTACCCAATTCACCTACTTCGTCATCCTGGCTAACTTCTAATGTGCGGTGAATATCTCCCGCGGCGATATATTTAGCTTCCGTGGTAACCGAAGTTAACCGGTCAAAAACTTCCTTAATTACCAAAAGCCCGATTACAGCCACAAAAGCGCTAATTATTATAAAAGCAACGACATCAACTTTAATTCCAAATTTTGGGAAAATATAATTTGAAACTAAGTATACGCAAACCAAAAGCGGCAGGATAGACATCAGCTGAAAAGCGATTACTAGCTTCTGCTTAATCGTACGCGAATTTAAAGAGAAATAATCACCTTTTTTATCCATTTATCCCCCTAATCCTTAACAGTTAATTAAGGAATTATACCTCTTAACCCCTTATATGGCAACAGATTTGTTGTATTCACTTAACAAGGTTTCCTTATCAATCCCCGTATCAATAAAATCCCAGGCCAAAAGGCTTTTTTGGGATTTTTCGCAAAGATAACTCTCGGCATCCACCCCATTTTCGGCAAAAGCCTCCTGCCACTTGGAAAATGAAAAATAATTTGACCAGGCATCCATCCTCGCGCCTTTTTTATAAGCAGTCAGGATAACCTGGCTTAGCCTTCTATCTCCCCGCGAGAGCACGCCCTCCAAAAAGCCCATTTCAAAATTATGAAAATTAAATTTTAACCTTTTGTTTTTACAATGGCTTTTAAAATAATTTTGTTTATCTTTTATCGCTGCTATTGGCTGCATTTTTAACCATTGAAAAGGCGTATGCGGTTTTGGAATCAAAGGATTCACGCTTATGTTAATCGCGGCGGCAGAACCTGAAACCTTTTTTCTCAAATCTGAAGCCTTAACCGCAAAATCAATAATAGCATCCAGGTCGCTATCTCCTTCCGTGGGTAGCCCGATAAGAAAATACAGTTTTAAATGCTGATACCCTGCCTGATAAGCGGTTTGGACAGCAGAATAAAATTCTTCAACTGAAAAATCTTTGCCAATTATATTTCGCAATCTCTCTGACCCTGCTTCCGGGGCAAAAGTTAAACCAGTTTTTTTAATTTTTGCGATCAGCGTGGAAACATTTCCCAACAATGCTTTTGCCTTAAGCGACGGAAGAGCCAAATTAATTGTTTGCTCTTTAAAAACCTTAATTAAATCCTCAACCAATTTCCCAAATTGCGGATAATCACTTACGGATAAGCCGCTCAAAGATAACTCTTCATAACCGGAAGCTGCGCAAGTCGCATTAGCTAAAAACTTCACCTGCTCCTGGCTTCTAATTCTCAAGGGATAATATTGGCTTCTTGCCTGGCAAAAATAACAGCGGTTCGGGCAACCGCGCATAATCTCAATACTGATCCGATCATGCACTACTTGAACATAAGGCACGATCCAATCAATTGGAAAATAAGCGGTATTCAAATCAGCCACTACGCGTTTTTTAATTTTTAGAGGCAGGCTTTTTACTTTGGGAGAAAAACTCACTAATTCCTGATTTTGATTATACTCTGCCGCGTAAAGCGATGGCGCGTAAACACCATCAAGCTTGGAAAATTCAATAAGCAACTCTTCCTTGGACATCTTGCCATTCTTATAATCATCCTTGTATTTGCGATACACATTTACCAGCTCTATGATTGCTTCTTCCGCCTCGCCAATAATAAATAGATCAAAGAACTCATGCATCGGCTCAGGGTTAAGCGTGCATGGGCCTCCCGCGATAACTAAAGGAAAATCTTGATTGCGTAATTTTGACTCTAAGGGTAAGCCGGCAAGGTCTAAAATATTTAATACATTAGTATAATTTAACTCACTTCCTAGAGAGAATCCCAGAAAATCAAAACCAATTAACTCTTCATGCGACTCTAAGGAAAATAGCCGCCTATTACTTTTCTTTAAAGCCTCCTGCATATCCGGCTCAACAGCAAAAAATCTTTCACAAGCCAAATCAGGAATTTCATTCAAAACTCCGTAAATTATGCGTAACCCCAGATTACTCATCCCCACTTCGTATAAATCTGGAAATCCCAGCGCAAAACTTAATTTAAATGATTTGAGATTTTTAATGCTCGCGTTGTATTCATTGCCTAAATATTGAGCCGGCCGATGCACTCCCAAAAGGATATCTTCGATCATGATTAAAATACTGCCCTTCTGCGATCAATATTCACCAGGATCCCCAAAGCAATAAAAGTTACCAGCACGCTAGAACCACCATAGCTTAAAAGCGGCAAAGGTAACCCCACTACCGGAGCAAGGCCCATATTCATAGCAATATTAATAAACACCTGTAATGCCAATAAAAGCGAAATGCCATAAGCAAGTAATTTACCGAATGAATCTTGCGTTCTTTGCGCGATTTCAAAACCTTGGCGAATAATCAAATAATAGATTAAAATGAGCAGGCTGCTACCGAGAAAACCCCACTGTTCTGAAAAAGTAGCAAAAATAAAATCTGTATGCGATTCCGGCAAGAAATACAGCTGGCTCTGCGTGCCTGCAAGCCAACCTTTGCCGAATAACCCGCCTGAACCGATAGCTATGCGCGATTGGATTATAGTATAACCCGCTCCCAAAGGATCAATATTAGGGTTTAAAAATACCAGCAGCCTTTGCTTCTGATAGTCATGTAACATTTGCCAAAGAAATGGTAAAGGCAAGATTAACAGTGTTAACAAAATAAAAATATACTTTAACCGCACATTTGTTAAATAAAGCAACGCGGTAAAAACAAACAAAAGCATCAAACCACTTCCTAAATCCGGCTGTTCAATAATCAAAAACATAGGGACAGCCACAAATATAAATGGCAGGACTAACCCGCGAAAAATCCCGAATTTCCCGCTGGATAAAGATATGTCGTCAACTGATTTACGGCTAAAGTAACGCGCCAAAAATATTATAATCGCCAGTTTCGCGAACTCAGAAGGTTGAAAATTAAACCAAGCAAATCTTAGCCAGCGCTGCGCGCCCAGCCTTACAATACCTAAAGCAAAAACTAGAAACAAAAAAAATAGCGCTACGGCATAAATAAAATAATTTATATCCCAAAGCTTGCGGTAATTAAACTGTGACATCAAGAAAAAACATACCAGGCCAATAGCCACCCAAAGAATTTGCCGCTTATAAATATCCTGCCAAATAGTCCCTGTCTTTTGAAAAGTACTGCTATAGATAGACAGAATACTTAAAGTTGAAAGAATTAAAGCCAGGATTAAGATTTTAAAGAAAGTATTTCTCATATGATTTTTTGGTTATACATCGCCTCAATAATCTGCCTGACAATAACGCTAGCAGCGTGGCCTGGCCCGCCATTTTCTAAGAAAACACAGATCGCGTATTTAGGTTTATCGTATGGGAAAAAACCTACAAACCAAGCATGCGTTGCCCCGCGAGAAACTTCAGCAGTCCCGGTTTTTCCGGCAACAGCAACCGGTAAACCAGCTAAAACATTTCCCGTACCCTTAGGGTCATTTACCACTTCTCGCAAACCGTTGCGCACGATTTCAATAGTAGCTTTTTTCAAGCCCACAGAAATGAGTTTCCGCTTTTTCGCGGAAAGATCTATTCCTCCCACTTGCTTAACAATATACGGGCTAGTTAAATATCCATTATTAGCGAATACTGCCACCATATTTACAGCCTGCAATGGAGTAACCAGGCATTCTGCCTGTCCAATACTTAAATTAGCAGTATCGCCATCAAACCAACCTTGAAATTTATTAATCTTACGCCATAATGGCGAGGGTATAAATCCATTTGTTTCATAAGGAAGGTCTCCGCCCACGTATTTGCCTAAGCCCAGCCTAAAAGCATAGTCATGAATATTTTGCGGCCCTACAAGTAATCCAGTTTTGTAAAAAAATACGTCACAAGAGTGCGCCAAGCCTTGGGTTATATTTTGCGTCCCATGCACATCCCAACAGGAAAATTTCCTATTGCCTACCATGGCCGACCCTTGACAAAAAAAACTAGTAGTCAAATTAATCTTCTTTAATTCTAAAGCAGCGCTAGCCAGCACTAATTTAAAAATAGAAGCAGGAGGAAAGCTTGAGCTGATCGCCCGATTCATTAAAGGAGCATTAGAATTATTGAATAATCCAGAGATCAATGAAGTACGCTTACTTACAAAAATTGAAGGATTAAAATTTGGATAGTTTGCTAACGCTAAAATTTCCCCACTTTGCGGATCGATTAAAATTATGCTTCCCTTTTTTCCTAATAGATTTTCCTCTACGATTTTCTGAATTCTTAAATCAACTGTTAACTGCAAATCCTTGCCATTTTGCGGAGGCTGAAAACCTAAAACACGCATAAATTTCCCGCGGTGATTTACTTCAACAGATAAGCCGCCCTCCTCCTGGCGCAAATAATAATCATATTTTTCCTCAACCCCGCCAAATCCCACAATATCTTTCGTTTTATATCCGTAATCCTCCAGTTTAGTTAAACGCCAACGGTCAATCTCATTTACATAACCTACAATATGCGCCGCTAACGGCCCATAGGGATAATTTCTCAATGGTTTAGGCGAGATAATAATACTTGGCTCTTCAACTTTATACTCTTCCAGCATAATCGCTTTTTTAATTTCAATATTGCTGGCAATAGTAACAGGAAGGCTAAGGGAAAGAAAATTTTTCTTAAAAACGGTTTTTAAAGTATTAACTTCTACTCCTAATACGCGGCTAACCCCGCTTAAGGCCCGGTCAACCTGGCTTAAATCTTGCGGCAGGATCATTACATCGTATGAAATTTTATTTCCTACAATAATCTCATCAAAACGATCCAAGATATTGCCCCTGCTTCCAGATTGGGATATTAAACGGATACAATTGCTATCACTTAAGCGCCGGAATTTCGCGCCCTGCAATAAATCAAGGTTTAATAACCCTAAAAACAACACAATAAACATTAAATTAATTAATAAATTAAATATTTGTTTTCTTTCCATAAATAAGAAATTACGCAGTAATTCTTTTGGTAAGCTTAAAAACTAATGGTGATACTAGCGCCGTGTAAACCGAAGGAGCGATCAAGTTACGCAAAAAAATACCCAATGGTACGATATTTCCTGAATTCACAATTATCAAGCCGCCTATAATATTATTAAATAACGCTACAATTAAAACCAAGACAAAAGGCATAAAATCAAACTCTGCGGATATTTGCCGTAATAACTTATTCACGCAATAACACCAGATAGCAAATAAAATTGTATTCATCCCGAAACCTACCGGCAGGAATATATCCTTAAGCAACCCGCATAAAATGCTGATTGCTAAAGCAGTTTTAAAGTCGAGATAGAAAACAGCAGCAATACATAAGATTAAAAGTAGGTCTGGGCGGGCATAAAAGAATGTGAGAAATTTTGGCCAGCTTAGTTCTAATGTAGCTAAAACAATTAGGAGAAGTAACAAAAACCATTTTCTCATGGGATAATAACTAATACTTCTTCAATCGCGGAGCAATTTACCGCCGGCTTAACAATCGCGTAACGGTTAAGCCCGGAAAGTTCACGGCCGATTTTAATTACTTTACCCACCAATAAGCCCTTAGGATAAACTTGGCTTAATTCAGATGTCACGATCAAATCATTTACAATAATATCAGAATCTTCGGGAAGATAACGCATAATCAGATAAGCTCCGAGGGTCCCGCTAACTAGCCCCTCTTGACGCGATCTTTGCACAATACTTGAAATACCCAAGCTAGGGTCATTAACTAACGATACTTTACTGGTATTATCCGCGCTCTCTGAAACCCTACCCACCAAACCTTGCGCGTTAATCACCACCATGCTCCGCCTAATACCATTATACTTTCCCTTATCAATAATTACGCTAGAACTCCAACTATCGCTAGGCCGCGCGATTACTCTCGCCGCGACCAAACGCAGCGCGGATTGCTGTTTAAAGGTAAGCAAATCCTTAAGCCTTTTATTCTCCAGATAAATTTCCCTTAAAGAAAATAACTGCGAACGTAAGAATCCCGTCTCATTATTCAGGCGCGTAATATTCATCATGTTACGATGATAAAAAATAATGCCGCCAACTTCGCGCTTAAGCCAGGAGATCAAGGAAAGGTGTGGTTTAAATGTTTTTTCTACGGGATTTTTAAAACAGGATAACGAATTAGCAAGCAGAAGTACAACTAAAATAATAACTGAAGAATTAATTAATGTTTTACGGGATGGTTTAAACACACGCAAGAAAAGGCAGGTTTAAACCTGCCCTACTATTAATTACGCGTTTCAGTTTTAACCGAAACAGTAACCTTCTTAAGATACTGAATCTCGCTAAGCACCCGGCCAGTTCCTTTAACAACAGCAGTAACCGGATCATCTGCGATATGTACTGGCAAGCCAGTTTCTTCAGAAATCAATTTATCTAACCCTCTTAAAAGCGAACCGCCTCCTGCCATAACAATACCATGATCAATAAGGTCCGCGGCTAACTCCGGAGGGGTCCTCTCTAAAGACATTTTTGTGCATTCCAATATGGCGCGTAACGGCTCCTGCAAAGATTCGCGAATCTCTTCGCTAGTAATAGTCACGGTTTTAGGTAAACCCGCGACTAAATCTCTACCCTTAACCTCCATGCTCATCTCTTCTTCTAAAGGATAAGCTGAGCCAATCTTTATTTTAATATCTTCGCTTGTGCGCTCACCAACCATAAGATTATAAGTTTTCTTGAGATACTCAATAATTGCCTCATTCATCTCATCGCCGCCAATGCGGATAGATTTCGAAAAAACAGTGCCTGCTAATGAAATTACAGCAATCTCCGTAGTTCCGCCACCAATATCAACAATCATGTTGCCTATAGGATCTTGGATCGGCAGGCCCACGCCAATCGCGGCAGCAATCGGTTCTTCAATTAAAAAAACTTCTCTTGCCCCAGCACGTTCCGCGGAATCCTTTACCGCGCGCTTCTCTACTTCAGTAATACCGCTTGGTATGGCAATAACAATTCTCGGCCTGACCAATACCCTGCGATGATGCACCTTCTTAATAAAATACCGAAGCATAGCTTCGGTAATCTCAAAATCAGCAATAACTCCATCTTTCATCGGACGAATAGCAATAATATTTCCCGGAGTACGGCCAAGCATGCGCTTAGCTTCCTCTCCCACAGCTAAGACATGCGAAGTCCCGCGCTCAATAGCTACAACCGAAGGCTCACAAAGCACTACCCCCTCACCTTTAACAAAAACTAAAGTCGTGGCTGTTCCAAGGTCAATCCCCATATCATTAGAGAAAAGGCCTAAAACATAATTAATCGCTTTTTTTAGATACTGACCGGGTTTTCCCATATCATCTCCTAGAATTAATACAGTAAAGGGATTTTAACAGAGATTTAACCCCTTGTCAAATAATTATTTACCTCTTCATCAGGCTATTTAGCGTAGCTAAGAAACCAGGAAAGGATTTATTAATGCAGCTAATATCATCAATTCTTGATTGCCCCTGGGCTGCCATTGCCGCAACCACCATACTCATCGCAGTACGATGATCACCAAAGCTTTTAAGTTCAGCTCCGCGAAGTGCGCAACCGCCATTAATAACTATGTCTTCTCTATTTCCAGTTTTAACCACCCGGATATCCGCTCCCATACGCGATAGATTCGTAACATTAGAATTAATCCGGTCACTCTCTTTAACCCTTAATTCCCCCACTGCCTTAAATATAGTTTTCCCTTGCGCGAAACTTGCAGCCACCATAAGCACGGGCAATTCATCAATTAAAGAAGGAATTTCGAAAGAGTTAACCAGCGTGCCTTTAAGTTTACTGTAATTTACAATAATATTTCCAAAAGGCTCTTTGTTTTTTGTTTTACTTTTTTTAACATATTCTAATTTTATTTTTGCCCGCATTCTTTTAAGCACATGGATTATCCCGATTCGTCCAGGATTTAAACTCACGCCACAAATAGTAATTTTGGCGCCAGGTAAAATTGCTGCCAAAGTAATAAAAAAAGCCGCTGAAGAAATATCTCCCGGAACATAAACTTCCCCCGGGCTAACTAAATCCTTTCCCGGATTTAAAATTATACTGTTTTTCTTGATTGTTATATCTGCGCCGTAAGCTTTTAGCATGCGCTCTGTGTGGTCACGCGTAGCTACTTTCTCAATCACCCGAGTTTTTCCCTTTGCAAATAACCCAGCCAACAGAATCGCGGATTTAACTTGTGCCGAGGCAACCGGCAGAGAATAAGAAATACCCTTAAGTTTATTGCCGCTAATTATAATCGGAGGATATTCTTGCAAGCCTTTATTTTGCGCGATTATCTTTGCCCCCATCAAGCGCAAAGGTATATTTACTCTCGACATCGGCCTTAGGTTGAGATATTTACCAGCAGTAAGTTTAGTTTTAAAATCTTGCCCGGCTAGTAAACCAAGCAATAGACGCAAGGTCGTGCCGGAATTATTTACGAAAATCGGTTTTCTAGGTTTTATTAAACCGAGCATACCACGGCCACAAACTGAAATTTGGTTATTCATAGGCGAGATTTTTACTCCTAAAGCAACCAAAGCATTCAGAGTGGCTTTTGAATCATCATGTACGGGGAAATTTTTTATTACGGTTACGCCGCGAGCTACAGCGCTTATTAAAAGCGCTCGATGCGCTATTGCCTTGTCTCCGGGAACCTTAATTTTACCGCGAGGAATAAATCTTTTCTTTACAACAAAAGGGGTCATTTCACCTTTTGCACAACATCGTTCTCTTTAATGTTATCTTTAAACTCCGGAGCAAAACCTGCTGCGGACATCGCTTCATGCACCTTTTCTACTTTTAAATTTCCAACAACTTTACCCCTGCGAATCACGGAAAATTCATCGCCTATCTTTATATCATTCTTGCTGCCTAAATTAATTACCGCGAAATTAAACTCCTTATTCACTACTGAAATCTTTCCTTCTAAAGGTTTCACCAATGACTCTTCTGCTTTTTTCTCTAACCTAGATGGCTCATTAGGAAACTTTTCTGCTTCTTTTGTAGGTTGATTAGTAGATTCCTTATCTAAATTAACCACCACCTTGCCCAACTCTACACCGCTTGGCACAGGTTTAAGATTCTTAATTTTAGCCTCGAGATCCGTCTTCTCCTGAGTTATAACTTTAATCTGATCTTTTATCTTCTTGCCCTCAGCCTCAGACTGATTAAGCCTATCCTCTAAATCTTGGCGCAATACTTTTTGCTGTTTTAAATCTACGTTAATTTGATCCAAACTATTTACTACTTTCAAGCGCGCTGTTCTCTCTTGAGTTAAATCATTGTTCAATCCATCTACCTGCTGCGTTAATATATCTACCTGAGCCTTAGATTCCTGTAATTTAAGCTGGAACTCCGTAGCTTGCTTCTTAGACTCTTCAAGCTTGCCTTCAGTAACGCGTTGACGAGTAGTTAATTCCGTAATCTGAGTTTGCAGCTGTATATTTTTTGCATGTTCTTTCTGATAAAAATAAAATGCACCCGTAGCTAATGCTAAAGAAATAATAACTAAGCCGATTAAAACTGGTAAGATAACAGTAGCTTTACGATTCATTTTTCCTCCTATCGTTTTTTATCAAAGTTATTAACCATTACTATACCAAAGGTTAGGTAAAAATCAAGTATTTTGTTTTAAAAAATTTTCAAACTCGTTAGGCATTGCGCTAGTGAAATGCACAAACTTCTCTGTTGTAGGATGAATAAAACCGATCTCTTGCGCGTGCAAAGCCATGCGGCCAAAAGAATTATCTTTGCCATATTTAATATCGCCAAGAATAGGATGCCCCAAAAATGCCAGATGCACTCTGAGCTGATGCGTCCTGCCGGTAAAAGGCTTTAATTCCAGCAGGCTAAAATCTTTTCCCCTCTTTAAAGTCTTATAAAGAGTCTTCGCATACCTGGTATTTTTTAAATAACTTACTGCCATATTCTGCCTTTTTGTAGGATGCCTTCCAATGGGTGCCTCGATAACATCCTCATCAAATTCAACCCGGCCGCTGACAATAGCGATATAAATACGTTCAATACTATGCTCGGCAAACTGCTTAGCTAACTTTAAATGGCTGGCATTATTTTTGGCGATAACTAGCAGGCCACTAGTCTCTTTATCTAAACGATGCACAATACCCGGCCTATCTTTATTAATATCAGAAAGCTGTTTAAAACGGCCAAGCAACGCGTTAGCCAAAGTATGCTGCCTGTTACCCGGGGCTGGATGCACGACTAAACCTGTTTGCTTATTAATAATCGCTAAATCATCATCTTCATAAACAACATCAAGAGATATCTTTTCCGCTAATAACTTTTGTTCAACTTTATCCGGCAAGATTACCTGAATATGTTCGCCTGATTTTACTTTATGATTAGCTTTTCGGCTAATTTGTGAATTTAAAAAAACTTTTCCTTCCAATATAAGCTTCTGAATATGCGTGCGCGATAGCGCGAGATTATTTTGCGTTGCGTAATTGGTCAACAATAAATCAAGGCGCGTATGCGCTTGGCTTTCATCAACCTGTAAAATAAATTGACGCGTGTCAGTCATTATTTTTTAAATTTCCGAGACATTCTGATAATTCTTAAAAGCGAGAAGATAAAAACCGCGGTACTTAATAATTGGAAAAGAGTTAACCCAAAAATTATTCTTGGGCTGTCATTACGCAGAAATTCAATAAATAGGCGCTTAAGGGAATAGAAAAAAAGGTAGCTATAAAGAATCAGCCCTGGAAGGTGCTTGTTATTCTGCATTAATCTTAAAAGGCAAAAGATTAACAACAAAAGCAAACTTGAGTATAGCTGAGTGGGAATAAGCACCTTACCAAAAACTTCGGAATATACCCCCCACTGGCTCTCGCGGCCAAAACAACATCCATTTAAAAGGCATCCTATCCTGCCAATGCTTTGGCCCAAAGCCACAAAAGGAACTACCAGGTCGGCGATTTTTAAAAAGTCCAGCTTATTTCTTTTAATAAATAAAAACCCTGAAATGGAGCCAAAGATCAACCCGCCAAACCAAGCCATGCCTCCGTGTTGGAGCATAATAATCTCAAGCGGGTTACGCAAATAATAAGAAAAGTTAAGCAATACATAAAATACCCGGCAGCCAATAATCCCGGAAATAAAAATAATAAATAAAAGATTAAAAATCAAATCCGGGTCCATCTTCTCTCGTCTGGCTTGGGCAGAGCATAAAGAAGTAGCGGTAAAAAAAGCCAAAACTAGCATAACGCCGTAGGAATAAATTGTGAATGGGCCGATATGGCAGATTTCAGGTAACATTTTTCTTGGAAAACAACTCCCAGGTTAAAAATAGCGCGGCTATAGTTATAGCAGAATCCGCCAGGTTAAAAACCGGCCAAACGCGAAAGTCTAAAAAATCAATTACATAACCAAAACGCAGGCGGTCAATAAGATTGCCTATTGCCCCGCCCAGGATCATGCTCAAAGCAAAACGAGAAAGCAAAGAATTATTTTTGGCTTTAAGAAAGAAAAAAATAAGCACGATGGCAAAGATAGATATCAACACAAATATAAGCAGCTGGTTCTTAAACAACCCAAAAGCTGCGCCGCGGTTGTGCGCGAGCGTAAGGTATAGAAAATTATCAATTATGCTAACCGGTGTATTAAAATACAGGAGTTTTGTAGCTAGATATTTACTAAGTTGGTCTAAGAAAATAACGCAGGTAATGATGATAAGGATCATCTTGAAAATTGCAGGTTTATTTCTTTTCCCTTTTTTTCTGGCACTTAATGCAAAGACGGGCAGAGGGCACTGCTTTTAATCTGATTTTAGAAATATGATTCTTGCAATCATCGCAAATTCCAAAAGATCCGTCTTCAATTCTCTTAAGCGCATCCTCTAATTCATACAAAGTCTGTCTTTCATTGGAAGCTAGGCCTAAAGAAAACTCACGGTCATAATTATCAGTGGCTACGTCAGCCATATGGTAAGTATACCCCGAGATATCTCCGGACGCCTCTTTCTGTGATTTCTTTAAAGTATCATCCGATATATGCTGAATATCGTCAATTACCTCATCCTTGCGCTTCAGCACAATCTTCTTAAAATCTTTAAGTTCTTTTTTAGTTAACTTTTTTTTCAATTTATTTTCCCCCTAAAGCTTTGAAACAATTATCGCAAATCAAAGGATGCTCTTTATTTTTACCAATCGAGAGAGAATAATTCCAACAGCGCGAGCATTTTTCTCCACTAGCCTTGGCTACTTCTATAGAAAACGCATTTTCATTTTCAGCTTTTAACTCAACGCTAGCGCCAGAAACCTTGAAAATCTCAGGTAGCTGCGATTGCAAGCATTGTAAGAATGTATAACGATCCTGGGTTTTTGTCAATATATTTATTTGCGCGTCAAATGAGCTGCCAATTTCAGTTCTCGCGCGCATCTCTTCTAAAGCTTTAGCTGCTTGTGGAATTAAATCCAACACTGGTTTAAGCTGTTCTTCAATTATTTTTTCCTCTTCGCCCAACGCGTAAAGCAAGGGCCAATCTAATAGATGCACACTTCTAGCTTGCCCCTCATTTTTTTCTTTAGGCATACTCTGCCAGATATCCTCAGCGGTAAAAACCAATATCGGAGAAATAACCCGCACCAAACAATTAAGCACAACGTATAATGCTGTCTGCGCGGCTCTTCGCTCTTTCGAATTAGCAGCATATGTATACAAGCGGCCTTTAACCATATCTAAATAATACATCGACAGGTCTTCGTTGCAAAAATCATAAATTAATTTATAAGCTTTATGAAATTCAAAATCATCGTACGCTTTCCCAACCGCGTTAACCAGAGAATTAGAGCGGCTAAGCATCCATTTATCAATTTTCCTAAAATCCTCATATTTGGCTTTATCAGTATCCGGATTAAAATCATAAAGATTACTTAATATAAACCGCGCTGTGTTTCTGATCTTTCGGTATGCATCCGTTAGCTGGCTCAAAATTACCGTTGAAATACGGATATCTTCGTTGTAATCACTGGAAGCTACCCACATCCTTAAAATATCCGCGCCATAATCTTTAATGATTTCAAAAGGAGAAATCACATTGCCCAAAGATTTGGACATCTTCCGCCCTCCCCCGTCAACCACAAAACCATGCGTTAGCACGTTTTTAAATGGGGCTTTATTATCAATACACATTGCCGGAATAAGCGAAGACTGAAACCACCCGCGATGCTGGTCAGAACCTTCAAGATACAGGCTAGCGGGAAACTCCAGCTCTTCTCTTTTCTTTAATACTGCCTGGCTGCTTACCCCGGAATCAAACCAAACATCCAGGATATCCGCGCCTTTAGAAAAACTCTTTCCCTTACAATGCGGGCAACTTATATCTTTAGATAAAAAATCCTCAACCGGCAGCTCAAACCAACAGTCTGAGCCTGTTTTCGCGCAAAGCGCGGCAAAATTTTTAATCACCTGGCTGGATAAGAACTCCTCTTTACAATTATTACAAATTAGAGCGGGGATAGGCACACCCCAATATCTCTGACGGCTAAGGCACCAGTCAGGACGCAATGAAACCATCGCCGACATTCTTTCCTGTCCGCTAGGCGGCACCCACTTTACTTCTTGGCTGATTTCTTTAAGCAGTTTATTCCTTAGGTCATTGTGCCCCATATTTAAAAACCACTGTTTTGTCGCCCGGAAAATAACCGGATTTTTACAACGCCAGCAATGCGGATATGAATGGCTGATCTTAGCATTAAAAAGTAAAGCCCCTAATTTCTCTAATTTTTCTAAAATAGGCGTGTTAGCATCATGAACATGCAAGCCGCAAAACTCATCCGTAGTCTTATCAAACGCGCCCTTGGCATCTACCGGCATGATCATCTCTAATTTATATTTGATCCCGGTAAAATAATCATCATTGCCATGGCCAGGCGCGGTATGCACTAAACCCGTTCCTTCATCGCGCGATACATAATCCGCCAAAACCACTTTGCCGTTCCGGGGTAAAAATGGATGCGCATAAATTAAGCCATCAAGCTCTTTACCCAAAAATTCCTGAATTAGGGAATATTTTTCTATTCCTGAATTAGCAAGAAAGCTGGGTAATAAATCTTTAGCTACGATCAAATTGCCTTTTTCGCTATTAATATACAGATAGGTAAACCCCGGATGCAGAGCTACCGCGACATTCGCCAGCAGCGTCCAGGGAGTTGTGGTCCAGATAACCAGAAAACTATTCTCCTTAAAATTCTTAGCAGGCTCAATTTTAAATTTTACATAAATAGACGGCGAGCTATGCTCGGCATATTCCACCTCTGCTTCAGCAAGCGCGGTTTCGCATTTACAGCACCAGTTAACCGGCTTTAGCCCGCGGTAAATATAACCTTTTTCATTAAGCTGGGCAAAAGAATTCAAAATGCTTTCTTCGTAATCATGGCTCAAAGTTAAATAAGGATTATCCCACTCACCGAATACACCCAAACGCTTAAACTGAACTTTTTGCTTTTGGACATATTCATTCGCGTAATCATGCGCCTTCTTACGGAACTCAAGCTGCGATATTTGCGACTTACGCATCTTTAACTCTTTAAATAACTGATGTTCAATAGGTAACCCGTGGCAATCCCAACCCGGGACATAGTTTGATGCGAATCCCCGCAAAGTTTTATACTTAACAATAATATCTTTAAGGGTTTTATTTAAAGCATGGCCAATGTGGATATCGCCATTCGCGTATGGCGGGCCGTCATGCAGAATATATTTTGGTTTGGTTTTAGATTTATCGCAAATTAATTTATAAATATCCGCTTCCGCCCAAAGTTGTAATAGAAGCGGTTCCCTAACAGGCAAGCCCGCTTTCATGGGAAAATCTGTTTTAGGTAAATTTAATGTATGTTTATATTCAGAATCATTTGCCATTTACATATTTCCCGATAATAATATTCAAATCCTTCTTTACTTTTGCCGGAATAAGTTTTCTCTCTGTAACAATCGCGAATTTTAAAGCCTGCCCACAGCTACATTTACGCTCAAGGGGAAGGTCCTTAATTACTTTAGAGATAACCCGCTTGGCATTCTCAATATTCTTATTTAAATTACTCATCACCATATCTAAGGTTACGGATTCATGTTGTGGATGCCAACAATCATAATCCGTTACACAAGCTAAAGTGCAGTAACAGATCTCTGCTTCGCGGCAAAGTTTAGCTTCAGCCATATTCGTCATGCCAATTATATCCATACCCCAAGACCGATAGAGCTTTGATTCTGCTAATGTAGAAAACTGTGGGCCTTCCATATTGATATAGGTGCCGCTTTTATGCATATTTAAATTTAATGCCTTACCCGCCGCGTAAATATTCGCACAAAGTTCCCCACAAACCGGATGGCTAAAAACAATATGGCTGACAATACCGGAATCGAAAAAACTCATTTTACGGCCGGAATTTGTGCGGTCAACAAACTGATCCACTACCACAAAATCTAAAGGCTTCATCTCTTCGTTCAAGCTGCCGCAAGCAGTTACCGAAATAACACGCTCGACGCCTAATTTCTTCATCGCGAAAATATTTGCCCGGTAATTTATTTCACTCGGAGATATACGATGGCCCACGCCATGACGCGGAAGAAAAACCAGATCCCTGCCTTCTAACTTTCCAATCGTAAATTTATCCGAAGGATCTCCAAATGGCGTCTTAACGCTCAACTGTTTAATTACCTGCATACCTTCGATTTTATATAAACCACTTCCACCGATAATCCCGATCACTGACATATTAGCTCCCTTTCCCTAATTCCTCAGCGCGCAATAACGCCGCTTTTACCGCATCTTCAATTGATCCGCCTTTAATTAACACAGCAAGGCCAGCCTGAGTTGTCCCGCCTTTTGAAGCGACCATTTTTATTAATTTCTCAGGCGTTAAATTATTCTTTTCTAAAATTGCGATTGTGCCATCAATAGTTTTCTCCGATATAACCTTAGCCTCCTGCTGGTCAAAACCCAGGCCCACGGCAGCATCCGTTAACATTTGAATAAACTCTTCCCGCTTTAAAACTGCGCTAGCCTTCTCTTTGATGTAATAGCAAAAAAACGCTGGCCCGCTTCCTGACACCGCAGTTGCCGCGTTAATCATTTTTTCATCACTAACCACCATTACAAAACCAACACAGCTAAATAACTGCCAAGCTAAATTTAAATCTTTTTCAGTCGCGCTCTCATGTTTATATAAAAAAGAAACACCCTGGTTAATTTGCGCCGGCATATTCGGCATAATCCTGATTACCCGCGCTTTTTCAGTTATCTGGCGTATGATATATTTTGTAGTGATACCCGCGGCAATACTGATAATTAACTGCTCTTTATAATGAGTTTTAATTTCTTTTAAAACGCTTTCAATGTCCTGAGGCTTTACCGCTAAAATAATGCAATCCGAGCTATTTATTAAATCAGCAACTTGCGTTTGAGCTTTTAGGCCCTGGCAATCAGCAAGCTTTTCCTTGTCTTTATCGAATACGGATACCTCAAAGAGAGCGCGCGCGCCAAATGCAATTGCTTTGCCCATATTCCCAAAACCAATTATTCCAACTTTTAACATTCTTTACCCTCAAATATCGCCCTGCCAATACGCAATATATCCGCGCCTTCTTCTATCGCTATTTCAAAATCATCACTCATACCCATAGAAAGCACCCAACTTGAATCCAAACTATCGCGTACTTTGCGTAAAGCGGCAAAATATGGCCTGGCTTCAGTTGGATTTTGCGTTAGAGGCGCAATCGTCATCAACCCTCTCACTTTAATATTATTTAATTTTGAAATCGAGTCATAAGCCTCTGGCATTTTTTCAGGAGCAAAACCAAATTTGCTATCCTCGCCAGAAGTCTTTACCTCAAGAAGTATGTCCTGCACCTTACCAATTCTATCTGCCTGTTTATTAATTTCTTTGGCCAAGCCAATACTATCAACCGAGTGAATTAAATCAAATATTTTTACTGCGTCCTTTACCTTATTAGACTGCAAGTGGCCAATCATATGCCAGTCAACTCCGAGTATTTGCTTATAAATATTCAAAGCTTCCTGAACCCGGTTTTCCCCAATTTGCCTATACCCTAACCTCAACACTTCTTTTATTTGCCTAAGCTCTTGGCCCTTAACTACGCAAACCAGCGTAATCTCTTTTGGGTCACGCTTAATTTTCAAAGCCGCACCGCGAATCTTCTCAAAAATTATCTTAAAATTATCTTCAATCATAGTTTAATCCATCTATTATACACAATAAACCGCCAGTTTCAATTAAAAGTAAGTTAGCAAACCCTATCTTCCTACGCGTCTGCCTTGTCTTGGTTCTCGCAGGGACGCTTGTTTTGCCCCTGCG
>JBAXLM010000013.1:0-28891 GCA_037134795.1 Candidatus Omnitrophota bacterium | reverse complement strand
CTTCAATTTTTGGTTCTGGCTGAATTACATGTTTAACTTCATGCTTAACTTCATGCTTAACTTCATGTTTAACTTCATGCTTAACTTCATGTTTAACTTCAGCTTTATGCTCGTGTATTATTACAGGTTTTGCTTGCGGCTTGATCTCTTCTTTTGCCTTCTTTATTACAGCTTTGTGTTTAAGCGGCTTAACTACTGCTTTTGGTTTTGCTAGATGAACCTTAGGAACAACCTTCATACCAACCTTACCCGGCTTTATCAAAGAAGCCGGTACGCGCTTCTGCGCGGTACTCTTAACAACTTTCTTTACAATTACTTTTCCTTTTTTTGCTTTAAGCATAATCTTATCCTTTTATATTAAGAAAAATTAGTTTAGCTTCTTTGCTTCTGCTATAATTTTACCAGCTTTGGCTTCTCCAATACCTTTTATCTTTACCAATCCCTCAATTTTAGCTTTGAGTATATCTTCTATACTTTTAATACCCGCAACTTTTAAACTTTCGGCAATCTTTTCACTAATCCCTAATAATTCTCCTAAAGAAGGCTCTTTCTTCTTAGCTGCAGCTTTAACAACTGCTTTTTTAGCCTTCTTTGGCTTCTCTTGAATCTCAGGTACAGCTTGCGCCTCAGGAGTAATTTGCTCCTTGGGCTTACCGCCGAGTGCTTCAGCAGCAATCATACTCTTAGTGCGAATATCCAACTCCCAACCAACCAATCTAGAAGCCAAGCGCACATTCTGTCCGTGCTTCCCAATAGATAGCGACAACTGATCATCATCGACCACGACAGCAGCCTTATTCTTCTCCTTATCTAACTTTATTTCAGAAATCTTGGCCGGAGAAAGAGCCGCCTTAATATATTCACGCACATCATCGTTAAAACGCACAATATCAATTTTTTCGCCCTGTAATTCGTTAACAATATTTCTTACGCGATTTCCTCGCATACCCACACAAGCGCCTACAGAATCCACCTTATCATTTTTTGAGCAAACTGAGATTTTAGTACGCTCTCCTGCCTGACGCGATATAGCCCTGATTTCAACAATCCCCTCGTAAATCTCAGGAACCTCCAGCTCAAATAACTCTTTAACTAAATTAGGATGCGCGCGTGACAAAATAATTTGCGGGCCTTTGGCATCCTTCTTAACTTCCACAACATATGCGCGGATACGCTGTCCCTGTTTAAATTCCTCATTAGGAGATTGCTCACGCTTAATTAAAACGCCTTCGGCTTTACCCAAAAGATCAACAATAATATTACCTTTCTCAAAACGGTAAACTGTGCCACTAACAATCTCACCTACGCGATTTTGAAATTCATTAAAAACCACATCCTTTTCTGCTTCACGCATTTTCTGAATGATTACCTGCCGGGCTGTCGAAGCAGCGATACGGCCAAAATCAATATTCGTTACTAATTCATTATTACGGTACGCACGAATCTCACCCGTAGCCCGATCAATCTCAACTTTAAACTCTTCATCCGGCTTTAAATCAATCACCCTTTTAGCGGCGCTAAGCAAGGCGCTTTCTACCGCCTCAAGCATAATCTCTTTCTTAATCCCTTTTTCACGTTCAATCTGTTCAATAATCGCCAATAGCTCCTGACTCATTTTTTTACTCTCCAGTTATTTTTAACCCCGCCAAAGGCGGCCTTCGGCAAATTTTGGGTTAGATTGTCAATGTTGCTTTATTTATTTTTGTTAATGGTATTCCTAATATACTTCCACCGCTATCTATAAATACGCTTTCCCCGTCAACCTTGCTAATTACGCCATGCCATTGGCATTTCCCATTTATCAGCTCACTTAAATAGAAAACAGCTTTTTTATTTAAAGACCGCGTAAAATCTTTTTGCGTTACCAAGCAGCGATCAAGCCCCGGAGAAGAAACCTCCAACATATAGCGCGATCCAATAATATCTAATTCATCCAACGCCTGGTTTATATCGCGGCTGAGCTGCGCGCATTCATCTAAATTTATCCCGCCGCCGACTCGATCCGCTAAAATACGTAAAAAAAGATGTGCGCCTTCCTTGCGATAAATTACATCCACCAATTCAAAACCTTGAGCAACAAATCTCTGTTCGAACAATAATTCTAATTCTTGCTTTACGCTTTCTTTATCCATAACTACTTTTCTAAATATGAATGAGCTTCCCGATCTGCTCAACTGCCTCCTGCCGGGGTTTAATTATCTTCTCTTGAGTTAAGCGCACCTTTATCTCAATGGTTTGCTCAACAAGCGAATTACGGCCGATAACTACCTGTATAGGAATGCCTAAAAGATCCGCGTCCTTAAACTTTACACCCGCGCGCTCATCGCGATCATCCAAAAGCACTTGGAATCCTAAACTAGCCAACTGATCATGCAAGGCAATTGCCTCCTGCATAATTTGGCTATTAGTCACATCAAGAGGCAAAACTAAAATCTGATAAGGAGCAACCTCTTTAGGCCAGATAATTCCTTGGGCATCATTATTCTGCTCAATAATTGCCGAAACCAAACGCGAGACTCCAATCCCATAACAACCCATGATTATTGGCTTAAGCTCTCCTAAAGCATTCGAGAAATTTGCACCCAAAGCCTGGCTATATTTTATTCCTAATTTAAATATATGGCCGACCTCGATGGTATTAATCTTATCCATCTGGAAATTACATTTAGAACATAACAAGCTATCCGCATCAAAGGCTTTAGCTTGAGAACATTTCTTACATAACAAAACCAGGTCTTCTCCCTGGGTAGCGGGCGCCATGAATTCATGGGATTCCTTACCTCCCATAATCCCGGAATCTGCTTCCGTTATTAAAACAGTTAAGCCACAGCGTTTAAATATTCTTTTATAAGCCTCATACATTAGCTGATAATTCTTATCTAATCCTTCCTTGTCCTGATCAAAACTATAGGCGTCTTTCATGATAAATTCACATGCCCGGATTAAGCCATTTCGCGGCCTTATTTCATCACGAAATTTAGTCTGTATCTGATATAACACTAAAGGTAACTGTCTATAGCTAGAAATTTGATCTTTAACTAAACTTGTAATTATCTCTTCATGCGTCGGGCCTAAAACAACATTTCTTCCGCGACGGTCGATAAATTTAAACATTACCTCGCCAATATCTTTATCGCGGCCGGTTTTCTGCCAAAGCTCTAAAGGATGTAGCGCCGGCAAAAGCAGCTGGCTAGCACCAATTGCATTCATTTCCTGGCGGATTATTCCCTGAATTTTTTCTAAAACCCTTAAGCCCAGAGGCAGGTAAGTATATACCCCTGCCATAAGCATGCGCATAAACCCAGCACGCAACAACAATTGATGGCTTACAGATTCTGCTTCCTTGGGTGTTTCTTTTAATGTGGGAATAAATACCTTACTCCAAAACATACCAAACCCTCAATTAGGCTTTTAATCCTTATTAAAAACCTCTTTAGATAAAGCTACTCCTCTTTTGCCAAAAATCGGATAAAATACCGGCACCGTCCCCGTAGCTTTAAAATGGCCAGATACCTTGCCATCTTGATCTACATGTTCAATGTCATAATAAAAAATATCTTCAAGGTTCACCCAGCCGTCTTTTAAGCCGTTAATCTGGGTAATCCGGGTAATTTTACGCGTTCCATCAACAAGCTGATCCTGCTGAACGACTAAATGCAAAGATGAAACAATCTGCCGGTGTATCGCCTCTAAGGTTAAAGGAACCCCGGACATTAGAATCATTGTTTCTAACCGGTACATCACATCTTCAGGGGTATCCGCGTGAATAACAGAAAGTGCTCCATTGTGGCCTGAGCACATCGCCTGAAGCATATCCAAAGCCTCGGCGCTTCTAATTTCACCTAAAATAATCCTCTGAGGCCGCATACGCAAAGTGTTAAGAAAAAGATCTCTAATGGTAACCTCACCTTTCCCTTCAATATTCGAAATCTTAGTCTCTAATCTAACTACGTGATCCTGCGCCAGATGCAACTCCGCCGTATCCTCAATAGTAATGGTACGTTCGTCATTTCCAATATAACTTGAAAGCACCCCTACAGTAGTAGTTTTTCCGCTACCTGTAGCGCCGGCGAATATAATATTAGCCTTACCTTTAATACAGGCAATTAAAAAATCCGCCATTCTTCTGTCGAGTGTCCCTAAATTAATAAGATCTTCAGCGCTTATAATTTTTTTAAGAAATTTGCGAATAGTTATGGTTGGCCCATTCAAAGCCAGAGGCGGGATAATAATATTAACTCGCGAACCATCCGGCAGGCAAATATCCGTATAAGGAACTGATTCATCAACCCTTCTTCTGGTAGGCAACAAAATCTTTTGGATGACATACATCAGCTGCTGATCACTGTCAAATTTAATATCAGTCCTCAATTTCTTCCCGTGCTTCTCTACGTATACGTTATGCGTGCCGTTAATCATGATTTCCGTAATATCAGGGTCCATCATTAATTTCTCAATAGGGCCAAAACCGGAAAATTCATCAACTAATTCATTAATAATATTCTCCCGCTCCAATTCCTTAATAGGATTACGCGGCTGGCTTAAAATCCCTTCCAGAATATTCCTCACTACCGAGCTAACTTCAGTTTTATTGGCAGCACCTTTAAATAAAATACTGCTGTATTTAGCAATAAAAGCTTCGCGCACCCTACCCTTTAGCGTCAGTTGAGCCATGTCATCTCCTTAAATTAATTTCTTCTAATAAAACCCGGACGCAATCTGCTGCTGCCACCTTCTTTACCGGCTTACCTTTCTTGAATAAAAGCCCTTCTTTCTTACCAAAAGCTATTCCGATATCCGCCTCTTTCGCCTCTCCGGGGCCATTAACCACACAACCCATTACCGCTACTTTTAAAGGATGAGCTGATTGCTTATATTCTTGAGCCTCTAATTTATTTTCCAGGTCCTTAACAATACTGATCAAATCTAGTTCACAGCGGCCACAAGTAGGGCAACTAATTACCTGAACTCCCCCCTTACGTAAACCTAAAGATTCTAAAATACTTCTTGCTGCCCTGACCTCTTCCAACGGATTATCCGTAAGCGACACCCTTATTGTATCACCAAGGCCTTCAGATAGCAAAGCCCCTAAAGCAATGCTAGATTTTATTATGCCCTTATACACAGAGCCGGCAGCAGTAACGCCAAGGTGCAGAGGATAATTGCAAACTAAGGCTATTTTACGATAAGCTGCTAAAGTATCTAAAACATTCGAAGCTTTAAGCGAAATTACTATATTATCAAATTTAAGTTTTTCTATTTTTCTTATATAACCCAAGCAAGAACGCACTAACCTCTCCGGCATACTAGTACGTTGCCCGTCATATTCTTTAACTGAACCAGAATTAAGCCCAATACGCAGTGGTACGCCTGTATCCTTTAAAACAGCAACCACCTCTTTTATCTGTATATCTTTATCAATATTTCCTGGATTAAGCCGAATCTTATCCGCGCCATTTCGAATTGCAGCAATAGCTAACCGCCAATCAAAATGAATATCCGCTACTAACGGTAAATTCGTCCTAGCCTTAATTTTACTTAAAGCCGCTGCATCGGTTAAATCCCTGACTGCCAAACGCACTATTGAGCACCCCGCGTCTTCTAACGCGTTAATCTGCTTAACTGTCTTTTCAATATCAGCAGTCCTGGTCTTAGTCATTGATTGGATAGCTATGGGGTTTTCGCCGCCAATAGCTACCTTGCCAATTTTGATAACCTTACTTTTTCTGCGTTTAATTTCCATATTACTTTCCTACCAATTTACTGATTTTCTCTCCATAAAGCCTTAAGATATCATTATAAGTAACAAACAAAGCAAGCATAATCATCAAGCTCACTCCTATATTATTAACTATTTGTTCTGCCTTTATACCTAATGTTTTTTTTCTAAGTTTCTCTAATCCTAATAAGAATATATGCCCCCCGTCTAAAATTGGCAGAGGAAGCAGATTAAATACTGCCAAGCTTACACTTAAAACTGCAATTAAATGCATAACTGCAATTAATCCTAGTTTTGCGGCTTTAGATGTAATAAAAAATATGCCTAATGGCCCAGTCATGGAATCACGCATAGACATTTTTCCACTTGCTAAGTGCCATATCCCTTTATAAGTCATAACTGTCAAATCGATTGTTTTCCTTAATCCAAGATACGCGGATTCAATAAATCCATGCCTTACCTCTATAACTTCATCAAAAGGAGTAATCCCAATTATGCCTAAAGTTTTCTTTTCTCCTAACTGATTATCCAGAACCTTGCTCTTAATTTCTACATTAAATTCCAACTTTTGGTTATTACGTATTAACGACAGCCCAATAGAATCTTTAGTTTTATTCTTCTGAATCTGATTCTGTAAATCATCCCAGGAATCAACCTTTTGGCCATTTATAGCTATAATTTTATCCGCTACCTGCATACCTGCAGCTTTCGCACCATACCCGTCAATTAAACCGCCAACCTTGGTGGTTAATGTAGGATAACCTACAAACAAAATAACCCAGAAGAATAAAAATCCTAAAATATAATTTAAAAGCGGCCCGCAGAAAATAATCTGGAACCTTTTAACCGGTGATTTTGAAAAATACTCATCAGGCTTGCCCACGCATTCTGAAAGGCTATCTCCAGCCATCTTCACATAACCGCCCAAAGGAATAAGGCTTAAGGAATACTCTGTATCTCCAATTATCTTTTTAAACAACTGCGGGCCAAAACCTAAAGAAAATTTTTCCACGCGCACCCCTGCGCAACGCGCAGCTATAAAATGCCCAAATTCATGGACAATAATAAGTAAACTTAGAATTAATATAAAAACCAAAGTTGCGATCATCTAACTTTTCCTCTCCCAACGGCATTATAAGCCTCAACTCTCGCCCAAGCGTCTGCCTGCATGATACCTTTAAGGGAAGGATTGACTAAATTACGATGTTTACACATTATTTTCTCAATCACTTTGGGTATACTCATAAATTTTATTCTCCTTTTTAGAAAACTCTCTACGCAGACCTCATTAGCAGCATTTAAGACAGCTGGCGCAGAACCCAATTGCCTGGCTGCTTCGTAAGCCAGCCCCAAACAAGGGAATTTGTTAAAATCTGGCTTGGCAAAATGCATCTCTTTAAGAGAATAAAAATTTATCCTTGGAAGCTGATTGGCTAATCTTTTAGGATAAGCCAAAGCATATTGAATTGGTATACGCATATCAGTTGCGGCCAGTTGCGCTATCACCACCGCGTCAACAAATTCAACCATAGAATGAATTAAGGCTTCTGGATGAATCAATACCTTAATCTTATTTATCTCTATATTAAATAAAAACATTGCCTCTAAAACCTCTAGCCCCTTATTCATCAAGGTCGCTGAATCTACCGAGATCTTTTTTCCCATCTTCCATCGTGGATGCCGCAATACATTGTCTATTGAAACAGAATTTAACTTTTTTTTAGAAACATTTCTAAACGGCCCACCAGAAGCAGTCAGATAAACCGAACGAATACTCTTGCGATCTTGGCCTAATAAAGCCTGCCAAATTGCTGACTGCTCGCTATCAACCGGCAAAATATTTACTTTATGCTTAAGCGCCAAGCGCATAATAATTTGCCCAGCCATAACTAAAGCTTCTTTATTCGCTAAAGCAATATCTTTGCCGCTTTTAATCGCGCTAATTAACGGCCCCAATGCAACTGCCCCGCTAATCGCGAACATCACTTGATCTATACGCTTATCTTTTACTAACTCTTCTAAACCAATATCCCCGCAATAAACTTTAGTTGAAGTCGATAGTTTTTTGGCAAGCAATCTGGCTTTAGACTCATCCCTGACACAGACGTTTAAAGGCTTAAACTCTTTTATCTGTTTATACAAACTATCAATATCAGAGTTAACGCTTAATGCGACTACCCGGAAATTACTTGGGAATTTACGTATTACATCCAGCGTACTGACTCCGATTGAACCTGTTGAACCTAAAACAGCGATATTTTTCATTTTATAATTACGCTAAGATAAAAATAGAAAACCGGCCCAGCAAATAACAAACTGTCAATTTCATCAAGCACCCCACCCATCCCCGGGAATAAATTACCTGAATCCTTGACCTGACAATCACGCTTAAGCAACGATTCAGAAAGATCTCCGAGTTGGCCCAAAATACCTAATCCTAAGCCTAATAAAGTAAGCTGCAGATAATTAAAATCTAAAAAAATACTACAAGCTAACGCGCTTACTATACTAAAAACTAAACCTCCTAAAGAGCCCTCAATGGTTTTATTAGGGCTAATCCTCGGTATTAAAAGATGCTTGCCAAAATTGCTTCCCACTAAATAAGCACCAATATCGCCAAGCTTGGTGATTATTAATAACGCCGCTAAATATGCTAAACCCGATTCTAAATACCTAATTTTAATTAAGAAACTAAAAAACCAGGAAACATAAAGTATGCCAAAAAGCGTAGTAGCAATATCTACAATTACGCCAGAGCTATTTCTACGCTTAAACTGCATGAGAAAAATGAATAGCAAAGCTAAAACAATAAATAAAAGCTCCCAGTTTTTAGTAGGCTCAAATCTAAACATTATAGAAAGTGGAATAATTGTACCCATACCAATTCCAAAATATTTATAGATCTTTATTCCTTTTTTCTCTAGCATTACAAAATATTCATAAAGACCGCCAATGATAAACAAGATTATCACTAAGCCACAAAGAAACTTAGAAAAAATAACCGCGCAGATAATCGCTATTAAAGCAACTGAACTAATTATCCTCTTTGCTAACATCGATTCCTCCGAATCTTCTTTCTCTTTTTTTAAAATCGCTTATTGCTTCTTTTAGTTCATCAATCGTAAAATCCGGCCAATATTTGTTAGAGAAATACAACTCCGCATATGAAAGCTGCCAAAGCATAAAATTACTAATACGCATCTCCCCGCTAGTACGAATTAATAAATCCGGATCAGGCAAATCAGCAGTATAAAAATAACGGGAAAATATTTCGCAAGTAACCTGCTCCAGTAACGCGTTATCTTTAAGCACACTCGTTGCAAATCCCTTAGCAGCATCCACAATCTCCTGTCGGCTGCCATAGTTTAAAGCCAGAACAACCACTAAACCCGTATTATCTTTTGTCCGATTTTGAGCTGCCTGGATTTTCTTCTGAATAATTTTAGGTAACGGTTCATTTTGTCCAATAACTTGAAAACGCATATTATTACGCTCTAGTTCTTTAATTTCACTATCTAAGAATTTACCAAGATAGCGCATCAGCATATCTATTTCCTTTTTCGGCCTATCCCAGTTCTCAGTAGAAAAGGTAAAAAAAGTAACTACCTCTATCCCTAGCTCGCCTGCGCCGCGAATAATTTCCTTAACGCGTTTAATACCTTGGCGATGCCCGGCAGTGCGCGCTAAGCCACGCTCCTTGGCCCAGCGGCCATTACCATCCATTATAAAAGCGATATGTTTGGGGATATTATTTTCCGCTAACATTCTACTGGTGCACTCGATAATCTATTTGCTCAAAAATATTATCTTTATATTCAATGTCAGCCAACCAGTTTTCATCAATACTATTTTGTTTTATCTCTTCATATAGGCGGCTAAAACGTAAAATATGGTCTTTGGTGCGGCGTATTGCATAACTTGTGTGCGTACCAGTGCCTAAAATAAAACCCCAATCTGAACTCTGCGCTAAAAGCAACTCACGCAAAGCCTGATTTAACGCCCGCTTATGCAACCCTTGGGCATTGGGAAAAGTTTTTGCCAATTCGCTCATACGTCCTGAGGCCATATGCAGATGGCGATAAATCCAATCATTAGATCCCTGAAGCCACATCTCAGAATAGCCTTTATATCCCCAACTAGACATTGAAGGAGAAATTACCTGATTTCTTGGGTTTTCTGTTAAGTACTCCGAAGGAGTAATCAAACGAATTTCATCCTGATCGCAGGCAATTTTACGAAAAAGAAAATCCAACCACATCGGCCCCTCATACCACCAATGCCCAAAAAGCTCAGCATCATAGGGCGAAACAATAATTGGAGGCTTACCCATAAGATCATTTAGGTAACTTGCCTGTTTTTGACGATTAAACATAAAGTTTCCAGCGTGAGATGCTGCCTTATCACGCGCGACATCAGGAATATAAGGCTCTTTATGATTTCCCGTGCCCGTAATACGGTAATATTTTATTCCTGTGTTAATACGTACTCCATCTGGATGGATATAAGGCGAAATATAATCATGCTCTAAATCAAAACCAATATCACGATAAAATTCACGGTAATTATAATCTCCCGGATAACCCTCAATAGAAGACCAAACCTGCTTGCTAGATTCCAGATCCCTGCCAAAACAAGCTACGCCCGTGCCTTTGCAATAAACCGGAGCAAATACACCATATTTAGGGCGCGGTGAGCCATGCAATATTCCGTGAGAATCAGTAAAAAAGAAGCGTATCCCTGCTTCTTTAAATATCTCATCATGCCCGGGGTGATATCCACATTCCGGCAACCATATCCCAACTGGCCTACGGCCAAAAACGCTCTGATAATGATTTGCCGCGACTTTAACCTGCGCGCGCACTGAATCCCGGCACACATCCATAAGCGGGAAAAAACCATGCGTTGCCCCACAGGTAATAATCTCAAGCTTTCCTAGGTCCTGAAACTTTTTAAAAGCTAATACTAAATTACGATTGTATTTTAGAAAGGTATCTCTGGCCTGAGTGAACTTATCAAAATACATTTGGGCTAAAACGCGAAACTCGCGCTGCCAAGCAGTCCTCTGCATCTCCTTTTGGCTAAGCTGGATTGATTTATCAATATGCTTAATATAACGCTCCTGCAATAAAGGATCGCTGAGCATAGAAATAAGCGTAGGGCTTAAAGTCATAGTCAGGCGAAAATCAATACCGTCATTAACTAACCCTTCGAATACAGAGATTAGCGGTACATAAGTCTCAGTAATCGCTTCATAAAGCCAATCCTCCTCCAGAAAATTTTCAAATTCAGGATGCCTGACAAAAGGAAGGTGGCCGTGTAAAACTAAACAAAGATAACCTTTGAACATATTTTATTTACCCCTCAAATCCCAAATCCCAAGTTCCAATGACAAATGAACTTCCAAATCCCAAGTTCCAATTTTGGTCATTGGATCATTGGGATTTCATTTGACATTGGGATTTGGTAATTAGTCATTAAGCCACTTGGTTTCTCTATTTACAATCGGTGTTATAACGCGCTCTTCTACTTTATCTTCGGATACAGCCTTTACCGGTATGCACTGCTTTCCATCAGGTAACCAAAAACGAAGAGTAAAGGTTCCATCAGGACGCAAATTAATCGGTTTCCCCTGTATTGTTACTTTAGCGCTAGGCTCAGTTGCTCCATAAACAATTAGTTCGCAATCCACTTTCATCCAAAAGCTTCTTTCTTTAACTTCTTTCCTTACAGGGCTAGAAGATAATCCTGAACTAAATATTCCCTGCTTAATACGTTCCTGCCAGGCACGGCCAACCGGAGAGCTTCTGCCCAAACCAAAACCCATGCCATAAAGCCGGGCAAACATCTCATCGGGAATCATCCACTCTTCGTCAGTAATCCATGACGGGTTATCGCTTGGAGTCTGCACAACATTCGAACGCACAATCATAATAAACCGGCCATCCGGCAACATTAAACCTAAATCCACACACCAAGACCTACCCGGCCCATTAGTATCTATATACCAACTATTAGTAAAATCATTGACCTGGATATCAAAGAAACTATTGGCATTAGACCCGTCAAATACAATATTAGTAACATCATAAACCCTTAAAACTCTTCTTGAGCGAGCGAATTCATTACCTAATCGTAGACGTAATCCTCCGAGAGTCTGGTTTCTTAATTCCCAATAAGTATGCAACCAATGCGGATCACGCACTTGCAAAACAATTTTATCCTGGTCATAACTATGGGGGATATCTTGCGGCATTCTTGGTGATGCACAAATATTCTCCGGATGAGAAAATTTAGTATTCACAGCAATAGTTTCTTGAAAACTGGTATTCTCTTTGCATAAAGAATTTCCCAAATGCCCAGATACTAATTTCGTTTTTTTCGACTTAGGAATAAACTTGGTAGAAATAATTTTTTTAATCAACCCTTTTATTTTAGCCCATCTTTTCATCTGATTACCCTCCTTCAACAAAAAAGGGGATTCTCTCCCCTTTTACAGAACAATTAATATGTTCTCTTACCTCCCCCTATATCATTTCTTAACCTTTTTTTCAGCTACTAAGGCGTTTTTTAGATCGTTTTCTAAGTTTTCTTTAAGCTTAGTTACTTTTTGCAACTCTTCCTTAAGGCTTTCATTGACTAATTGTTCCTGTAACAAAACTTTTTTTGTTGTTTCAAAATTTTGCTTTGCTTCTAGAGCCTCTTTTTCTTTTGCTAAAGCTTTTTCTTCTAAAGCTGATTTCTCACTCGAAAACTTACTCATCTTCTCTTCCAGCTGCAAACGCGCAGACATCTCTTTGTCACGAGCAGCTTTCTGACGCATCGCGCTATTGCAAGAACTAAGCGTAGCAAAAAAGAAGATTGCAGTTAATACTGCTAAAATAACTACTAAGCGATTTTTCAGTTGTTCATCCATGTTATCAATCTATGTTTATTTAAGATTCTCCTGGAGATTCTCAACTTGAGATGAGCGAACGTTTTCGCCTTGAACCTTAGTCACATTAGGCAATATAACTATCTCTACCCTACGATTTTGTTTACGGCCAACTTTGTTTTCATTAGAATCTACCGGGCGATACTCACCATAACCAATTGCTGATAAACGCTCAGGAGTTACTCCTTGATTCTTTATCAAATAATGCAAAACACTTAGAGCGCGGGCAGTGGAAAGCTCCCAATTAGATTTCCATCCAGAACTCTTAATCGGAACGTTGTCCGTATGGCCTTCTATGCCTACATTAAATTTAGCCATATTATCTTTTAATACCATAGACACCTTATCTAACAACGGATACGCCTCAGGCCTGATCTGGGCTTTTCCGGAATCGAACAAAAGATCGCCTACGACGGTGATGACCAAGCCTTTTTCCATCATCTGCAGCTTAATCTGTTTATCATTTATCTCTTCCCCAAGTTTCTGCTCAAGTAGGCTTTTTGAGCTGTTTAATTCATCCAGCTGCGCATTTAGTTCATCGATCTTCTGGGCATCAGAGCGCCTGCCCTTCTGAAAAATAAAAGTACAACCGGCTAAACTTAAAGTTATAAACAAAACTAATGTAATTTTAAATAAATTATTTTTCATCTTTATTTCTCCTTTAAATGAGGCCCGCTAACGCAGGACCGAATTTTAAATATAACATAACCTGTTATTCTAGTCAAGAGTTTTGTCGCCTCAATAGACGGCTAAACCATGATTGTGTCTTTCCTGGCTTGGCCTACCGAGACCATGGTTATTTTAGCCTTAAGTAATGATTGCAGTTGCGCAAGGTAAATCCTGGCGTTAGGATGCAACTCTTTAAAAGAACTAGGCTTATTATCCTGATGCGGCCAACCTGCCATCTCTTTATAAACTGGGATAGCTTTACTTAATACTTCAAAATCATGGGGAAACTCTTTAAATATCTTACCTTTATATTTATAAGCAGTACAAATCTTAATCTTTTTTAAGCCATCAAGCACATCAATTTTCATAATCGCAAGCTCAGATATTCCATTAAGCATCACAGCTTCCTGAGACATAACAGCATCAAACCAACCACATCTACGCGGCCTTCCGGTAGTAGCACCAAATTCATTTCCCTTGCCACGCATAAACTCACCAAACGCGGAAGCAAACTCTGTAGGAAATGGGCCCTCGCCTACTCGAGTCGTATAAGCCTTGCATACGCCAACTACTTTATCAATTTTAACCGGAGATATGCCTGTACCAATACAAGCTCCTCCTGAAGTTGCTGAAGAAGAAGTAACAAAAGGATACGTCCCAAAATCAATGTCCAAGAATGTCCCTTGAGCACCTTCTAATAAAATATCCTTTTTATTCTCAATTGCCTTATTTAACAATAAAGCGGTATTAGAAATGTACGCTCCAAACAAATTTCCATAATCCAAATATTGGCGATATATCTTTTCAAAGCTAAAACCAGGATGTTGATAAACCTTTCTAAAAATCTCATTTTTTTCTTTTAAATTATCTTTGAGCTTCTCACGAAATATATCAGGATTTAATAGGTCAATCATACGAATCCCGCAACGATTAATCTTATCAGCATAACACGGGCCTATGCCACGGCCCGTAGTGCCGATTTTATTCTTTCTTTTAGCTTCACGTAATTGATCCAAGTTTTTATGATACGGCATAATTAAATGCGCTAAAGATGAAATTTTAAAACGCCTACTGAAGTCAATCCCATTAAGGCGTAAATCACCTAACTCGTGTAAAAGTACCTCTGGATCAATTACTACGCCATTCCCAATACAACAAATCTTACCGGGATGTAATATGCCAGAAGGAATAAGATGGAATATATACTCTTTCTTGCCAACGACTACTGTGTGGCCAGCGTTATTTCCACCTTGATAACGTACTATATAATCAACCTTCTGCGACAAAATATCAATTATTTTGCCCTTGCCCTCATCACCCCATTGTGTTCCAACAATAACTGTATTCATTTTTTCCTCTTTTTATGGTGTCATAGTAAAAACCTTATGCGCGATATCCGGATACTTAGCAATAAAATTAAGCTCGTCATCAACTAAAGGCTTTTGATTATGCACATTAGCATATCTGACTAACTCTAAAATACGCGTAGCTTCCGCGTCATCTTTAAAAGCCACTTCTAACTTTTCGTAAACATTACGGAACCCCTTGATCCCGGAATATTCTCCAGCAGTAATCTTTCTGCCCGTCTCAATTATCTCCGGCTCACCGCGGCCTAATTCTTCGTAATCATAAAGCTCATAATTACGCCTGTCTTTTAACGCTCCGTCGGCATGAATTCCGGATTCATGGGCAAAAGCATTAGCCCCTACTCCAGGTTGATTAATAGGAATGGGCACTCCAAAAGCATAAGAAGCATATTTACATATCTTCCAAGCCATCTTTAGATCCACCTTTTCATCTAAAGAATAACCCTGCATTCCTTGGCCAAATTTAATTGCCAAAATTACAGAAACCAGATCCGCGTTACCCGCGCGTTCTCCCATACCATTAACGCAAGTATTAATATATGAATCTACTCCCGCATCACTAGCTGCCCTGGCTCCGGCAATTGAATTAGCTACTACCATACCCAAATCATTATGGCAATGCACCTCAATAGGAAGCTTTACCTCTTGCGCTAGCAACTTTATTCTATCATAAATACTAAAAGGTGTATCGCAACCCAATGTATCGCAATAACGAATCCTATCAGCTCCGGCCTCTTTTGCCTTTAGGGCAAATTTTATCAAATAATCAATATCAGTACGCGAAGCATCTTCGGCATTAACTCCCACAGATTCCGCATGCAAACTTATCGCTTCTTTGACAGCTTCGACCATTTCCTTAATTACTGTTTGATGATCCAGCTTACCTTTAAATTTATGCACGATCATCTGGTCACTAGTTGAGATAGAAAGATTGAGATATCTTAAATGCGGCACAAGTTTAAAAGCAGCTCTTACATCTTCTTTTGTCGCGCGTAACCAGCCGCTTAACCTGATATTAGAAAACCCCCCTAATTTAACCAATTCTAAATTTGCATTAAGGTAATTTGTTTCATGGCGCGTGAGAGGGAAACCAAATTCCGACTGAAAAACCCCCATCTGATCCAAATACCAGTTAATCATAGTCTTCTGCAGTTTAGACAAACAAATACGCGAGGTCTGTACCCCATCACGGTTAGTTACATCAAGCAGATAAATCTTCGGTTTATGCGCCATATTCACTCCTCTTTTCCTTACTTCTTTATTATTTTTCTAAGTTCTTCTTTATCCGGCACCCCGCGTGAAGAAAACATCTGATAATTATCCAGAAGATAGTTCAAACCAAACATAACCTGTACCTCTTTATTTAAAGCAATATTTTCCTTAAGCAAGAGCGCCCCTTCTGAATCCCTGGCGCAAGTTTTTATTTTAAACACATCAGTTTCGTTAAGACAATCCTCCCACCATGAACTGCTGATATTCTTGGCGCGGCAAATTAAATAATCCCAAAACTTCTGCGGATAATACTTCTGCACGCATACCCCGCGCAAATATTCTTCTACCTCAAACGAACCATTCTTGGCATCGAAACCCAAATCCTTTTCTACGGCCAGAAAATGCAAGTTTGGGTTAAATTCTCTTAACACCGAGAGAAGCTCCGCGGCGTCTTTATCAAATATACTAAAAAATAAATCCAGGCTCCCCTTTTTAATCTGGCGATTAATAAAATAAGATACCCCGCTTACCTGCGGCTTAAGCAAGTACAAGTCGCCGATTAACTCCAGATTATTCTTAAAATTATCAAAATTATTTTCTTTTTCTACTTCTCTGCCGATAATGTAAGCTGGCAAGATTTTAATCGATAAATCCTTAATCAGGTTTCCAGCCTGCTTTAAATCAATATATTCAGCACTAATGCCGGGGAATTGTTTTTTTAACAACTCCAGAACCGGCTCTGTATTACAAACAATACAGTCTTCTGTACTTATTATAACCAGCTTTAATTTATTCGGTTCGGCAAACAAACAACTGGCTTTAAGCTCACCCGGACTCTGGCAGCTGCCAACCAAACCATCTTTCTTGCAGTTGGCATCAGAATAACAACGCGGTAAGATTGCTTGCACATCAGGGTCATCAGCAATCTTATCTGACAAGCGGATCTCTTCAATCTTACAGTTTATAAGCTTACCATTCTTAACTTCCAGGGTCAATTTCCCGAGCTTACGGCCTTGCCAGAAAGAACGCACAATAAAAGTAGAACCCACTTTAGTTTCCAAATCTTCTTTTTCCGGATTATGCCCCGCAAAAAGTACATCTATGCCCTTAACCTTAGAAATTAAATCTAAATCTTCTTTTTTGCTCAAGGTGCTTAGAACAATCACTACTTCCACGCCTTCATCCCTAAGGCGGCTAACCAACTGGCCTATCGCCTTAGGCGCAGAAATCTTTAAGCCTTCTGATTTTTGGCTAGCAGCTAAATTAGTTAAACCAATAATCCCAACTTTTATCCCGGAAACCTGCTTAATAATATACGGTTCCACTTTATCCGACTCTAAATTAACGCTTAAGAAAGCAGGTTTATTCTTTCTGGCGTTTTTTAGAAAGAAATCCTTACCGAAATTAAACTCATCACTGCTTATAGCAACGGCATCATATTGCATCAACTCCATAGCCTTAAGATTCACTTCAGAGCGCTGCATATCTAGCCGGGTATTCTGGGTGTATTCATCCATCAACCCTCCGGCGGTAAAAGCGCCGCAATCTAAAAGCAGAAGCCCCGGGGATTTCCTTCTTAATTCTTTCACCAACGAAGCCCGGCGGCTAATCCCACCATCTTGCTCAAAAGGACAGCTGCAGGGATAAAGCATGGCATGGGTATTGCCGGTATAAAGAATAGTTATTTCTTTGGCATAACAAGGAAAAGCAAAACTTAAAACGCAAAACAAAAAACCAAAAGTTAAAAAGTAAAATTTTAACTCTTGAATTTTGACTTTTGAATTTTGACTTTTGAATTTTGACTCTTGACTTTTGAATTTTGACTTTTGACTTTTGACTTTTCTCATCATGTCCTAATAACTTTTACAGTTAAAATATTTTCTAGTTTCTTTATTTCCTCCTGGATATCTACTCCCACCTGGCTATCAACATTTAAGACGCTGATTGCTTTACCTCCGGGTTTATCCCGGCCAAAGGTCATAGCAGCAATATTTATTTTATTTTTACCCATAAATGTTCCCAGGCTGCCGATTAAACCCGGCTTATCCCAATTACGGATAAAAACCATCTCTCCAATCGGGTATAATTCAAGATAATAATCGTCAATTTTCACGATACGCGGCTGCTTATTACTGGAAAGTGTCCCACAAACACTTTTAGTTTCTTTATCCGTCTTAATTTCTAATTGAATCAGATTAACAAATTCCCCTTCTTGGGTTGACTTTGATTCACGCAGCTGTATACCTCTCTCCTTAATTAAAGATACAGCATTGACAAAATTTACTGTCTCTTTTAGTATCGGGGACAATACGCCTTTAGCCAAAGCCATAGTTACTGAACTTAAATCATACGCAGTAATCTCGCCGCTATAATTTATATTTAACTCCTGGAATCTACCTTCAACTAATTGCGCTGTAAACATCCCCAATTTCTCGGCCAAATTGATATAAGGATTAAGGATCTTGTAAACCTCGGCATCCAGGCAAGGGTAGTTAGCTGCATTACGAATTCCCCGGCCAAGCAGGGCATCGCGTACAATCTCAGCTACTTCGATAGCCACATTCACCTGAGCCTCTTCAGTAGAAGCGCCTAAATGCGGAGTAATAATTACATTATCAAGTTTCAAAAATGGGTTATCCGCAGAAAGCGGTTCATTTTCAAAAACATCCATCGCGGCACCTGCGACTAAACCATCGGTTATTGCCTTAACTAAAGCCGGCTCATCAATAATCCCGCCACGGGCACAATTTATCATACGCACGCCTTTTTTCATTATAGAAAACTCTTTATCTGAAATCATATGCCGAGTCTCATCGGTAAGTGGAGTATGCACAGTAATATAATCAGATTCCTGCAATACTTTTTCTAACTCCGCGATTTCAACTCCGATACTTTCAGCAATCTTCGCGGATAAAAATGGATCATAAGCCAAAACCTTCATTCCAAATGATTTAGCCCGCTTTGCAACTTCAGAGCCAATGCGGCCAAAACCTACAATCCCTAAGGTTTTACCATAAAGCTCGACTCCCATAAATTTGGAGCGTTTCCACTCTCCCTTTTTAGTTGAAGAGTTTGCCTGGGGGATATTGCGCGAAAGGGCTAAAATCATACTAAAGGTATGCTCAGCGGTAGAAATAGTATTGCCCGCCGGAGTATTCATAACAATAATCCCTTTTTGCGTAGCTGCCTCTAAATCCACGTTATCAAGACCCACGCCAGCGCGGCCAATAACTTTAAGTTTTTTAGCTGCTTGAATTATCTCGCTTGTCACCTTAGTCGCGCTGCGCACAACCAGGCCATCATAATCCTTAATTATTTCTTTTAAAGCATCTGGTTTTAAGTCAGTCTTTACATCCACAGTAAGTTCTTTAGCCTCTCTAAATACTTTTAGCCCTTCATCTGACAACGCATCGCTAACTAAAATTTTAATCATTTTATTACTCCCTCTTTATTATTTAAGAAAAACCTCTTCCGCGGCTTTGATACCTACGCCTAAAGTAAATTTATAACCCATCTGAGCCAAAACCTTTTCTAAACAGGATAACCCGGTAATAATATCAAACTCACCGATAAAACCCATATGCGCAATGCGGAATACTTTTCCTTTTAGCTCATCCTGGCCCCCAGCAATAGTTACTCCATAAGTATCACGCATGGTTTTAACTAATTTTTCACCATCAATACCCGCGGGTACTTTTACTGCTGTGACTGCATTTGAGGCGGCAGTTGGAGCAAACAATTCCAAACCTAAAGCTTTGGCTGAGGCGCGTACAGCATCTGCCATTTTTTTATGCTCGGCAAAAATATTTTCTAAGCCGTCAGAACGTATCATCTTCAGGGATTCATTTAAAGCAATAATTAAAGTAATCGAAGATGTAAACGGAGTATCGTTTTTGTCTATTGCCTTCTTGGCTTTTCTTAGATCCAAGTAATAACGCGAAGATTTAGAGGCTTCCACTAATTTCCAAGCGCGAGGGCTAACTGAAATAAACCCTAACCCCGGAGGAAGCATCAAGCCTTTTTGCGAACCCGAAACAACTACATCAACTCCCCAGGCATCAGTTTTTAAATCAACTGCTCCCAGGCCGCTTATAGCATCAACCACCAAAACCGCAGAAGTTTCTTTAACTACTCCTGCAATCTTTTCAATATCATTATCTACGCCTGTAGAAGTCTCGCAAAGAGTAGTAAATACTGCCTTTATTCCTGGATTAGCTTTTAACCTTTTGGCTATCTCGTCCGAATTAACTGCTTTTCCCCACTCCACATTAATAATCTCAGTATTAATTCCATAAGCCTTGGCAATCTCTGTCCATCTTTCCCCAAATTTTCCTCCCTGCACAACTAAAGCAGTTTCCCCGCTTGAAAGCAAATTTATTACAGCAGCTTCCATTGCCCCGGTTCCAGAAGAAGAGATAATAAAAACATCATTTGTGGTCTGATATACATACTTTAAACCAACGCTTACTTCTTTTAGGATCTCCTGAAATTGCGGTGTACGATGATGAATAATCGGCCTAGCCATTGCCTCGCAAATTTCTGGCGGTAAAGGCGTAGGGCCCGGAGTAAGCAAATAATTCTTTTTCATCTGGCTATTCCTTTCACTTAACTGTTATTTTTTTAATTTCTTGATTTCAGGTAAGATTACTTCATCAATTAAGCCGTAATCTTTAGCTTCCTGGGCGCTCATAAAATAATCCCGATCCGTATCCTTCTGTATCTTATCTAACGGTTGATTAGTATGATGCGCCAAAATTTCATTAATCCGATCACGCAGTTTTAAAATCTCTTTAGCCTGAATCGAAATATCCGCGGCCACTCCCTGTACTCCGCCCCAAGGCTGATGAATCATGATCCGTGAATTCGGTAAAACTTGACGCTTACCTTTTGTGCCAGCAGCAAGTAAAATCGCACCCATGCTAGATGCCTGGCCTACGCAATAAGTAGCCACATCACACTTTAAAAACTGCATAGTATCATAAATAGCTAAACCCGCGGTAACTGAACCCCCGGGTGAATTAATATAAACATTAACATCTTTATCCTTATCTTCCATTTGTAAAAAAAGCAGCTGAGCGATCACTAGATTTGCCACATAATCATCAATCGGCGTGCCAATAAATAAAATCCGGTCCTTTAAAAGTCGGGAATAAATATCATAGGCGCGCTCATAACCCCGAGCAGTCTGCTCAATTACCATAGGAACTAAAGTCTGCATTTTTGTCTCCATCGTATCCTCCGCTTTAGTGAGTCTCCTGCCAATCTGCCTGGCTTAACAAAAACTCCATTACTTTAGCTGGCATATGGTCATCAATAGCAATATTTTCTTTTCTTGCGATCTCTGCTAAAACCAAATATACCTTAACCTGCTTTTTAGCTTCAGGCTCAATCCCCTCCAAAAGCAGCTTCTCCTGCTCCTCAATTTTATCCCGTGGCAGGCCTTTCATAGCTAAATCCAACTTTGTTTGTCTAAGCATATCTTGAATTTGACGGTTAACCAAACCTTGCGGAAGCTTAAACTCTAAGCCCTGCATCAAATTCTCAATCAATCCATTTTCAATACGCGCTCGCTCTTGATTTTCCTTAGTAATATAAAGCTGCCTTTCCATTGTCTTCTCTAAATCAGCTAGGCTAGGGTAACCTAAAGAACGGCTAAATTTATCATCTAGAGCGTCAGCTTTACGTGCTTCTCTAACAGAATTAATCTGTTTCTTAATTTCATCCGCAGTTACGACTACTTTTTTAAAATTTATCTTTTGATTTTTATAATTTTTCACCTGTATCTCGGGGCTCACCTCTACAACAGCCTTAAAAGAAAGATTAGCACGGTCAAGCTTAACATCGCTAATCTGTGGTAGCTCAATTACATCAAGTTTCTCTGCGGCTATAGCCTGATTATACACATCAGGCACTAATTCTTTTAAAACTTGTTCATGCACAGAGGCGGCATAATGTTTTTCTAAAACATCCCTTGGGGCTTTGCCCGGACGAAATCCCGGAACCTTTGCTTCTTTGGCAATTTGAGCGAAAACATCCTCAAATTTATTTTTTATCAACTCGCCGCTTACAGCTACGCTTAATTCACGTTTTGTACCATCCAACTTCTTAATTTCGGTTTTCATTATTCCCTTTCTTACATTCTAAACTTCTCACCCAAATAAACCTGGCGCGCCTGCGGGTGGTTAATCAAGTCATGCGCCGTACCTGCAATAAGAATAGTACCATCAGCAATCAAGTATGCCCGGTCAGTAATAGAGAGTGTTTCCCTGACATTATGATCAGTAAGTAAAATTCCTAACCCTTTTGCCTTTAATTCTTTAATAATCTCCTGCGCTTCATTAACTACTATCGGATCAATTCCGGAAAAAGGTTCATCAAGAAGAATAAAAGATGGATTGGTTACCAGCGCCCGAGTTATCTCTAAGCGCCTTCTTTCCCCTCCGCTTAAGGTATAAGCCTTATTCTTAGCTAGATGGGAAATATTTAACTCTTCCAGTAAAGAAACCAACCTGCGTTTTCTTTCTGGACGGCTCAAAGGCAAAGTTTCTAGAATAGCATTGATATTCTCCTGCACCGTAAGCTTGCGAAATATCGAAGCTTCCTGAGAAAGATAACCGATCCCAAGGCGCGCACGTTCATGAATCGGTAAATTAGTAATCTCATGATTATCAAAAACAATTGTGCCTTGGTTTGGGGCAACAATACCCACAATCATATAAAAAGTAGTGGTCTTGCCTGCGCCATTAGGGCCAAGAAGCCCAACGATCTCTCCACGCTTAACCGTAATATCCACGCCTTTAACGACTTGGCGCCCATCATAAGATTTAACTAAACCTTTAGTTTCCAAAAGCCGCATTCATATTCTCCGTCTGATAAATAAGTATCTGAGGCCTTCCAGTTAAAACGATTCTCTTATCCTTAGCAGTATAAACTGCTTCCTGGCTATAAGATATATTTTCCCCGCGCAATATACGCACATTGCCAATGCTTATAATCTTATTTATTGAGCTAGACATTACTGCGGCTCCCTGTTCTTTTTTAGGATCTTCTTGCTTAGGGACAAAATAAACCTCCATCTTATCGCTGTGAATAGTCAAGTCTGATTTTTCTACTTTAACATTATTATAAAATATGGCAATATTTTTTTCATAATCTACCTCAAGCGGGCCATCACAAGTAATCAATATTTTTTCTTTTTTGCCTTTCAGTTTATCCATGGGTTCTATATCTAAGCGCACATCTTTTGCTAAAGCCACCTGCTTAAGCCCTGTTTGGCCTTTAGCCCCTACTCCGGAAAGATTCATATCCGAACGCTTGAGATTTACACTATCTAAAGTACTAACTATCTGCTGCTTGCGATCCCAATCAAGAGAATCAGTAGTAAGTTTTGCGCCATTTGATGTAGTAATCACCACGTTGTCTTCTAAATGCACAACTCCACTATTTTTATTAAAATCGCCCTTATCAGCAGTGAGATTAATACTATCCTTATCGGCATAATGATTGCCTACCACTTCTTTAAGTTTAACAACTTCATTAAATATATCCGCTGATTTTCCAGAAATATCCCAGGCCTTCTTCCCTTTTTCACCAAAGCCTGATAGAGAAAAATCGCCAATCTGCTGGTCAGATTCCTTTACTTCTTTGGTGATTTCGGCTTTAAGACAGGTAGAAGCAAAAAATAAAAACGCAGAAACTAATAGTATTCTTTTAAGCAGCATAAAACTTTAAAATATCTTCCCATTTACCTTGTGATTTAAGAATTAACTCCGCAACTTCTCTAACTGCTCCGCGGCCGCCGACGCAACTAGTAATAAAACCCGCTACTTCTTTTATTTCATCTGCTGCGTTAGCAACTGCCACAGGCAGACCAACTTTACGCATAATCGATAAATCCACTAAATCATCTCCTACAAAACAAACCTCATCTGAACAAACGCCATACTTCTTTAGAATTTTATCAAGCACAGCGCTCTTAGGAAAAATATCCGCGAAAACTTCAGCTACACGCATATCTTTGGCGCGCGGCGATATAGTTTTAGAACTTTTGGCTGTAATTAAAACAGTCTTGATCCCGGATTTATGCAAAACATAAACCCCTAACCCATCATGCACATCGAAAAATTTAGAATCCCGACCGCGCGAATCATAAATTATCCTGCCATCGGTAAGTACTCCGTCAACATCTAATAAAAGAAGTTTGATCTTACTTGCTTTTAGCTTAAGCTCTTCCTTGACCATATCAAGCGCCATATTTAAACTAACCCCGCTTTAAGCAGATCCTGAATATCTAATAAACCAACAGGCCGCATAAATTTATCCACCACCGGAATTTCATCAATGCGCTTATCCTGCATTATACGCATTGCCTGAGCTGCCAACATATCTTTATATACTACAGTAGGCTTGGAAGTCATCACTTCAGAGACCAATCTACTCGGTAAATTTTCATCACTCTCCAGATGACGACGTAGATCCCCATCAGTAAATATACCTTTTAATTTCCCTTGTTTATTTACTATCGTAGCGCAACCAGCGCGCGCACGCGTAATCGCTAATAAAACCTCAGAAACCTTTTTTTCCTCACCAACTATAGGATTAAATTTCCCGCTACGCATAAGATCTTCAACTTTTAAAAGTAGTCGCCTGCCAATAGCCCCTCCAGGATGGAAAAAAGCAAAATCCTTTTCCTTAAAACCTTTTTGCTCTAAGAGGCATACCGCTAAAGCATCAGTCATAGCTAAAGCCGCGGTAGTTGAAGCAGTGGGCGCGAGCCCTAAAATACAAGCCTCTTTTTTCACAGAAACATCTAAAACTACGTCACTGTATTTAGCCAAAACAGATTTCGTATTGCCGGTAAGTGAGATAATCAATACCCCGATCTTTTTAAGTAAAGGTAGAAGCTGCTTCATCTCCTCAGTGCTACCGCTATTAGAAAGGATAACTACTATATCATCATTGGTAACTTTTCCGAGATCACCATGAATCGCCTCTGCCGTATGTAAAAATAGGCTCGGAGTACCAGTAGAAGCTAAAGTAGCGGAAAACTTTTGAGCAATAATTCCAGTTTTTCCCATCCCGCTAACAATTACCCTGCCTTTAGTTTTTAAGATTAACTCTACGGCTTTAGAAAAATTATGATCCACCCGGTTTTTAAGCAACCTAATTGCCTGCGCCTCAATTTCTAAAACCTCTTTTGCCCGCTTAATCACATTTAATTTCATAACGCCTTTCTAATCTTTGTAACTTGTTTTAAAAGAGTTTCTAATTCTTTAAAATTAATCATATTCGCCCCATCGCACGGCGCGTGTTTCGGGTCAGGGTGTACCTCAAGAAATAAACCATCACAGCCAAAAGCCACAGCTGCCCGGGATAAACCCGTTACAAATTCACTCTGGCCGCCGGAACAATCCCCTGAGCCACCGGGAAGCTGCACGCTGTGGGTTGCATCATAAATAACCGGATAGCCTAAAGCACGCATAATTCCTAAACTACGAAAATCCGTGACTAGATTATTATAACCAAAACTTACTCCTCGCTCGGTAATTAAAATCTGTTTATTCCCTACTGACTCGACTTTCTTAATGATAGGCAAGATATCCCAGGGAGCAAGAAACTGCCCTTTTTTAATATTCACTATTTTGCCCGTCTTAGCCGCAGCAACTATTAAATCTGTCTGACGGCATAAAAATGCCGGTATCTGGATAATATCCAGGACTTGCGCAGCCGCAGGCATATCTTTGGCGCAATGCACATCACTTAATATAGGAACCTTGAGCTGTTGTTTTACTGATTTTAAAATCGCCAAACCCTTAATTAACCCTGGCCCGCGATAAGAATCAATGGAGAGCCGATTAGCTTTATCAAAACTAGATTTAAAAATAAATGGCATACCGCAATCATCGGCAATACGCTTAATTTTCTTAGCAGTATCCAAACAAAAACTCAGCGACTGAATAACACAAGGGCCGGCAATAAGTACGAGTGGCTGTTTATCCCCGAATTTAATATTTTTAATACTAATCTGACGCATTATTTTATTTCCTTTTGCAGTTGTTCTTTCACCCGTTCTAAATCATCCGGAGTATCTACTCCCACAGTATCAAATTTAGTTTCTAGAACTTTAATTTTAAAACCTTCGGCCAAAACGCGTAACTGTTCTAATTTCTCCGTTTTTTCAAGATTGGAAACGGGAAGATTTTTATAAGTAAAAAGAAAATCCTTGGTATAACCATAAAGGCCGATATGCTTATAATAAGTTACCTGATCAATCTCGGCATTAGGCGCAAGATACGGAATAGGCGCGCGCGAAAAATACAAAGCAAAATTATTTTTATCCACTACAACTTTTACCACATTGGGATCCATTAACTCCGAGATATCCTCAATCTTTTTCATCAATGTAGCCATAATTAACATTTTATCTTCTAATAATGCCCGGGCCAGGCTATCAATCATCATCGGATGAATCAACGGCTCATCGCCTTGGATATTGATAATAACCTTTACGTCAATTGGATTAACCACCTCACCAATCCTATCCGTACCACAAGTATGTTCCTTAGAGGTCATTACCGCCTTGGCCCCGAATTCAATAGCTGCTTTTAAGATAATTTCATTGTCACAGGCAATAATCAAATCATCCAGCATGCGGGATTGCTTAGCACGCTCCCAGACATGTTGCAACATGGGTTTACCCAGGATATCCGCCAAGATCTTTCCCTCAAACCTGGTGGATAAATACCTTGCCGGAATAACTCCAATTACATCCATTTTATTTTATCCTCTCTAAAAGTTCCTTGACCGTTGTCACTGCTGTGCCCAGCTTACCTACGACAATACCTGCGGCAAAATTAGCAATATGCGCAGCTTCTGCTTTAGAAGCCCCGGCACATAAACCTAAGGTAAAAGTACTGATTACTGTATCCCCTGCTCCGGAAACATCAAAAACCTCCTGGGCTACAGTAGGGATATGGATTACGCGCCCATTCTTCTCAAATAATTTCATCCCCTGCTCTCCCAGGGTAACTAAAATAGAATCCAATTTCAAATAGATTAGAATTTGCCCAGCAGCTGATTCAACATCCTTATCAGTAAATAACCTATCGGTATTTATTTTAAATCTATTAGTTGTATCTTTTAGTTTAAGGTTTCTAATGGCATTTTCCAACTCTTTACGATTAGGGGTAATCGCAGTTACTCCTCGGTAATATTGAAAGTTTTCCTCTTTAGGATCTACGGTAATAATCTTTTTGTACTTAGCAGCAAGCGCGATAAGCCTTTCCAGGAGCGCTACGTTAATTACCCCTTTACCATAATCCTCAACAATTACCGCATCAAACGATTTAATATTTTTCTCAATATATTTTAAAATTTTAAAATTCAATTCATTTGAAAGATCATGAGTATGCTCCCAATCCACTCTTACCACTTGTTGGCTCCCCGCAAGAATACGCGTTTTAACTGTTGTATGCCTTCCCTGCTCAACAAAAATACCACTAGTATTAATCTTGCGTTTTTTTAATTCACTTAGGAGAATTTTAGAGTTAGCATCTTTACCCGTTACGCCAAGTAAAGTAACGCCTCCGCCAAGTGAACGGATATTATTGGCAACATTAGCCGTGCCCCCAGGAATAAAAGTACGCTTTTTTGCCCAAAGCACAGGAACAGGAGCCTCAGGAGAAATTCTCTCTACAGAACCCCAGATATATTCATCAAGAATAAGATCGCCAACTACCAGAATCTTGGCTTTCCCAAACTTTTGGATTATTTGCTTAAGCTTTATCATATTTTTTCAATTATACTTTGCGCTAAAAGAGGAAGCATAATCTCATGGTGGCCAATAATATAATAGCCCTCCCCACCGGAAAGCGTCGGCCGGATCACTACATTTTGCACCGCTCGATACTGATAAATCATATCAAAGTTAGCAGTGGTAAAGTTCTTAACTTGATTTCCTAAATTACGCGCGAGATTAAGCGCTTTCAAAAACACCTCAGGCAACATTACTGCTGAACCAAAATTAGCAACCACTCCACCTAAATTTAAAGAACAGATTTTTTCCACAAGAATGTGAAAATCCCGCAATGAGCCTCGAGCTGTAGAAGCGGCATCAAAAGAAGGATGCTGATGGATAATATCCGTACCAATTCCCACAAAAACGCATACGGGAATTTTATTTTTATAAGCATTATAAAGCAGGCTTAAATCTTTATGCGCGAGATTCGACGTAGCTATTTTACTGGCCACAGCATAACCTAATCCAAAACCTTTTTCTACGCCTTCTTTAACTGCATAGTTTAAAAAATCCGCACTCTCTTTACCCATGCCGAATCTTCCAGTTTTAAGATTTTGGGCAACATCTTCGGAAGTCTTACCCTGGAAAGCCAGCTCAAAATCATGGATAATTCCAGCGCCATTTAAACAGATGCAAGTAATCACTTTCTTGTTAATTAATTCAATTAATACCGGATTAAGCCCGCACTTAATTACGTGCGCCCCGCACATAAAAATGACCCCTTTTTTCTTCTTATGGGCGCTAACAATATCGGAAGAAACCGCCTGCAAATCTTTGGCTTTTAAGATATTCGGTAAAGAGCTTAAGAAACTGGCAAAACTTCTACCCTTAACAGGTAGCTGGGCAAAATCACCTTTATTTACCAGGCTTTTACGCGATTTTATAGAATATCTTTTTACCTTTTTTAAGTTAATCATAGGAAATAATTCTAGCACAATTTGTTACCAAAGCAAATAGATATTTATTCATATACGCGTCTGCCTTGTCTTAATTCCCGCTTATCCCGCCTCCGGGGTCCTGCCTTAGCGGGTCCTGCCTGCCGAGCCACCTCGCCGTGCTCACTTGCGTTGCGCGCGGCAAGGGCTCTGTCTCGACAGTCACCCGCAATAATACTAATAAAATGCCTCTGCTGGTTTTCGTAGAGAAAACTAGCAGAGGCATTTTAAAGTCGATTCGGCTGCTAGAACAACATCCTC
>JBAXLM010000012.1:0-31052 GCA_037134795.1 Candidatus Omnitrophota bacterium | reverse complement strand
GTTAATAATTTTTATTAAAAACCATGGCTGGCGCTAAAATGAAACCGGCCACTTCCCTTGGTATTTTCACCAGATGCCTTATCCATAGGTATGCCGTAATCCAGCATTATCGGTCCGATCGGAGTTTTAATACGCAAACCTAAACCTATGCCGGATTTCAATCCCCCGGAATTCTGGACGTTATTAGCATCTTTGTTAGAAAATATATCCCCTAGTTTTTCCCAAACATTACCCACATCATAAAAAGCTGCTACTTTTAAGAAACTAAATAAAGGATAAGTATACTCTATATTAGCCACGGCCATGGATGCGCCACCCAAAGGGTCTCCTTCGTTATCGACTGGGCCGACTTTTCTTTCCTCGTAACCTCTAATCGTATAAGCGCCGCCGGCAAAAAATCTTTCAGAGATAGGCATTTTTTCTGTATTTCCATACGGCTCAGCCAACCCTAACCTACCTCTTATTTCAAGCACAGCGCCGCGCGGCATGGGAAAATAATGAGACCCCCGGCCAAAAAATTTCAGGTAATTTTTATCTCCACCCAAACCAGCAAAATCAAATGATCCAGTAAATAAATTACCTTTTCTCGTATCGAAAACATTGTCTCTTGAATCATAGGTCAAACTAGGAGTAATCACGCTAACCAAATACGGGCTCTCTGCTGCCTCATCTTGTAAATCTTGAGAAGTAGTACCACTCTCAAGATTACTAATATCTATTTGATCTAAACGGTAGATGATATCGCCTCTTAAATATTCAGATAACTCCTTACCCAAACGCAAATCCCCTCCGGTAACCTTTTCATCATAGGCATAACCTGAGTCAGTATCCCGGGAATGCGTACGGCGGTAAAGATCAAAACCAAAGGAAACCGGATAATCAAACATCCAGGGTTCAGTAAAACTCAACTCGAAACCATCACTTAAGTTTCCAATAGAGGCGCGTACCTTCAAATTCTGTCCCGCTCCGGTAAAATAAGGCCAATTTTTCCAGTCAAAATTCTTCTGTTCAATTTCGACAAAACCTACAAACTGATCAACTGTGCTATAGCCGCCGCCAAAACTAAATGCCCCGGTTTTAGTTTCCTTAACATCTACTAATAAATTTTTCTTATCTGTAGTATTAGTCTCTTCAGTATCGTAGCTCACATCTTCAAAAAATCCTAAATTTGTCAGCCTTTCCTTACTGCGACGCAACTTTTCACCATCAAATTTATCACCGGGATGGATCCTCAACTCTCTACGGATCACCACATCTTTAGTTTTAATATTGCCGCGAATTTTAATCTTATCGACATATGCCACCTGATTTTCAGTAATCCCATAAGTTATATCCACCCGCCCAGTATCTGAATTTACTATAGTTGAATCCTGAACCTGCGCGGAAATATAACCCCGGTCAAAATATAACCCCTGAACGCTAGTAATATCTCTCTTCATTGCCTCTTGACTAAAAACCTTGCCCGGTATACTATCAGTTAAACGGCTTAAGATTTCTTTTTCAGTAATATCATTATTCCCGCCTATAATAACCGAACCTACAAGATATTTTTTCCCTTCGCGAAGATTAATCGTGATATACAACAAATACGACAGCTTCGCGTCAGGCTTAACTTCATAGTTTACTACAACATCGGTAAAACCTTCACGCTGATAAAATGATTTTATACGCTCCATATCTTCTGCCAACACATCTTCTTTTAAAACACCGGCATTAAAAAACCAGGCGCGTTTAGTTTTAAGCAATTTCAAAATACGCCCGCTAGTAAAAGATGAATTGCCCTGAATAATTATATCCTTAATGCGCACCTTCTGGCCTTCTAAGACAGAAAACTCAATTTTCGCCTTATTCGCTTTTTCATCAACATCAACTTTATAAGTTATCACTACTTGGCTAAAACCGATCTTTTCATACATCTTTTTTAATATACGCACATCTTCGGTTATACTAGGATAATCTAAATACTGTGTTTCGCGGGATTTTAACTGCTGTTTTATTTTATCGTCCTTCATGGTAATGCGATTAATCCCGGTAAAACTGATTTTATCAATAATCGGCCTTTCAGTTACCGTAACAATAACCTTTATCCCGCCTTTGTAATCGAGCGTATCAATTTTTATATCGCTAAAGAAACCTAAAAGATAAAGCCTTTTTAAATCATCACTAACGACGTTTTCCTGATAAGCGCTACCAATACGCGCCTTCATTTTTGATATGATAACATTAGTACTAATAGATTTATTCCCGATAATTTCTATAGCCGTAATGTTTTTTAATACTTCAGGGGTAGCACTTTGAGGGGTAGTTTCAGCAAAAAGCGGCATAAGCATGATAAAACTTACGCCAAAAAGAAAAATAAGAGTTAAAATTATGGGGATTGGCCTACGCATTTATGGTTATTATATAGGAATGCACTCTTTAAATCAATGCAATTTATTCAATTCTAGCCAGATTATCAAATCTAGTGTATTCCTTAATAAAAGCTAACTTTAAAGATCCTACCGGGCCATTACGCTGCTTAGCAATAATCACTTCAGCTACGCCTTGGTTATCAGGAGAAGGGTTATAATACTCCTCCCTCAAAATTAACACAACTACATCAGCGTCCTGCTCAATAGCTCCGGATTCCCTTAAATCTGAAAGCTGCGGCCTGTGGTCAGTGCGCGATTCCACTGCGCGGGATAATTGGCTTATAGCGATAACCGGAACATGTAGCTCCCTGGCTAAAGCCTTAAGAGAGCGCGATATTTCAGATATTTCCTGCTGCCTGCTCTCCATATTCATGGCTGAACCACGCATCAGCTGCATATAATCTAGAATAATTAATTTTATACCATGATGGGATTTTAAACGGCGCGCTTTAGCGCGTAACTCCATTACAGAGATAGCCGGCGTATCATCAATATAAATTGGAGCTTCAGAAAGTTTTCCTGCCGCAGCAGTAAGGCGCGGCCAATCACTAGTAGCAAGATAGCCTGTTCTTACTTTATGCGCATCTACTCGCGCATGTGAACAAAGCATTCTTTGGCCCAATTGCTCCTTAGACATTTCTAAACTAAAAATCGCAGTAGGCACCTTCTCAATTACTCCGGCATATTCAGCAATGCCTAAAGCAAAAGCGCTCTTTCCCATGGAAGGCCTTCCGGCAATAATAATTAAATCAGATGGCTGTAGTCCCGCGGTTTTAATATCAAAATCTACGTAGCCTGTGGGGATACCAGTAACATGCGCCTTATTCTGATAAAGCCTATCAATTGTTTCAATGCTCTCTTTGACAATCTCTTTTAAATGTAGATAAGTGCCCTGATTCCTTCTATCGCTAACCTCAAAGATAAGCTTTTCAGCCGTATCTACAATTTCAGCAATATTACCTTGGCTCTCATGACAAACAGAGATAATCTTAGTCGAATTAGTAATTAAAGTTCTTAATATATACCTTTCACGGACAATATTGGCGTAATGGTTAATATTAGCAGCCGTGGGTACAGCATTGGCAAGGCTGGTAAGATAGCTTGCGCCACCTACTTCTTCAAGCGTGCCATCTTTTTTTAAAGCATCGATCAGAGTGATTAAATCAATGGCTTTATTAGCATTAAAAAGGTCGGAAATCGCCTGAAAAATCTTTCTGTGGGTATCTTTATAAAAACATCCGCTATCCAGCTTCTCAATAGCAACAGAAACAGCTTCTTCATCCAAAAGCATTGAACCCAGCACAGCCATTTCAGCCTCTAAGTTCTGTGGAGGGATTTTATCTAGAATTAAATCTTGTGGCATATTAAAAAATTCCTTACTTCTTAACTATTGATAATTTAATTTTAGCGGTTACTTCCGCATGAAGCTTTACCGGAATTTCATAAACTCCTAAAACCTTTATTGGTTCGGATAGATCAATAAGATTTTTATCAATATCAAAACCTTCTTCTTCTAAGGCAAGAGAAATCTCAGAAACATTTATACTACCGTATAATTTTTCCTCGCCTTGAGTTAGGGCTTTAATCGTTAAGGATAATTTACTTAACCGCTCTCCAAGCTTGACAGACTCTTCTTTAATTTTAGCGGATTGCGCAGACTTAACTAACGCATCTTGCTCCAATTTCTTAAAAATAGCATCTGTAACCGGCTGGGCTAAATCATGAGGGAATAAAAAATTCCTGGCAAACCCTTCCTTAACCTTAACTACTGCTCCTGCCTTGCCAATTTTATCTACATCCTTCTTTAAAATTACTTCCATAGCTTTTATATTAGCGGATGTAAGGAAGAAGCGCGAGGAATCTGGCTTTATTAATCAACTCCCTGATTCTGCGTTGATGCCTGGCGCAATTACCAGAAAAACGGCTGGAGTTGATTTTACCTTTCTCGGTAATAAATACTTCTAACCTCTTAATATCCTTGTAATCAATACTGCCTAATTTATCCGCGCAGAATCGGCAAAATCTTTTTCTTACCGGCCCGTGCAAATCCTTTTTTTTCTTAATAATCTTTTTATCTTTTCCAAAACCCCTAGTCTTAACTTTCATGCGCTTCGTCCTCGCTTTCTGCTAACCATGTTAATTCACTGCTAGGCCCCTCAACCGGCGGCTCCGTATGCACCTCACTGGTTTGGCTTTGCACCTTAACAGTTGGCGCACCCATAAATTGTACGCGCTCTGCCCTGACTTCAATTACAGATCGCTTAGCTCCGGCTGTATCCTCCCAAGAGCGCGACTGTAATCTTCCCTCGATAAAAACACTGCTTCCTTTATGTAAATACTGATTACAAGTCTCTGCCTGCTTACTCCAGGCCACTACTGTAATAAAACAAACCTCTTCTTTTAGCTCCTGATCTTTAGTGCGATATTTACGGTTGACTGCTAAACGCAGATTGACTACGGCTATGCCTTGCGGAGTATAGCGCAGCTCCGGATCCTTAGTAAGATTACCCATTAACAATACCTTGTTATAACTAGCCATATCAATACTCCTTATTTTTCACTTAAGACATAAGGGTAACTAACACCCTTAAAATATTCTCATTAAGCTTGTAGGTGCTACGAATCTCTTTGATCGCCGCTGACGGAGCAGTAAAAGCAACCAGATAATAGATCCCCTCACCAAACTTTGAAATAGGAAAACAAAGCTTGCGCTTCTCAGCCCAGACTCCGGATTGCGAGATTTCGCCTTTATATTTAATCACAGCGTCATCAATCTGCTTAAATAATAACTTTTTCTCTTCATCAGATAAATCCGGCTTAACAACTGCCATTACTTCATACTTATTCATTTCATCCTCCCTGCCTGCCGGCAGGCAGGCTTGTGTTAAATATATTCATAGTCTCAACTACTCCCTTTTCCACCCAGGAAAGACAGCAATCAGCGGAATTTTCTTTCGCCAGCTCAACTAATGCTTTTTCTTTCCTTAAAAAACCTGTAAGCACATATTTTGCGGCGTCCGTTGATTTACTCGGGCGGCCAATACCGATACGCAAACGGCTAAACTCCTGCGTGCCAATCTGCTCAACAATCGAATCTATCCCGCGTTGCCCACCGCTTGAACCACCGGGACGGATCTTTATTCTGCCCAACTCCAAATCCAGGTCATCGCAGATTACTAAAAGATCAGCTGGTGATACTTTAAATTTCTTAAAGCAGGCCTTAACTGCCACACCGCTTAAATTCATAAAGGTCTGCGGCATAGCTAATATGATATCGCTAGTCGCGCACTTACCTTTACCTGCGATGGAATAAATTAAACGGTCTCTTTTAAGATCAATTTTTAAAGAACGGGCTAAAGATTTTACAACTTGAAATCCTATATTATGCCGGGTAGGCGCATAAATTAAACCCGGATTGCCCAACCCCACGATTAATTTCATTAAATATAGATTAATGTCAAATAAAAAAGCACAAAATTCAAAATAAATTCAAATGATAAACAATAAATGTCAAAACGTTTATTTTGGTATTTGACATTGGAATTTTGGATTTATTTTGTACTTTGAATTTTGTCATTTGTCATTCAAACATCAATTATTTTTTCTCTTTTTTCTCTTCTTTAGCTTCTTCAGCAGCGCCTTCAGTAGGCACTTCTTTCTTTTCCTTGATTACCTCGGGCTCCTGTTTAGCCTCTCCTTCAATTGCCTCAGCTGGTGCCTCTTCTTTCATCGGAGCAGCAACATGTAAAACAATTGCCGCAGGATCATTCAAGGGTTTGACGCCGGACGGGAAAACTATATCCTTAATATGAATAGCTTCACCCAACTTTAAACTAGTAATATCTACTTCAATATTTTTAGGAATATTTGTAGGCAAACACTCTACTTCTATCTCCCAAAGTAGATGCTCTAAAGAACCACCTTCCTGTTTTACCCCTACAGCCTCACCCTTAGTTTCAACAGGGACATTAACTTTAATTGCTTCTGTAAGAGAGATCTCATTAAAATCTACATGGATAATATCCTCATGCACCGGATCATACTGGATCTCTTTAATCAAACAGGGCCTTGCCTTTGCCTTTTTTTCATCCTTAATCTTTATATTAATAATACTGCTCTCTAAGCGATGCTGATGCACTAATTTTAAAAGCGCACTCTTAGAAAACTTTATTGATAAGGCATCTTTACCATGGGAATAAACCACCGAAGGCAAATATCCGCTATCCCTTAAATCCTTAGCCTTAGCTCTTCCTTTTCCCTCTCTCAGCTCTGCTTCTAAAAATATCTCTTCCATTTTTTTACCTTTCTCTCCTAGTCAAATAAACAGCTAACTGATTCTTCGTTGTGTATTCTTTTTATTGCTTCAGCCAAAAGATTAGCTACCGAGAGCACCTCAATTTTCGGATGTTTCTTATCTTCAGATAAAGGCACACTATCAGTAATAAGTAATTTCTCTAGTCCTTTGCACTGATCAATATTTTGAATTGCCGGGCCCGATAAAATACCATGGGCAATCGCAGCGTAAATAGTCTTGGCCTTGGCTTTTTTTAAAGCCTCCACAGCCTCAATCAACGAACTGCCCGTAGCAATCATATCATCTACAATAATAACATTTTTACCTTCAACCTCACCCATAATATGCACAGCCTCAGCTTTTTCAGGTGAAACCCGGCGTTTATCAATTATAGCTAGCCCTGCGGAAACTCGTTTTGCGTAAGCCCTAGCCATCTTAATAGAGCCAACATCAGGAGAAACAGCCACCAAGTCTTTAATATTCATTTTTGAGAAATAATCCACTAATACTCCCACAGAAAAAAGATGATCCACGGGAATATCAAAAAACCCCTGAATTTGCCCCGCATGCAAATCCATAGTTAAAATCCTGTTTGCTCCGGCGACAGTCAAAAGATTAGCCACTAATTTTGCGGTAATAGGAACGCGCGGCTGGTCTTTTCTATCTTGACGGGCATAACCAAAATAAGGAATAACCGCAGTAATTCTCGAAGCTGACGCCCTACGCAGGGCATCCATCATAATTAAAAGCTCCATAAGATTATCGTTTGTTGGCGGGCAGGTTGGTTGCACTATAAAAACATCTTTACCGCGCACATTTTCATTAATCTTTACCCGAATCTCACCTTCACTAAATTTACCTACAAAAGCATCTTGCAGTTTTACCTTTAGGTTCTTACAGATATCTTTGGCTAAATCAATATTGGCATTACCGCTAAAAACTGCTAATTTATCCATCTTCACCTCACCGTTTCCTTAAGATTCTCGCCGGGACTCCCGCCACAATTGTATTTTCCGGGACATTTTTAGTAATTACTGAACCCGCTCCGGTAACCGCAAACTTTCCAATCTCAACCGGTGCGACAATCATAGTACCAGAACCAATATTAACTTTTTCTTTAATAACCGTATAGTTTTTCTTTACGCCGTCGAAGTTAGCTGTAACTGTCCCAGCCCCGATATTGACGTTATCTCCTACCGAGGTATCTCCGATGTAAGAAAAATGTTTAACGAATGTTTTGGCGCCGATCGAAGAACGCACCATTTCAATAAAGTTGCCAGCCCTGACATCGTCTTTAAGCTGGACAGCTTCGCGCAAGTGCGCAAAAGGACCAACCTGGCAGCGTTTTCCAATTTTAACATCCCTTTCGATTACTGTAAAGGGATAAATCACTGAATCCGCGCCAATCTTAGTGCCAAAATTGATAAAGGTGGTTTTTGGATCTATAATAGTAACACCATTGAGCATAAATTTCTCATTAATTCTTCTCTGCATAATGGAATTGGCTTTAGCTAATTCAACACGAGTATTAATCCCCAGGGCCTCTTGAAGATCTTCTACTTTTACCGCGTCAACCAGATAATCTTTCTTAGCTAAAATGCTAACGATATCAGTAAGATAATATTCTTTTTTACGGTTATTAGGGGAAATAAACTTTAAATTATTGGCAAGGGTTTCTTTTTTAAACGCTATAATACCAGTATTGATCTCTAAAATATCCTTCTCGACTTCATCAGCATCTTTCTCCTCAACTATACCGCAAACAGTAGAATATTTATCACGCAGAATCCTGCCATAACCAAAAGGTTTTTTTAATTTCGCGGTTAAAAGCGTAGCATCGACATTATTCCTTACATGATAATCCAATAATTTATCAAGCGTCTCCTTCTTTAAAAGAGGATTGTCTCCATAAAGTACAAGTACCGTACCTTTAAAACCGCTTAGAGCAGACAAACCTACTTTTACTGCATCCGCAGTACCTGCAAGTTTATTTTGGATAACAATTTTAACTCCTTTAGGCAGAATTTTACGCACGAGCTCCTGCTTATAACCTAAAACCGCAACCACTTGCTTCGGCTTAAGTGTAGCCACTAAATCCAAAACATAGCCAAGCATCGGCCTGCCACAAAGCTTATGCAGCACCTTAGGCATTTCGGATTTCATGCGCGTGCTTTTTCCTGCCGCAAGAATTATTACCGCGATTTCTTTTTTCATATTAGCTATTAGGGGACGTCCCCGCTGAGTCTAGTTGCCCGACAAGGATTCGGACCTTGACAGTCAGACCCAAATTCTGATGTGCTACCATTACACTATCGGGCAAAGATCAATATATGTTCTACCTCCCGCCAAACTGCTACGGGGTTTCGCTAAATTTTTATGGGTGCACAATTTTATTCTTTTCTTGCTCGTATGCCTCAAGAACTTTTATCTGTAAATGTTCCCTAAACGCCTGCGTTATAGGATGAGCAATATCCTTATGCTCAGCCTGGCTTGCGCCTGCGTCTTGTGTGCTTCGCACGCCTTGTAAGCTTTGAGCATTAACTTCAATTGGCAACGCTTGTGCGCATTGATTACAGAATTTACTGCGCAATTCATTTTTAAACCCGCACTTCAAGCAAGCATGCTTTACTTTACGGGAAGGCATGGCAATAAATAAACCTGAGGTGCCTTCAATTACTTTAATATTTCTTACCACAAAAACATTATCAAAAGTAACTGTAGCATATGCTTTTAATTTCTTATCCGGAGAATCTTTTAGAATTACCCTAACTTCAGTTATCTCCATTGCCTGCCTTCCATTACGTAATCTGTAGTAGCTGACGTTTAAACGTCAGCTACTCTGTTGATAACTAAACCGTGGAAGTTACAAAAACCTGCCAAGATCTATATTTTCTACGCAACTTCCCGCTTAACTCCTGAGCCTGTTTTTGCGAATTACAGATCCCAAATACCGCCGGACCACTTCCAGACATCATTACTCGCTCTAAACCCATGCCATAAAACGCGTTTTTAACCTGATTAACTACAGGATAAAGCCTGCTAGTGACATGTTCTAAGCTATTAAAAAAACACTCCCGAGCGGCCCGAAAACCCTTGCGTGATAACTCAGAAATTAGTATTTTAACATCAGCTTGAGGAGTTGTCAACCCAGAAAAGGCCTTGCCTGCCGCCCTGCCTACCGGACAGGCAGGTAGGCAGGAATCAAGCTTCTGATAAATCAAAGGCGTAGAAACCTTAATATTTGGATAAACTAGAATAAACCAAAGCTTAAGTTGTTTCAAAGATGCTACTGCCTTAATCTTATCGCCCTTATTACTTCCTAAAGCAAACTTTGCATCATGAATAAAAAAAGGGACATCACTACCTAGCTTAGTAGCTAAACCCAGCAACTTTGTTTTAGATAAACCAAGATTCCAGTATCTATTTAACCCTAAAAGCACGCTGGCAGCATTAGATGATCCGCCTCCAAGGCCTGCGCCAATCGGAATAAATTTCTTTATTTCTATCTCTAAGCCGTTCTTTAACTTAAGTCTTTGCTTTAATAACGCTGCAGCACGCCAACAAAGGTTTGTTTTATCTTGCGGCACTCCCCGATTATTACATTTAATTTTGATCGCGTTACCTTGTGCATTTTTAAGAATAATTATATCTGCTAAGTTAATCCGCGCAAATAATGTCTTAAGATTATGAAAATTATCTTTACGTTTATTTAAAACCTGTAAATATAGATTAACTTTGGCGAAGGATTTAATAACCAGCGGCGAGTGAAAACGCTTCATGAACTTTCTTCCTAGCCTCTTACGATATTAGATAAAACTGCTTTTTCTATATCCAAACTACTTAGATGGTATTCTTTCAGCAGATCCTCCGGTTCGCCTGATTGGCCAAAGCGATTACGTATGCCTATATGCATTACTTTTACCGGAAAGTTTTCAGCAACTATCTCGTCTATACTGGAAGCAAGGCCACCAATAACATTATGCTCTTCACAGACAACGATAAGTTTAGTTTCTTTAGCAGCTTTAAGAATAGCCGCGCTATCTAACGGCCGGATACAATGCATATTAATCAAGCGCACTTTACAACCCTTCTGCGCTAAACTTTTTACAGCTATAAGGGCTTCAGAGACCATCACTCCGCAGGCAATAATAGTAGCATCGTTGCCTTCTGTTATAATCTGAGCTTGCCCAAATTTAAATTCACCTTTATTCTCGATAGTAGGTACTTTCGAACGGCCTAAACGAATATAAAAAGGCCCTGGATGATTTGCAGCAGTCATGATTGCCGAAGCGGTTTGCGGGCCATCACAAGGCACAATAATATTCATATTGGGAAGCACGCGCATAAGCGCAATATCTTCTAATGCCTGGTGGCTTGCTCCATCCGGGCCAACAGTTATACCGGCATGTGTAGCTACGATCTTAACATTAAAATTATTATAGCTTATAGAGACTCTTACCTGATCCCAAGCGCGGCCAGAAGCAAATACTGCAAAGGTAGAAACAAAAACTGTTTTGCCACAGCTAGCAATTCCTGCGGCTGCAGCCATCATGTTCTGCTCAGCTACGCCAAAATTAAAAAAACGATCTGGAAATTGTTTGGCAAAAAGGTTAGTGCGCGTAGAGCTTGAAAGATCCGCATCCAAAACCACAATATTCTTATCCCTTGCGCCTAACTCAACCAGTGTCTGGCCATATACGTCTCTTTGATAAAATTGTTCGCTCATTCTGCTAATTCCCTTAGGGCCTGTTTTGCCTCTTCTTGAGTCGGAGCACGGCCATGAAACCCCACAACCCCTTCCATAAAAGATACGCCTTTACCTTTTATTGTATGCGCGATAATGATTGTCGGCTTGCCCTTAACTGCTCTCGCTTGATTATAGGCAGATAAAATCTGTTGCATGTTATGGCCATCAATCTCGATAACATTCCAACCAAAAGCAAGCCACTTTGCGGACAAAGGCTGCACCCCCATTATATCTTCACATTTACCATCGATCTGACAACCGTTAAAATCTAAAATAGCGCAGAGATTATCGCTCTTAAAATGGCTTGCCGCCATAGCCGCTTCCCAAATATTACCTTCCTGAACTTCCCCATCTCCTAATAAACAATAAACCCGGTAATCTTTCTTATCTATCTTTGCCGCTAAACTCATCCCCAAAGCTACAGAAAGCCCTTGGCCAAGTGAACCAGACGCTGATTCAACCCCAGGGGTAACACGATCCGGATGCCCCTGTAAAATTGAGCCGAACTTGCGTAAAGTTAATAATTTTTCTTTTGGAAAATAACCTGCTTGGGCTAATACCGCATACCAAAGCGGACAGCAATGGCCCTTTGACATATGAAAACGGTCCCGATCAGGCCATGCGGGATTTTGAGAATTAAAACGTAAGATATTAAAATATAGCGCGGTAATTAAATCTGCGGCAGAAAGGCTTCCCCCGGGGTGTCCTGAACCAGCCTTAGCTAACATCTCGATAATTAATCTTCGGATTTCTTTAGCCTTAGCCTCTAATTCTTTTAAAGAAAGTTCTTTATTTGCCATTGTTGATAATCTTTTGCAGCTTTTCTTTCACTTTTTCCTGGCTTACATTTAATTTCAGGGATTTGCCCCAATTTAATTTTGCATTTTCTTCGTTACTTAGCTTTAAATATACGTCACCTAAATGCTCATATATAACCGGATCAGACAAATAAGATGCTGCTTTTTCTAACTTCTCAACTGCTTCTTTAAATTTACCTTTTTTAAAATAATACCATCCTAAGCTGTCAATGTAAGCGCCATTTTCCGGCTCAAAACTTAATGCTTTTCTAATCAAGCCACCTGCTCTGTTTATCTCTTTGTCCCGCTCTAAATAAGAATAACCTAAAAAATTCAGGGCTTCATGATAATCAGGTTTTAATTTTAAAGCGGCCTTAAGTTCCTTTTCCGCAGCAGCATAATCTTTAAAATCATAATAAATACTACCCAGATAAAAATGTGCCTGGGCATCATTCGGAGCCATACCTACAATCAACTTAAAAATACCTTCAGCTTCTTTTTTCTTGTTTTGCTGCAGATAAATTGCACCTAAACTTTTGTAAAGCTCAATATTTTTAGGATCAAGTTTAGTAGCGTTTTTTAAAGCCAACGCATATTCTTGTGTGGCTAAATCCGGATTATTTCCCGCTGCATAAACTAAAGCCAAAACCAGATGCGGTTCCACTGCTTCTGGAGCAAAATTTGATGCCTGTTTTAGTTGATCAATTGCTTTGGCCGTATCATTTTTCTTAATAAAACTGGAGGCCAAATTTAAATGTAATAAAGAACTTTCAGGATCCTTTGCCAGTGCTTTAAGGTATTCCTGGATAGACCTATCTATATCACCGAGGTCTTCATAATAAAGACCCATAATATAGGAAGCCAAAGCATTGTTCTCTAACTTATCTTTATCTGAGGCCTGTGCGGGTAAAACAGTTAAGGCCAATGTAAGGCAAAAACAGAGTGCGCGCAACCGCGTACCGGCCTGTCTAATAAAACCGGCTGCTACACTGTTAAGATATTTAACCCTTACCACCCCAAGCTCTTTTCTTCAAATGACGAAGACGCCGACGCATTTTCTTGCGTTTATGAGTCTTAATCTTTTGTCTTTTTCTTTTCTTTCCACAAGGCATTATTACTCCTCCTAGTCTTCAAAACTTAAAAGTAAAAATGCAAAAGTCAAAACCACAAGCTAAAAGTTAAAACTTTTTAATTTTGCCTTGTAGTTTTAACTTTTAACTTTTGACTTTTCAATATATCACTTTATTCAACGGATACTCAATTATCCCCTGAGCACCTGCTTGCTTTAATGCCGGGATAAGCACTCTCACCACTTTCTCATCAATGATCGTTTCAATAGCAAACCACCCATCATCGCTTAAACCGGAAATAGTGGGTTTCTTTAATGCCGGCAACTTATTCAAAACTCCCTTAAGGTCCTTTTTCTTTACATTCATCTTTAAGCCAACTTTTCCCTCTGCCGTAATGGCGCCCTTTAAAAGCAGGGCAATCTGCTCCATTTTTTCTTTCTTCCAGCTATCTTGATAAGCTCTTTTATTCGCGATAAACTGAGTGGTAGATTCACAAAGAGTAGCAATTTCAACTAATTTATTGGCGCGTAACGAGCTGCCTGTCTCGGTTAGCTCGACGATAGCATCAACCAGGCCAGCTAAAACTTTAACCTCAGTAGCCCCCCAGCTAAACTCTATATCAACTTTAACCTTATTTTTCTGAAAAAAATCTTTGCTTACATTCACTAGCTCAGTAGCCACGCGCTTTCCATCTAAATCTTTAATCCTCTTAATTCCAGAATCCTGAGGCACAGCTAAAACCCACCTAACTTTATTTAAACTCTGCTTAGCATAAGCTAAATCCGTAACTCTGATTACATCAGACTTATTTTCTAAAATCCAATCATTGCCGGTAATCCCGCAATCAAGAGCGCCATCCTGGACATAACGCGACATCTCTTGGGCACGCAATAAAACTGCCTGAATCTGATCGTCATCTATCGACGGAAAATATGAGCGCGAATTGGATAAATTCACATTAAAACCAGCTTTTTTAAGCATCCTGAAGGTAGACTCCTGGAGGCTCCCCTTTGGTAAACCTAATTTTAAAACTTTATCTTTCACCCGCTCCTTCTTTCTCTTGAATTATACACCAACCCCCTAAAAAGGTTGGGTTCCCCTTATTTAAATGTACTGCTCTAAAAAAATATTATAGCGGCAGATTAATATTTTGTAAAGCGGAAATATCAACCTAAGTGGATTTCAATCAAATTTAGCTTATCCGCTGGCAAGCCAATGATTACTTCGCGCGTGATAATTAAATAGCGGGATTTATCAATAGGTAGGTTTTCTGAATTAAGCAAAATTTTAAGGATCTGATATTTACCAAATCCAGCCTTTTTAGGATTAAAAAACTTTATTTTTATTCTCCTATTGGCAAAAACCCGTTCAATACTAATGCAGCTATTTTTACAAAAATGCTCTAGGCTTAATTTTGGCTCAATTACTAAATCACCGTTTTGGCCTCTAACTCCAAAAACCTGAGTAAGCATGGTAAAGACAAACCAGCTAGCTGAACCAGTCAGATACGCGTACATTCCCCGGCCTTCGAGATTAAAATATTCCGGTAGGCAAGGATAGATCTTGCTATACGCTGTATGCGTGGCCATTTTATAAAGTGAGCTTAAAGCTTTCCAAGCAGCGTCCGCATAACCCTGCTTATATAAAGCATAGGCATACATTACCACCATGTGGCTAAAGACCGCCCCATTTTCCTTTTCTCCATAGGCAAATGAAAATGCCCTACCTAAATTAAGCTGCTCCTTCTTAAAATCTGTATTAAGATGTATACCTTGAGTTTGCTTATCCACTAAATATTTATTTACGCTTTTTAAAATACTCTGCACTTGCCACTCTTTAGCCAATCCAGACATTATAGAAAAAACCTGGCCAGTTAAAGTCATTTGCAAATGGCCGCTTTTCTTGCCCTCTAGGCGATGCTTACGATTATCATAGTAACCGTTAAAAAATCCGACTTTTAGCCACTCTGTATTACGAATATGCTCCTTTATCCAAATAGATTTAGCTTCAAGATCCTTGGCTAACTTTATCGCATCTAAATAAACTTTTCTTCCAGAAATACCTTTCGAGACTAAAGAAAAATATTCCTCTAAAAGCTTATGTTTATCAAAAATTCTCTCATAATTTATTTTTTTAAGTAAAACCTGCAACTCTATAGCTACTTCTACTTTCTTCTTCCCGCTCTTAAGCAGAAGCCTAGAAAGTGTTTCCAAATTCTGCGCGTACATCGCGCTGAAAGATACGCTTTCACCGAATTCGCCAGCCATATCTAAACCATCATTCCAATCAGCTCCCTCAAGACGGATATGATTGTGACTGCCAACATTAAAAAATTGTACTAAGTTCTCAACTAAAAGATGTTCTAAGATTGTGCCTCGATAAACCTTATTCTTTATAGTTTTTAACTTATTTCCATATTCTAAAACCCAGCTGTAATTAATTTCTTTAGCGCGTTTTATCTCATGATTACAAAAATAATTCGCCTGCTCAAACAAAATATTTAAGTCGCCAGTTTCATTGATATATAAATCTAAAGTTATTAGCGGCCAGATGCCGTGATCCATCCAAACCCGGCTAATATTATTACGATCCGCGATAAACTCGCCAGAGCGCTTTCCGATAATCGTAGCGTTAGATCCGTCAATCTTTACTCCAGAAAAACTACTAATCAACAAAGGCCTTACCTTTTGCGGATCGCTAAATATAAGGCCCAGGCAATCCTGCCAAAGGTCACGCCAGCCGCGTCCGCCTTTTCCATAATCATGGTCCGGTAAGAATGAACAGCCGAATATCTTTCTTAGTGTCGGCTGGATATTCACCCAACGCAACCAATTATCAAAATCTCCGTCGCCCGTTACAACATTAAACCCCTGGCTTAACTTGCTCCATGAATCTTTCGTTTTAGCCCAAGCATTAGCAACTTTTTCAGGCCGATTAAATTTAGAAATTATTTTGGTTATTTCCGCTGCATCCTGGGCTATCCCCATAATCACCGTATAAGTTCTTGACTGCCGGGGTTTTAAGCAAACTTGCTTAAAACTTAAGCCACCCATTGGTTCCTTACCCTGGATATTATTTAATTGCTCCGTGATATTCTTAAATACCGCCTCCGGAGTTTCTAAATCCCCTGAATCGCCGCAAAAAATCTCTTGTGTAGGATAAATTTTCTGCGCAGGATTATAATCTTGATCCCAACCTAAAACAAAATACTGATCTTTATTGATTCTGTGCCCGGCTTCATCAAACAGAAGAGTCGGCTTAGAAATTACTCCGAATTTATGCCTCGTAATTCGCTGCAACAAACTGGTTACATGGCGGTGGTCGCGAATGGAATTAGCCCCCCGACAGTACATAGGAATAGCGGCAGTAGGGATAAAACTCATTTGCTTATTAGAAATATTGGTAAGCTTAACCTGCATTATTTCAACCGGCTCGCTACCTGCCGGCACAAAAGAAAGAATTTCTGCTTTTAATCCTATAAACTTATTCTGACGCGTAATCTTTTGCCAAAGCAAACCAGCTTCTAAAAAGAAACTGTCCTGCTTTATGCGCTTTTGATCTTTAGATACGCCGGTAGCTGACCAAACTTTTTGCGGATTAATATACACCCAGAAATTGCGCGTTGAACGCTGGTTAACTAAATCAATACGTGAAACCGGGGGCAAAAGAAAGGCGTCTTGTCCGCTCTTAATATCTCCGTGTAAATCTGACGTAATAGAAGACATTAAACGCTCATTACCGAGAGGAAAATAAAGATTCTTAAATTTATCCGCACAAGCAGAAGAAAAATTACCTGAATTGCCGATAAAGCTATACAAGGTTTTATCCATAGGAAGGTAAGTTACCATAGCAGGCAAGTATATTCAAGGAAAAACAATAAGAGCTGAACAATTTTTAAAATAGGGTAATATCGAGATTGGAGTGATCGATTCTATCCCATTCTTCTTTTACTTTTCGGTATAACTGGCTTTCTAGCGGCAAGTCCTTTATTATATTCTTAAGTTTATCGATTAAGGCTGCCAACTCCTTTTTATGTTTTTTATAAAGGGAAAACAAACCCTTTATCTGTATAACGGCATTCAAAGCCATAAATGTCTTGTGCATCTCTTCTGTAAGGAGCGGCTTAACCTGTTTTTCTTCCCATGAAATAAGAAGCCTATCTTTAAGTTCATTTAAAACCCTACGATTAATTTCTTCCTGTTTTGCACTTTTAATTTCATTGATCAAATAATCCCCGATTAACCATAGAATTTTTGTAAGCTCATCAGGCTGCTCTTTATCTTTAATATAATCAATTACCGCATGAGAAAGAGTTTCTGGGTCATGGGCTAATACTTGATAAATCTGGTCTCCTTCTTTAATTTTTTTGTTTACCTCCCCGATATTTAAATCCAAATTAAAATTTTTAATTACTTCAGGGGGCAAATCTTCGATTCTTATAGCACTATTATCTTTTATTATGGATTCATGCTCATTTATTAGTTTATAAGAGGCGAAAGAAGGTATAATATGTACTGCTTTCTTTGCCTTTAAAAACTCTTTAATACTGCCTTCCTCTTTCAACTTATCAGTATTATTCAATAATTCTATAAATACGTAAAATTCATCAATTGTTAATTGTGGCATTAAATCAATGGAACCAATTTTCAAGTTGCGGAAGTTTTGTATAAAACGGGCCATTAAGCTGTCTTCGGATTTAAGTTCTTCGCCATTAACCAATAAAGTAGCCTCCGGAGATTCGGAAAAAACCAATGTACCATTATCAGAAATAAAGTTGATAATTTCCCCGAAAACCTCTTTCACCTTTACCTTAATCACCGGATGATCAAAAGAATAAAGCCTGGTTAAAGCCAAAGTCTGGCCTATGCCTTTAATAAAATGTTTATATACCGCAAGTTTATCCTGAATCATTTTTAATAAGTCCGGCCCTTTATAAACTACGATAAAAATTCTAAATTTTTTTTCCTAAAAAGACCAATTTGCTAAAAGCGTAACAACCATTGGGCCTCCGCTTCCATTGCGGTCCATGAGGCCAATTTGTATGCCTTTAAGAGAATTAGTAGTATTAACAAGGCCTAGCTGAAAACCTGTCATAGTGCCGCTAACAGAATTGACAACTCCTAACTGAAATCCAGAAGCATTTCCATTTACCATATTTACAGCTCCACTCTGAAAGCCAACAAAAGAACCATTTACATAATTAAACAAGCTACATTGCCAGCCATGAAAAAAACCTACATTCCAATTCACAGCTCCTAACTGGACACCAGTAGTATCACCCTGGCCGATATTTACCACGCCAATATCTAAACCAACAGAGCGATATCCTGTATAATTAAGAATGCCACCTTTAAAACCAAAAGATAAACCATCAACCCAATTAACCGCTCCCAAGCTAGCGCCTAACATATCACCACCAGTTCTAGCCCAGCCAGCACCAAGTGTAAGGCCTGAAACATCCAGATTATCTGTATAAAGTAAATTCAATCTAAGTCCCTTGATAGAATCATTTTCCGGGGATAACTGAATCGGACTCCAAAGCGCAAGCTGAACAGGCTTTATCTCTTCTGCAAAAACTAAACTTGTTAAACAAAAAAAGACGAAAAACAAACTTAATATTTTCTTACCCATCTATCCTCCTTTTGCTTTACTTATAAAATACTTCTATTGTATTTTACCACAAATTTAAAAATTGCAAGCAATTTAGTGAGCGGGAAATATAAAAGCATGGATGCGCCGATACTACTTTCTTCTCCAATCAAACACCAAACAAAAAACCTCGTAACTTATTAAGTTACGAGGTTTTACGTGGTTGCGGGGGCCCGATTTGAACGGACGACCTCAAGGTTATGAGCCTTGCGAGCTACCAGGCTGCTCCACCCCGCGAAATTTATTTATCTTCTTTTCTCTGAAAAAATCTTAATCGGAATCTCGCCTTTTCTTACCACACCCATCTTATCCCGGGCGATTTTCTCTTGATAAATCGGGTCATTCTCAACCCGTTTAAGTTCTTCCTGTAGAAGAGAATTATCTACAGCCATTTTACGGAATTTCTCTTCTAACTGACGATTCTTAACTCTCAATTCCTGCAACTTAGTATATCCTGGCAAAAATAAAACTAACGACAAAACCGCAAACCCAAAAAGCCAAAATGCCTTTCTTAATGTAGAAAGCACTTATTTCTTCCACGTTTTGCCCGCATAAACTGCCTTTTTACCTAGCTCTTCTTCAATCCTTAAAAGCTCGTTATATTTACAGATTCTATCAGTGCGGGACAAAGAACCTGTCTTGATCTGGCCTACGCCAGTTGCAACTGCTAGATGCGCAATAGTTGTATCTTCTGTTTCACCTGAGCGATGCGAAATTATAGCGTTATATTTGTTCTTTTTGGCGATAGCAATCGCTTCAAGGGTCTCAGAAAGCGAGCCAATCTGATTAACTTTAATTAGTATAGCATTACCTATTTTTTCCGCAATCCCTTTTTTGAATATCTTAGGATTAGTAACAAAAATATCATCCCCAACTAGCTGAACTTTGTCACCTAGCGACTTCGTCATCTGGCGCCAACCGCTCCAATCATGCTCGGAAAGCCCATCCTCGATAGAAAGAATGGGATAACGCGATAACCAGCCTTCATAAATTGCGATTAAATCCGCCGCGCTCTTCTGCGATCCTTCAAAAGTATACCTGCCTGCCGGCAGGCAGGTTTGTCCATCTTTACAAAATGAACTGGCAGCGCAATCTAAAGCCAGAGAAATATCTTTTCCCGGAATATATCCGGCTTTCTTAATTGCTTCAATGATCAAGCTTAATGCTTCTTCATTAGAGTTAAGATTTGGGGCAAAACCACCCTCATCTCCTACGGAAGTAGAAAGTTTTTTAGATTTTAGAATTGATTTTAAACTATGAAAAACTTCCGTTGCCATGCGTAAAGCATCAGAAAAAGTAGGCGCACCCTGGGGCATAATCATAAACTCCTGAATATCCAGGTTATTATCAGCATGCATCCCGCCGTTTAAAATATTCATCTGGGGAACCGGTAAAATTTTTGCTTTTTCTCCTCCAAGAAATCGATAAAGCGGTTGTTTTTTAGATATGGCAGCTGCTTTAGCTACAGCCATAGATACGCCAAGAATAGCATTTGCTCCCAGGTTAGATTTAAACTCTGTTCCGTCGAGCTTAATTAAAAGTTTATCAATCTTAGCAAAATCTGCGATTTGGCCTTTGATTGCAGAATTAATTGTAGTATTAACATTGGCAACTGCTTTTAATACCCCTTTACCTAAATACCTTTTTTTATCGCCATCCCTAAGTTCCAATGCTTCATTATCGCCAGTAGAAGCCCCGGAAGGTACGGCTGCGCGCCCTAAAATACCATTATCCAGAAGACAATCAACCTCAACCGTCGGGTTACCCCGAGAATCGAGGATTTCACGCGCTAAAACCTTCTTAATCTTAGCCATCTTAAACTCTCCTTATTTAATATTTTTAGACAACCTCATAATTATACACACAAAAAAACCTAAGTCAAGGAAATCCGGGCCCAAACTAAATAGTGTTTGACTTGACGAACAGGATATGTTATTTTCAGAGTATTAAAATAAGGGAGAAATGATGAAAATAAATTGGAAAAAATTTAGATTTTACGCAAAACTGCACTGGTTAAAAGCGCTGCTATTCACCTTCCTAGCCGCATTAGCTATATCTTTAGCTATTTTTGTCATTATCGGCTTACGCGCCTGGAATGAATCTGAATCTTACCTCAGGCAATCACAGTTAGCCATGATCCCTTTGCAATTATACCTACAAATCATAATGGCCTTCATATTCGGCTTTGTATACACATACTTAATGTACTGGCTTTATTTTAAACGCGGGGCTTCATCATTTTCCCAAACCAGCAAAAAATCTGTTGCGGGAGCAGCTATAGGGATCACCTGGGATGATGTTATCGGAATGGACGAAGCCAAACAAGAAGCTTTAGAAATAGTCAAATTAATTACTGATCGCGCAAGCCTCCAGCGTATAGGCGGAAAAATCCTAAAAGGCATTCTTATGCTTGGCCCGCCAGGTTGCGGAAAAACTTACCTAGCTAAGGCAATCGCTACAGAAACCAAACTTCCCTTTATTTCAATGTCGGGCTCAGAATTTGTAGAGATGTTTGTTGGCGTAGGTGCCGGACGCGTACGCTCTTTATTTAAAAGGGCTCAGCAGCTAGCAGAACTCGAAGGCGGCTGCATTATCTTTATTGATGAAATTGATGCCGTAGGCGCACAACGCTCTATGGACCGCGGTTTTGGCGGATCAACTGAACATAACACCACGCTGAATCAGTTATTAGTTGAAATGGACGGGCTTAAAGATAAAAATCATAATATTGTCTTAATCGGAGCAACGAACGCCCCGGAAAATTACCTTGACCAAGCCCTGCTGCGGCCTGGAAGATTTGACCGTAAAATTATTGTAGATAAACCTAACCTTGAAGACCGCGAAAAACTTTTTGCCTATTATCTTAAAAAAGTTAAATATAATCCCACGGATGTAAAAATTGACCGTTTAGCACGCATTACCGTAGGCCAAACCCCAGCAGATATTTCAAATATCGTTAGCGAAGCTGCGCTTATTACTGTGCGTAACCAGAATTTGACAATCTCAATGAAAGAAATAGATGAAGCTCGAGAAAGGATTGCCCTAGGCATCAAACGCAGAGTTAAATTAAGCGAAAAAGAAAAATGGCAAACAGCCTATCATGAAAGCGGCCATGCTATTATTACCTACCTTCTTGCCCCTTCCAAAGATGTCTTTAAGATTACGATTACCCCGCGCGGCCCAACCGGCGGAGCAACCTGGATTCCGGAAAGAGAAGACACTTTTATCGAAGACTCCAACAACATTCTTAGTAAAATAAAGATTTGCCTGGGTTCATATGCTGCCGAAAAAATCAAATATAACGCTACCACTACCGGTGTATACGGAGACTTTTCCAGCGCCATGCACCATGCCCACCAAATGGTCTGGGTGTGCGGCATGGGCAAAAGCGGATTCTTGGGCAACTGGGAGATCGTAAGCCAAATATCCGAAGATGTAAAAGCTAAACTTGACGCAGATGTACAGGATATATTAAACAGCTGCCTTGTTGAAGTAACCACTCTACTAAAAAAAGAAGAACCTCTTATGGACCGGTTGGCTCAAGAGTTGGTAGCTAAATCTGAACTCAATTATGATGAAATCGAAGCTATCTTCAAAGAATTTGGCAAGAGTCGGCCTTAAAATTCTCCCTTTAGTTTTATTCTTATCCGCTTGCAACTCCTCTGTTACACCATCTTTTTTAAGAGAAGATATTTCAATAGCAGTTAAAGATATCTGCAAGAAAGAATATAAACTTGAGCTTAGCACTAAATTAGTCGGCCAGACACTCTGGGTTTATATGCCGCTTGAGGATATAGTTACAAAACCTGAAAAACCAGAAAAATACATTGAAAGATTTTTAGTTGAAGATACGAAAAATACGCTTAGTGAAGGAATCTTAAGAGTCGGCTATTCTATCAAGCCTATTGCAGAAAAAGAAGTGCAACAGGAAATGTCATTAGATAAATCAGTTAATGAAAAAATCTTTAACGTACTGCAAGTAATCCGCAGGGTACTATTCAGTACAGACAGCTCCAAAATAAACAACCCCCTATTTTTTTGTATTGTTACCGCGGATATTAGAAACGGATTTGAAATAAAACAAATCTTCCATTTATCGGATTTGAAAAAATTATCTTACGGCTTTATTTCGCAAACTGAATACCAGCACCGCATTGTACAAAATACGTCAATTTCTACATTAATTATCGGAGACACCGAAGGCTCGCACCTTGATTACCAAAATATAACTTTAGAGGACTTTGTAACCAGCCAAATTCAAAATCGTATAAGGATTAAATTCCAGAAACCAGAAGTGGAAAAAAACGCGGATATTAATAAAGAAATCTTAAAGATAGTTACCTATACTGTGAATGCTTACAATTTTCGGAATTTTTCTCTCCTAGAAATGGTCGACTTGCTTAATGCAAGAAAAATCACCCTCAATCGTGCAGCAGTTTTAGGCAGCTCTAAAGATTAAAAAATCTTATTAATTGCCTGAGGATAAAGCTCATGCTCTAGGGCATGAATTCTCTTTTCAAGAGAATTTAAAGTATCTGTACGCTTAATCTTAATTTGTTTTTGCAGGATAACCGGGCCATGGTCCATCTGCTTATCAACAAAATGCACAGTAACTCCAGTAAAACTCACCCTAGCTTCGATTGCATCTCTAATGGCATGCGCGCCCTTGAATGCGGGAAGCAATGAAGGATGGATATTTATAATACGATTATGGTAAAGCTTTACAAAGCCAGGACTAAGCATGCGCATAAACCCAGCCAGCGCAATTAAATCTATTTTATAGTTCCCTAACCTCTGAATTATCGCTGCTTCAAAATCAGCGCGGCTAACGAAATCTTCACGTTTAGCTAAAATTACGGTAATTTTAGCTTTTTGCGCGCGCTTAACCACAAAAGCTTCTGGTTTATCGCAAACCAACACTACAAGTTTAGCTTTGATCTTCTTCTCTTTTACTGCCTTAACAAGCGCAGCAAAATTACTTCCATTACCTGAAGCAAATATAGCTAGGTTCAATCTCTCACCCTGATAGTTTTAGCGGGACAAACCTTTACACACTCTCCGCAAGAAGTGCATTTATTATAATTAATAACTGCCAGATTATCCATAACATGAATAGCATCAAATTTACAAGCCTTCTCGCATAATTTACAGGCAATGCAACCTACAGCACAAACAGATTTTACATTTAACCCTAAATCATGCGAACTGCAAGCGACATAGACATTGCTGGCTACCGATATTAACGAAAATAATTTCTTTGGACAAATCAATACGCATTTATTGCATGCACGGCATTTAGCTTTATCAACTACTGGAAGAGATTCGCAAGAGATACTGATTGCATTAAACGGACAAACCTTTACGCAAGTATTAAAACCTAAACAAGCAAATACGCATGATTTTTGTCCACCCAAAACTAAGTTAGCAGCAACGCAATCATTAACGCCATCATATAAATATCTGTCTTTTACCTTTAGCCCACCATTGCAATGTAAAGTAGCTATTTTTTTATTTTGTTTATCAAGCACAAGGCCCAAAACCCTAGAAATCTTCTCTTTAGATTCATTATTACATACGCGACAACCTTCTACGGTACTTTTACCATTAACTAAACTCTCGGCAAAAGCAAAGCATCCGGGATTTCCGCAAACCCCGCAGTTAGACCCGGGAAGTAAATGCTGCACTTCCTCTAATTTTGGGTTAACTTCGACGGCAAATCTCTTGGAAGCAATAGCTAAACCTACGCCGAACAAAGACCCAAGAAAACCTAAAATTAGTATCGCAATTAAAATTTCCATTTAGAATTTAAACCCGCTAAAACCCATAAAACTTAAACTCAATATTGAAGCAATAATAAATGCCAAAGGAAAATCCTTTAACGCCTTGGGAATATTGCAAAGCTCAAGCCTTTCCCTTATCCCAGACATTAAAAGCATGGCCAAGGTATAGCCTAAGCCAACACATACACCTTGAAAAACAGAATAATAAAAACTCCCCGCTACTGCCTTTCCGTTAAGAAAAAACATATCAATATTTAATACTGCCACGCCTAATACCGCGCAATTAACAGTAATCAAGGGTAAATAAATCCCAAAAGCCCGATACAATTGCGGACTTACTTTTCTTATTACCATTTCAACAAACTGTACAAAAGTAGCAATAACTAAAATAAAAGAAATTGTACGCAAATAGGTAAGGTTAAATGGCATAAGTAAGAAACGGTAAACAAACCAAGTGAGCGCGCTGGACATAACAATAACAAACATTACCGCGGAGCTCATCGCTAATGCCGGTTTAGTCTCTTTAGAAATAGCGATAAATGAACAGAGCCCTAAGAAACGCGAGAGAATAACGTTATAAACAAAAACCGCGGATATAAATATTGTTAAAAACTCATTAATATTCATGCTTTCCTATTTTTTAAAAAGTTAAAGAACCCTAGTAACAAACCAATGACTAATAAAGCACCTGAAGGCATACCGAAAACAAATATCGGCTCAAATCCCTTAATCAGTGTATGGCCTAATATCTGGCCTGAGCCTAAAAATTCCCTGATCCCTGAAATAAGAATAAGCGCGAGGGTAAAACCCGCGCCCATGCCTAATCCGTCGAAAAATGAACGGGCTAAATTGTTTTTACAGGCAAATGCCTCTGCGCGGCCTAAAACTATGCAATTAACAACAATCAGCGGAACATAAATGCCTAAAGCGCGGTCTAATACCGGGCTATAAGCCTTCATGCATAACTCAGTAATAGTAACAAAGGTAGCAATGATTACAATATAACAAGGTATACGGATCTTATCCGGGATAAACTCTCTAACTAATGAAATAATTGCGCTTGATCCTAAAAGCACAAATGTCGCGGCAATCCCCATGCCAATGCCATTAGCTACTGACACAGAAACAGCTAGCGTCGGGCACAATCCCAAAACCAAAACAAAAGTCGGATTTTCCTTAATTATACCTTTAGTAAATTCTTTAATTAAATTCTTCATCTTGTTCCGTAAATTTTACTCTTAGTATACCGGTCAATAAATGGAGTTGCTGCGTTCATCATTAATATGGCGTATGATACGCCTTCAGGATAACCTCCCCAAAGCCTTATAATCGCAGTAAACAGGCCGCATCCAACGCCAAAAATTAGCTGGCCCTTAGCAGTTAACGGGGTAGCCACATAATCCGTAGCCATAAAAAATGCCCCCAGAATTAATCCACCACTTAATATGTGAAATAACCAATCCCCATGAAAAAGTTGCGTCCCTGCGAAAATATAAGTAAATCCGGCAGTAGTAAGAATAAAGGATGCCGGTATATGCCAAGAGATATAGCCTTTAATTAAAAGTATGGCTGCCCCAATTAACAACGCCAGGATACACACTTCGCCAATACATCCGCCATGTTTACCTAAAAATAAATCCCAGTATGAAATATGTTCTAAAATCTTCCCCTCTTTAAGTATGGCTAAAGGAGTCGCGGAAGTAACTGCATCGTAACTAAAAGGCTTAACAAAAGTAGTCATATATTTTGGCCAAGAAGCCATAAGAAATACCCTACCCACCAATGCCGGGTTAAAGATATTCTGGCCTAATCCGCCAAAAACCTGTTTACCAATGGCGATTGAAAATACTGCGCCGATTATAGGTAACCATAAAGGTACATTAGACGGCAAATTATAGGCTAATAATACTCCTGTAATCACCGCTGAACCGTCTGATATTGTAACCTTCTTTTTAGTTAATAATCCACAGACCCATTCAGTTAATACGGCTGCAACTATCGCAACCAAAGTAACCCATAGAGCATCCCAGCCAAATATAATTACTCCGGCAACTGCAGCCGGGATAAGGCTTAATACTACCGTCCACATAATTCGTGAGACAGATTCTTTTTTATGTATATGTGGTGAGCCCGAAACTATCAAATTATTTTTCATGCTTCAACTCTCCTTCGGTTCGCTCAGCATAACCCTGAGCGGAGTCGAATGGGTCATTCTTAATCAATTCCTTTATAACTTGTGCCTTCTTTATTACCGAGTTCATTACTGCCCGGCTTGAGATAGTCGCGCCGGTAATCGCCTGGACACCGGACAAACTTAAGCTATCTTGATTTTTAAACTGGTCAGTAAACTTAGTTTCAGTTATGCGCATTCCTAAACCTGGAGTTTCATTTTGTGAAATAACCTTTATTGCGCTAATCGTTCCTTGCAAATTCATTCCGACTAAGGTTTGGATTACGCTAGAATAGCCCTTTTCGCTGGCCTTAAATACAACACCAATCAACTGTTCACGACTATCAACTGCCTTATAATATAATACTTCCGGAGCTTGCCCTATTGGAATAAATTTTTCTGCCTGCGGCATAACTTCTTTAAGCGCTGACTGCTCTTCAGTTTGCGCCTGTTGAGCAATCTTAGCGCGGGTAAGCGCATTAGCTCCAGCTAACAAACCTGCAGCAAGCACACAAATCAATCCTAAGATAAAACCGTAACGGGCCATCTCTTTCATTTCGCCGACTCCAATTTTGCTCTTTTAATCGTCTGTAATAACCTGCGATTAGAAGGACAAACGTAATTACATATACCGCATTCTATACAATCACTAGCCCCATACTCTCTCGTTAAGCTCCAAAGAGATCTTTCTGAAGCTAAGTTAATCTGGCAAGGCATAAGCCCCACAGGACACCCACGCACGCAAGCTGCACAACGTATACAAGGGTCTTCCTCCAGCATTTTAGCTTCTTCTTTATTCATCAGTAATAAACCACCGCTAGATTTTATTATCGGAACTTCATCCGTATACTGGGCAATGCCCATCATTGGGCCCCCGATAATGATTTTCGCCGGCTCTTCTTTAAGTGGCCCGCAAAATTCTAGCAAATCTTTTATGGGGGTACCTATTCGCACTAATAAATTTCTAGGATTTTTAACACAACTTCCTGTAACCGTAACTAATCGTTCAATTAATGGCTTACTTTTATATACTGCTTCATAAATAGCGTAAACCGTAGCTACATTATGCACCACCACTCCTAAATCAAAAGGCAGCTTACCGCGAGGAATTTGAGACCCTAAAATATTCTGAATTAACTGTTTTTCTCCGCCTTGCGGGTAATCTGATTTTAGGATTTTAATTTTAACCTGGGGAAATTTAGAAAAAGCTTTTATTGCCTCAGGCTTATTATCTTCAATACCAATATAAATTGCTTTTACCCCTAAACACTTGGAAACAAGCATAATCCCCTGGAATATCTCTGCTGTTTTCTCAATCATCAAGCGGGCATCTGCGGTTAAATAAGGCTCGCACTCCGCGCCATTAATAATCAAAGTATCCACGGCTTTTGGTGGGTTGAGTTTTATATGCGTAGGGAAACTTGCCCCTCCCATACCGACTATGCCGGCATCTAAAACTATTTTCCTAATATCATCAGCCGCCAGTTTATCTATTTCCTGTTGATTCTTTAAAGCAAAGACTGAAATTTCATCTCGATTATCTCCTTCTATTACAATCGCTTTAGCCCTGCCTAAAACAGGATGCGGCCAATCGCCGATTGCGGTTACTTTACCAGATATCGAAGCATGAATAGGCGCATAAACATGCGCCTCTATACTAGCAATCTTCTGGCCCAAAGTAACTACATCGCCGATTTTTACTTCCGGGTTACAAACTTTGCCTAAATGCTGGATTAAAGGAAGGTAAACCTTGGAAGAAACTGGCAATTTTTCAATCGCCTTATTTTCTGAATAATGTTTATTTTCCGCTAATTTAACCATTTTATCTTTCGGTTAAAGACCAAATTTACCGTACCCAATAAGCTTAATAGACAACCCACAATAACCAAAATCAATAAATGCGAAAACCTCTCAGCAAGCATACTGCTAATAAACATGAATAAAATAAAACCCAAATGCATTACTATCTCAAAGGAGCTGAAGATTTTACCCAACATATCATTATCACTGACATTATGAATAATAGTATTAGAAGCGATCATAATCGGGGCAATAATTAAGCCCAAACATAAAGCCAATAGCGCAGCCATGGCAAAATTGGGATAATTGTATATTCCCAAAGCAAAAATGGCAAGCATTATTCCGCTTAAGACCAGCGAAATAAAAATTACTTTATAATGTGCGATACGCTGGCCAAACCTGCCATAAACCAAAGAACCCAAAAACAAACCAATACCCAAAAACATCACTAAAAACCCCAGGTCTTTAGTTGTTGAATGCAAGGTATTTTGCACAAAAACAATAACCACCACATAAACCGCGCCTAATGCCGACCAAAGCGCGAAAATAATCCCGGCAGTAAAGCGGATCTCTTTTTTACGGATAAAATAAGACATCCCCTCCCTGATCTCCTGAAATACCGATTTACTGATTACCTCCATAATCTCCTGGCCTATCTTCTTAAAATCCATCGCTACCGCAAACTTCCTGGAGATCAAGAAAATAAACATTCCGGAAACTAAAAAAGTTAAAGAATTAAGATAAAAGCCCTTTTTAGCCCCTAACCACTCTACAAGCACCCCGCTTGCTCCAAATCCCAGAACTGCCGCAATCATTCCAGTTGTATTAACCAGAGAATTAGCAATAAGCAGGTCTTTTTTATCCACTAAATCCGGAATAATCGAGAGTTTCGCCGGAACAAAAAATCTACCAATGGAAAAAACTATGAAAATAATCAGATAAACCGGGCCTAAGCTTTTCGTATAGAGCAAAAATAAGGGAATAGTCAAAACTAATAAACTGCGCAGGAAATCGCAGGTAAACATCGTTCTTCGCCTGTCCCAGCGGTCCACATAAACCCCAGCTAACGGGCCGATTAAAAACACAGGTATAATAGTAAAAGAAAGGATTTTGGCAATCTGCAAAGTAGAGCCCGGTGCACGCATGTAGACAAAGGCAATCAAAGCCATTTGGCCCAGCCTATCACCCAACTGAGAGATAATCTGCCCCACCCACAAAAGAAAGAAGTTACGATTTTTTAAAACTTCACGGAATCTAGCCATCGATTAGAAAACTAATTAAGCCGATGAGTGGAATCGAACCACCGACCTTGACTTTACGAAAGTCCTGCTCTACCAACTGAGCTACATCGGCAATTTTCAAACATTATACCAACTCCTGGTTAATAGTCAATTACTGCTTGGTTTATTCAAAAAATAGTTGACAAACCGTTAATTCATGATATATTTAGTCATAGGTTAGATTACGAGGAGAAACAAGGAAATTGGTTAGTAACATGTACAAACCGCAAAGCAGGAACAATCAATAAATATGCTTTGCGGTATTTTTTTTACTTATGGGGGAGGTGAGAAGTAGAAAATGGCAAAAGGCAAAATAAAGTGGTTTAGTAATCAAAAGGGTTACGGTTTTGTTACTTCTGAAGATGGCAAAGATGTCTTCGTACATTTTAGCGCTATCACTGGAGATGGATATAAATCTTTAGCAGAAGGCGATGAAATTGAATTCGAGGTTACACAAGGGCCCAAAGGTGACCAGGCAACTAACGTAAGAAAGATATAAGCTTTATCTTGCGGTAAGAATAAAATAGGGACAGCGACTATTTTTCTAATAATTTTAACTTCTAGAAAAATAGTCGCTGTCCCTATTTTTAAATATGCCTAAACTACTTATTATAATATGTTATAATATTGTGATTATTTAACTAATCTATTGCCAAGATTTAAAAATTATGCATAAAAAAATAAAAATAGGCTTGTTAATATTCTGTCTGATCAGCCTGATATATTTTCTTTCAGCAAACGGAAATATTGAAATATCCGATACTTATTTTTCCATACAAACCGCAAAAGCAATTGTTACAAATCATTCCTTATCAGCAGAAGGCTGCCGCGCCGGATACTGCTATAAATCAAAACTGGACGGAAAATATTATTCTAAATACGGCTTAGGGTTGGCCTTTATTTTTACTCCTTATGTTTTGCTCGCGAAAAACGTTGCCGCTTTTACAAGCCTACCGGAAAACCAACTCATTGATTTTCTCTTATCATTTTATAATATATTTTTTGGCGCCGGTGCCTGCGTAATAATGTTCTACCTCATCAGGTTTTTCGGAAA
>JBAXLM010000011.1:0-31931 GCA_037134795.1 Candidatus Omnitrophota bacterium | reverse complement strand
GCCTGCACCTGGTCCACCTTTAGGTCCTGGAGGATTACCCATTCCTGGCTTTCTGTCAGCGCCTGCGCCTGGTCCACCTTGTGGTCCTGGCTTATTTTCCCAATTAGTTCCTGGTCCACCTTTAGCGCCGGGAGGATTGTTGTCTTTGTCAAATCCTGGCTTTCTATCTGGGCCTGCACCTGGTCCACCCATTGGTCCTGGAGGATTACCCATATTTGTCCCTGTTTCACCTTGTGGCCCGGAAGGCAAGTTGTCTGCTTGTCGGGCTTCTTGAACATTACTTTGTAATTCCTGCTTAGTAGCCTGCATATTCTGCATATCCTGCGCCTTTTCTTGCAAATTCTCCTGATGAATAGAGTTAAGCTGTTCTCTAAGCCGCCCAGCTACTTTCATATCACCTGCACTCATCGCAGCTTTTATTTGCTGTCTTAATTGCTCTTCTTCTGCTCTTGCTGCCTGAGCATTTTGCAAATTCCCCTGCTTTTGTTCTTGAATCTGTTGCTTACCAGAACCCAATTCTTGCTTCCAATTAGTATCAGAGCCGGTTTCTCCCTGTTCAACATTAGAAACGGTTTCACTCTGTTGAGCATTAGAAACAGTTTCCTCTTGGGCAAATACCGCGTAAACGCCAGTTAAGAAGAAACAAAAAACAATGATACCAAACACCAAAAACATTTTTCTCATCTATGCTCCCTCCTTAGTTATATAGTATATTTCTATAATCAATAATTCTCAGCCAAAACCTCAAAATAAGCCTGTGGATGCTTACAAGCAGGGCACTCCTTAGGTGCTTCAAGGCCTTCAAAAACATAACCGCAATTAGTACAGTGCCATTTTATACTTGCCTTCTTCTTAAATACCTCTGCGTTAACCAGGTTATTAATTAATTTGCGATAACGGAATTCGTGAAACTTCTCAACCTTGGACACCTGCTCAAAAGAACGCACTACATCAGGAAATCCTTCGTCTTTGGCAACCTTGGCAAAATCCGCATAAAGCGTAGTCCACTCCATATTTTCTCCAGCAGCAGCCTCTTTTAAATTAGCCAATGTGTCACTAATTACCCCGGCAGGATAAGTAGTAGTAATTTCTACATCCCCACCCTCTAAGTATTTAAAAAATACCTTAGCGTGCTCCTTTTCATTCTCCGCGGTTTCAGTAAAAATATTAGCAATCTGCTCAAAGCCAGCTTTTTTTGCAGCCGAGGCAAAATAAGTATAGCGATTACGCGCCTGCGACTCACCGGCAAATGCCTTTAATAAATTCTGCTCTGTTTTTGTGCCTTTAATTGACTTATTCATCCCTTAAATCCTCTCTACTTTAATTTTCCCTGATTAGCTACCGCTTCCATTGCTTTTTTTACGGCTTCCGGGTCACCTAAGTAATAGCTTTTTATTGGCTTTAAATTATCATCTAATTCATAGACTAAAGGCATGCCTGTGGGAATATTCAAACTCACAATCTTTTCATCCGAAATATTATCCAAATATTTAACTAAAGCCCGCAAAGAGTTTCCGTGCGCAGCAATAATCACGCGTTTACCGCTTTTAACAACCGGAGCAATAGTTTCATGCCAGTAAGGCAAGAACCTCACCACTGTATCTTTTAAACACTCTGTGAAAGGTAAATCTTTTAAAGCGAGATCCTTGTAACGTGCATCATTGCCCGGATAACGCGGATCATTTTTATCTAGAGCCATAGGAGGGATATCATAACTTCTTCTCCAAATAAGCACCTGTTCCTCGCCATATTTTGCCGCAGTCTCAGATTTATTTAACCCCTGCAAAGCGCCGTAATGCCTCTCATTAAGCCTCCAGGAATTATAAACCGGTATCCACATTAGATCCATTCCATCTAAAGTTAACCAAAGAGTACGGATCGCCCTTTTTAAAACAGATGTATAAGCCAGGTCAAAAACAAAACCCTCTTGCTTAAGTACCTCTCCAGCCTTTTTAGCCTCAACAACTCCTTTTTCAGAAAGATCAACATCTGTCCAGCCAGTAAAGCGGTTTTCTTTATTCCAGGTGCTTTCTCCGTGACGCAGTAAAACTAACTTTTTCATTAAAACCTCTCTCCCAAAACTAAGGGCGGATGGGGCAAAAAAGATTTACTGTTGCAGGTATTCTTTAACGTAATTTATAGGAATAGCAAAATTCAGATTCTGCGCCTGGTCATAACCAGATGTAGTAATCCCAATAACTTCACCGCGCATATTGATTAATGCTCCTCCGCTTGATCCGGGTGAAATAGGAACGCTAATCTGAATTTGTTTCATACCATCTGTATCACGCACCGCGCTGACTAACCCATCAGAAACTGTGTTGGACAGCCCTTTGGGATTACCAATAGCTACTACGCGCTCCCCTACAGTTATCTGGTCTGAATCACCCATCGCTAAAGGAGCAACATTAATCGGAGTAGCAATTTTAAGCAAAGCTATATCACGCACAGCATCAGTTTTTATAACACTGAGATTAGTAATTAATTCTTTATCTTGCGCAAATTTTACACCTAACCCTTGTGTATCTTTGATCACATGGAAATTGGTAACAATTATCCCGTCAGAACTAATTAAAAAACCACTACCCAAGCCACCACCGCTACTAGTGACAGTAGTAATCATAACAACAGCCGGATTAGCAATCTGCACTAATCCTTCAATTGACATGCTCATATTTGTCGCAGAGCTACTAGAAACAGGAATAGAGCTTTCAGATACTTCACCCTTAGGCTTATCTAAAGAAGCATCCCCATAAATCTTTTTCCATTTTGTGATCTCATCAGTTCCAACACCCGATGTTGGATTTGCCTGCACGATAAAGTCTAGATTAAGCGGTGAGATAGAATCCAAAATTTTGGCCTTTGACAAATCTGAACCTAAAATTTCCACAATTTCAAGCTTGCCTACTTTTGACTTATCCATACCTAAAATCTCATTAGTTATGGGATCGATAATTTTATTATTGATTTTATAAACTTCCAATACATCTTTCTTCTTTAGGCCTTCTTCGCTTCCGGCGCCCAGATAAACAAAATCACCTTCAATTTTAATAATCCGAGTGCTCCAAGGCTGACTGTCAATTTTAGATGAAAAATTCTTTATCGCGCTTGCAACCGCATCTTTTATCGTCGCTCCCTCGCCAAAACCAGTAGCAGATATATTACCAGTTTCTACCTCGGTCAGCCGTAAAGCTAAAACATAATTATTCGCCCCCACTCTTTCCCCAGCCTCACTTTTAAGTAAATTTGCAATCACAATATGCTTAACTCCAGAAATCACCCCAATTTTACTTGCCTGCTCTGGATTAACCCATTTAGAATTGCTAAACTCTGCCTCTCTAAGGATAGCGTTAACATCCTGGCGCTCAACAATAGCAAATTTTCCGCTTTCACGTAAAGCATCACTTAAGAGCCCAGTAATTAACTGCGCATCTGCTTTTTTTTGCGGGCCCTTGCTGTTATCGATCTTAATATCAGCTTTATCAATCGAAATTGTTTTTGATTCTAGAAGTTCATCTTGCGGTGGATTAAACAAACTATCTTTAAATTTTAAATTATTTTCGGAGACAAAAACCGAGGCTTTAATTTTTAAATCTTTTTTAATCACATTGCCACTAATACTGCCTTGATCGTAGGTATAAATTTTCTTCGCTTGATCTTGCGCGAAGGCATCAAAACTATTTAAGGCTAAAAAACTAAAACTTAACAAAAAGACAAAAGTTTTCATAATCATAACCACCTCTCTTTGTCTACCTAGACAACACCCGCGCAATTCCAATTAGCGCGGGGTGTCTATTCAGCATAGCGGCAACGTGTAACAAACTTGGCTGCCTTGGTATTCATTGCCTTAACTTCATAATAATAATAAGCATTGTGCGGAATAACTACCAGCTCCCAGTTTGTCTCATCGCCAGTAGGGTAGCCGTCTTTATCTTTAAATATAGTTTGAAACTGCACGCGTAAATTTTCAGATAACTTGTTAAATAATTTAGCTTTTACCACCAGCCGCCCATCCTCGGTTGCTGATACTAGCTGATCCGCCAAGAGAAGCCGCTTATTCATTCCTTTACTTAAATAGACAAAGGTTTCAGTTTCCTCATAAAGTTGAGATTCTTTTACCGGTTTAATTCCTTTAGCTGGAACCCCTATGCAGCCAACAAGCACAATTGCTAAAAATAAAAGTAAAATTTTTTTACACATAGTAATTATCTCCTGGTTTTTTAAGGATTACTGATAAACAACCCCGGATGTACCTACGCGCTTAACCTCGTATTCATTTTCCCAAATAATTTCTGATGTCTCGGTGTCAATAAGCTGAAATGACATGGAAATATAATCCGATCGGTCCCCCTGGTTGGCTTTGCTTAACCCCATCAACTCGCCGGTTAAATAAAAATCCACTCCCTTTAAATCCACGCTCTTGCTTGAACCGACTAAACCATCACGCTTAGATTGCCTTTCTTTTAAGATATCATCAATACGGTCGCGGGCAAGAAATGTCATTTTACCCTGAGCGTTCTGATTAAGCTGAATGCGAATTTTTTTAGTAAAGATGTCTTTATTAATTATAAAACGCGTTGAATTTTTTACCGGAAGCAGCGCGATCATTGGTGATCCCTGGGCGTTCATTATTTGCGGAACATTCAAAATTGATTCTGCCATTTTCCTGGAAACAGTACGAATATCCGTGGCTTCTATCCCTGTTCCACCTAATCCGTCGTCTTCATCTAAAGGCACAGCCCTAGTATAAGAGGTCTCTACTGTAGCGCAGCCAGCTAAACTCAAAACAAATAAAAAAATAAATATAAGATTTTTCATTACCACTCCTTTTTAATAAAATGAATCTTTACTAATTTGTTTATCTTTTAAAACTGGAAAGATTTCTTTAAATCTTAATATATCCTGTTCAGCGGCATCTTCAATTTTGACTAAAGATGTAAAACCTAACTGAGTATTAAGGTTGCCGAAATTTAAACGGCCAAGGTAATTTATCTTATTCGGATAAATATCAAAAATCTTATCGATTTTAAGCGTATGCGGCATACCGAAAAATACATTGACCATTCCATTAAATGAATCTAAGCGGTAGATTCCGCTGCCTAAAACTGCTGAACAAAAATATAAATTATCCGTGGCGGAATAGTTTTCCGCCAAAAACGGCAGAGAGAATGCGGTCAAAGTGTTATAAGGTTTATACTGATTGACTTCGCGCGCCATAAAATTCATTAAAGAAAAGCGAGTACCTCCGGAATTATCAACTTTCATCGTAAATAGAGCCACCCCGCGATTATTAGTTAAATCCAGGGAAGTTTGACTCTTACTTAAAACATAGGGACTTACGCTAACACAGCCAGAAACTGATAAAACCAAAACTATCATAAAAAGTATTTTTTTCATTTTAAGATTCCACCCCGCGAAAACGTTTAAAAATAACATTATTAGGACTATTATTGATTTCAACATTTATTTTGGAGCTTTCAATTACTTTGCCGGCAGCATCATAGGCGTTAATTTGCAGCTGATGCTTTCCAGGATTTAAACGCAATGAGATTATCTGTAACTCCGCAGGCAACAAGCTCCAATGCCGGGCGTCAGCATAAGGATTAGTAGCATTACTCACTGCTCCGCTAGCAAAGCTAAGAATAGTAAACACCCCATAAGGATTATACACCTGAGACATTGTAGAAAGCACATTCGAAACATCCTGAGTAGTTTGTTTGAATTCCGCTTTTCCTTTTAACATACTATCCATAACTCTTCCGCCACGGGTAGAAGCTTGATAAAAAAGATCGTTATTCTTAAGAAAACTTCCGGCTTTAATTTGCGTAAAATTATCGATTACAATAGTAAAACCCACAGCTGGATACGCTTTTAGCGTAAAAACTGCTTTTTCTCCATAGGTACCTGTTTGATATTTAAGGGGGCCTCTGCCGGTCTCAATGCAGATTAAGGTATTATCATTAGGGTCAATGAAGTCTTTTAAGCTATCAATAGAAATCTTACGATTATTATCTTCGATATTATCCCCAACCAATTTAATATCCGTCTCAAGTTTGCCAATCTCAGATTTTAGGGCGTTAATTACTTTCTCTAGCTTAATATTTGCTTTAGCTTCCTTTTCTAGTAGCTCTTTTTGCTTTTTATCTAAATCATCTAATAAACTCTGTTTTTGGGAAACTAGTAGGCGATTATCCGGGTGGGAAAGATAAAAGGCTTCAGTCGCCTGTTTAAAAAAATCATCAGCCATAGACTGGTTTTTTTGCAATAACTCAAGACGGGTAGCCATTAAATACATTAATGCCACATCGCTTTTATAAAGCTTGCCTGTAACATCGGAATCACATAAAATGCCATTTTTAAAAGCCGCCAACGCGTTTTCAAAATCGTTATCGGCATAAAGAAGCATCCCAACATAAAAAGAGTTAAACACCTTCTCATAGGGGTCCCCTTTATATCCCTTAGTCATCTCAGAGCTAGCTAAACCTACCGAGCGTAATTCCAAGTCTTTAAAAGCAGTAATATCATTCATCAAAACATATGACTCCATGAATGCATCTTTGGCTTCTTTAAACCTGCCTTGTGTTAAGTATACAGACCCCAATTGATTATTCCACAACGCAATATCATGGTCTTTTTTACCGATGAGGCCTGCAAAGATAAGCTCCGCCTGGCGGTCATTGCCGGAATAAAAATCCATTTCAGCTTGCATTGCGTCTTTATCTTGAAGATTTTTTGGGCTGTATTTTACTTCTTCGGAATTGGGATTTTGCGCTTCTTTTGCAAAAACAGGAGAGATAATTGAAGATACAATAAAAATAGCAAGAACTGCCTTCTTCACCCTAAGATACATAGTTTTTATTAACCCCCAAATTAATATTAAATATTATTGTAATATTATATGTAATAAATGTCAATACAGAATATTTGTTTTAGAAAATTACACGGATTTACTTAAATCAATCATACGAGTATCGCCGTGAATTGTAATTAGTTCCGCCTTGGTTAGTTTTGACATCTTATCCGTAACTTCACGAATCTTATAAAAATTATTAAGCATGGTTTTAATCCTATTGCGAGTCTTCTCGCTTAGTTCCACATTTTTAAGCTCAAGCTCTAGTAACTCAAGGTTTCCGGAAATCGCCAAAAGCGGGTTGTTCACTTGATCCCCTAAAGCAAGCACAGTCTCAGTAATTGCCGCCAGGCGGTTTTTTTCAATCAACTCCTGTTGCATAGAAAGGATCTTCTGGTTGTCATCAATTAATTTAAAGGTTACCGACATAAGCATTCTCCTGCCGACTACGATCCCCATAATAAAAACGCCAATCGTCGCCATTACAATATATCCGACTTCACCGACTAAGGCATTAAAACTAGCAAGCTTACCCACTACTAGGTAAATAAATACAAGTAAAGGGATAACGCCGACAAGGCTTACTGCCCGATTAAAATCATTTTTAATATTTTTAGTGAGTTGTTTTACTTCCATGATTATTTCTCCTGATTATTAGAAGGGTTAAAAAGTAGCTAATTATTCCTAAAAACAAACCGATGATTATATATCCAGTAATAATTGGCATGAGCACTTCTAAAAATGAAAGTTTAAAGAATTTAACCCAGTGAAAATCATGAATTAAACTCTGCGCTTTTTGGTAAACTTGCTGCCAATGCATTCTCAGTATAACAGAACCTAATTTTATTGCTAGGATAAAAGTTACCAAGCTTAACCAAGTATTAGTAAGCAGGCTGCCTAAAAGTGCAGCTGCCCTATTAGCCCGAAAAATAAAAGCTAAAAATAACGCCGCAGCCGGGCCAGTCCCTGGCATAAGCCCAGAGAATACTCCTAAACCTACACCTAAGGCGATATTTTGCGCGGAATCGTTAATATAAAAAAGTTTAGCAAAAATAAAATTTATAATCTTTTTAAACAGTGGCTCTTTAGGCATATTTAGTTAGGTTTAATATTTACTCCGGCAAAACGCTCTTGCCCATATGACTCCTGAATCCAGCCATTGGTTAAATTATACTTTTCTAAAATTTTTTTAGCTTCTGCGTATTCTTCAGCTTTTAAACGGCGGTTAATCTCGGGGTAACCTGAGGCCAAGTGATACGGCAGATATTGGCTCATTAAGCTAATATAAACATCTTCAGAAATTTCCTGAGCAATAAACTGCATTATTTTATCTGTACCCGAACAGCAATTCGGAAGTACTAAGTGCCTTATAATTAACCCTCTTTTCATTAACCCTGACGTCAAAAACTCCGCGTTTCCAACTTGGCGATACATCTCTTTAATTGCTGACTGATTACATTGCGGATAATTAATAGCCGAAGATAATTTTTGCGAAATTGCGCTATCCGCGTAACGCATATCGACAAGATATATATCGACTATACCATCGAGTAATTTAATAGTTTCGACTAACTCATAACCGCTAGTATTATAAACTAGAGGTATTTTCAACCCTCCAGCAACAGCTAACTCCAAACTTGAAAGAATCTGCGGCAAAACATGCGTAGGAGTAACTAAGTTAATATTATGGCAACCTAAACTCTGCAAATTTAGCATAACCTCTGCAAGCTGATTAATTGTGTACTCACTTCCTTTGCCTAGCTGGCTAAACTCATAATTCTGACAATAAACACAGTTCATATTACAATGGCTAAAAAATATCGTTCCAGATCCTTTTTTCCCTGAAACAGGCGGTTCCTCGCCGTGATGCGCCATAAAACTGTAAACTTTAGCTAACTTCTTAGTTTTGCAGAAACCAGCTTTATTCTCTAAGCGGTTAACTAAACATAATCGCGGACAGATAGCGCAAGATTTTAAAGAATCAAAAAGCGCACTGGCAACTTTTTTTAATTTTCCGCTTTTAGCTGCTTTAAGATACGCTGGATAATCTGTCATAATAGTGCCCGAATCTGATTAAAAATATCAATATATTCTTTACTACGGTAATCCGGATAACTCCACTCATTAGGAAAAAATGAATTGCCGTGATAAGAAAGGGTAACTTCGGCAAAAATTCCTTTATGTAAATAGATCCTGTGCGCGTAATCTTTAGTTGACGCCAACACAAGCTTAGCCTTGTCTATATAACCAGGATCAATATTAATTAATCTGTTTGAAGCATTTAAAAATTTAGATTCTAACCTATTAGTATAGAGTTTAATCCGGTAAAGGCCGCTGGCGGGAATTAATTTGCTAAAACTGACAAACCTTCTTTTTAAACCATCCCCCATCTCTAACTTATAATAATTCGTATAATTGAAATCAAGCATACATGACTGGAAATCAATTTTGCCGAATCTTACTTTCAGCTTATTTCTGGCTTGAATAAAAACGGCTTCATCGCGATAGATGAAGCCAAGAATTAGTTTTACTGAATTATGTTTTCTGATTTTTCCCAACTGATTAGGAGTCCACTTCTAAGGCAAGAATTGGCTTATATACTGAGCGATTTTTTTACGCTGGTCGTTACGCATTTCATTAAAGAATATGGCAATACTAAAACCGCCATTAACCTCATCTTCACTTCTAACCACCACGCCCTTACATTCAACAATAGTGCTTTTGGAAACCAAACCCTGCCTTGTCGGCAGGCAGGCATGGTCCTTTGGCCTATTAGGCAGACTTAGCTTTACAGAAATCTTCGTAAACGGTGGCATATACTTATCCAAATGACAATAAGCTCCAACACAACTAATATTATGCGTTGAGGTAGCAAAACCAAATCCGTTAACCGCCAAGTTAACTGGTAGTTTATGATCTAGACGAGGATGTTGCCTACGCTCTTTACCCGTTTTCATTATTTTTTCTCTTTTTCCTTATCCATAAATGTCCGCCAACATCTCTTGCTACAATAGAATTTCCCATTACGGTAATAAACTTTTAATTTCTTTATCAGTTTATTGCAAGCCAAACAGTTGGTCTGCTTTTCTACGCCTGGTTTTGCCTTTACTTCTTCATTCTTAACTGCTTCAGGTACCATTTACTTTTTTCCTTTCCTTTTGCCTTTGAATTTCAACTTAAGCGCATATTTACAAAATTCTTAAGATAATTCTTCTCTAGCATATTAAACTCTACAAACTCAATACCCATCTGGTTACGATTAGAATGCGCTAACGGCATTGTCCAGGCTACTCTGCCAATCGGCCTTAATACACGGTTTAAGACATTGATTTCAAGCATTACTGGAACAAAAGTAGGGATAAATTTATCAACAGTAAACCTTAAGCCACCGCAACTTATATCGCTACTAATAGCATTAGCAAAATCCGGCTTACCCCTGAGTTGATAACGAAACAGTGAATGAAAATCTACCCGTGGAGAAAAACGCATTTCTTTTTTTCTTGCCAAATCGACCATATTTGCCTTTAATTTTGCGTGGCTGCTTCTCTCCCTTATGGGAAAAAATATAACACATATTTCCAAATATGTCAATACTTTACAAAACTGGCATTTTTGTTATAATAATTAAGAGGTGAACAAATGTACTGCCAATATTATGGTTTAAAAGAAAGGCCTTTCAATGTTACCAGTGATCCGGCTTTCTTTTTTTCCAGTAAAAAACATAAAGAAGCTCTTTCCCACCTTCTTTACGGAGTCTCACAGAGAAAAGGAATTATTGTTTTAACCGGAGAGATCGGTACTGGCAAAACAACTATCTGCCGCTTTTTTTTGAATCAAGTTAGTAAAAACGTAAAAACTGCCTTCATCCTTAATCCTAATTTTTCAGAAGTTCAACTCTTGGAATCAATTATCAAAGATTTCGGGATTACTCCAAAAAACAAAACTAAGCTAAGCATGGTCTGGGAATTAAATAACTTTCTGTTGCATGAGTCTATCGCGGGAAATAACTTAGTACTCATTATTGATGAGGCCCAAAACTTAAAACCTAGCCTGCTTGAGCAGATCCGCCTACTTTCAAATTTAGAAACAGAAAAAGATAAATTATTACAAGTTATTCTAGTCGGCCAACCAGAATTAAATAACCGGCTTAATTTATACGACTTAAGGCAGCTGCGCCAAAGAATTATGGTAAGATACCACATTGGCCCGTTAGACAATGATGAAATAAAATCATATATTTGCCATCGCTTAGAAATTGCCGGTGGAGTGAAGATCGAGTTTAGTGACGAGGCTATTAGCATAATCAGCCGTTTTTCAAGCGGAACACCGCGTTTAATTAACATGATCTGCGACCGAGCACTCTTAGCCGGATTTGTCAGCCAAACTCAAAAAATAGATTTTAATATTATTAAAAAATGTATCGAAGAACTGGATTGCTACTCAGTAGGGCAGAATGTATGAGTATAATTAACGAAGCATTAAAAAAAACCGAACAATCAATACACAAAAATTCGATCCTCGAGACGCCAAAACCAGCGACTAAACCCTACGCTATCTATATTCTAATACTCATCGCGGGACTGTTCCTAAGCAACTTTGTATTCGTTTTACTCAGACACAAGGCAGAAACTGCTGTTACTGTAAAGAAAAACCCAGATTTAACCGGCCAATCTGCTAAAGAGATAAAAACTATACCTCCCATTTTAGTTGTAACGCCAGGGCCGACCCTGGAAGAAAATAAAACCCCGCAGGTAAATTTTGTCCTAAGCGGAATATTTTTTTCCAATAATGACAGCTACGCGCTTGTGAATAATAAAATCGTAAGAGAAAATGATTCCGTCGATGGGGCTACAGTAAAAACAATCACTGCAAATACCGTGGAATTAGATAGCGAGGGTATGCTTACTACTCTTGCAACCCAGAGATAAGCCTCAAGCTACTTTTCTAACTGCTTCTTTTATTAAATCTAACTTTACATTACGCACAATCTTAGGGCTGCCAACTCCAGTTATAAGTATAAACTTATTTTCCTTACCTACAAACTTCTTGTCATGATAATGCGCATCGATAATCTTGTTTATTGTTACCCCTTTTAATTTAACCGGTAAACCATAAAGCTTAATTAACTTTATAATACGTCCGGCTATATATAAATCAATTAGCCCAAGTTCTCTGCTTATTCCCGCGGCAACAACCATACCCAAAGCAATTGCCTGGCCATGGTTATAACCTTTATAACCAGAAGCAGCCTCAATAGCATGGCCAATAGTATGGCCAAAGTTTAAAATTGTCCTTAAACCTAATGCTTCCAATTCATCCTTACTTACAATTCCGGCCTTAATACTGCTGCAGGCGCTAACAATGCTTTCTAATGCTTTCTCGTCGCCCTCAAGCACAACTTGATATTTATCTTCTAAGAAATTGAACAGTTTACGATCTTTGATAATAGCATACTTAATCACCTCAGCTAACCCTGAAATCAGTTGTTTTTTATTTAAACTTTTTAGAAAATTAATCTCGGTAAAAACAAGTTTTGGCTGATAAAACGCGCCCACTAAGTTCTTGCCTAAAACCAAGTCTACCGCGGTTTTACCTCCAATACTAGAATCAACCTGAGCAAGTAACGTCGTAGGAATCTGCACATAACTAACACCCCGCTTATAAACTGAAGCAACAAATCCTGACAGGTCTCCTATTACTCCCCCGCCAAAAGCAATAATAAAAACTTTTTTCTCATTATCAAACCTGGCCAGGTCTTTAATAACTAAACTCGCGGTTTCTAATGATTTGCTTTTTTCACTATCCAAAACAATTTTAAAATGAGCATTAAACCCACCCTTAGATAAAGCCTTTCGTAAAATTAAGCCGTATCTATTCTTAAGCCAAGCGTTAGTAATTATATAAGCATCAGTCCCAAGGCTTAGTTTTTGCAATTGATAACCAAGGTTATCCAAAATACCCCTGCCAATCAGTATATTGTATGAACGTACCCCTAAATTAACTTTTATCTTACGCATTTTAATACCCTACCCCCATAAATCTGATTACTACGCCAACCAATGGCCAAAGCAGGCGATCAAACACACCCAACCAAATAAAAGCAAAAAGCAGGATAAAACCATAACGCTCTAATTGCGCATATTGCTCAGACAATTGCGCAGGTAACAAACCCATTAAAACCCGTGAGCCGTCTAACGGAGGAATCGGAATAAGATTAAAGATAGCTAAAACAACATTAATCATTAGCAAATTTAAAAGCAAGTAGCCGGCAATTGCCGGTAAGGAAATAAATTTTAATACTTGAGCAATAATAACTGCCAAGACAAGATTTGCCAATGGGCCGCTTAAACCAATCCAGATTATATCCCTTTTTGGATTTTTAAGCGAAAAATAATTTATTGGCACAGGTTTTGCCGCACCAAATACAAAATGACCGGCTGAAGATAAAAAAAGTACAAGTGGCAAGAGAAGCGTCCAGAATGGATCAATGTGTGCCAGTGGGTTTAAGGTAAGCCGGCCAGATAATTTGGCGGTAGAATCTCCCAACTTATAAGCAGCTAAACCATGCGCAAATTCATGCACAGTCATAGCAATTAATAAAAGCGCAAATGATATGGCAAATGAGATGATTGAATTCAATTTAGTGCCTCGATAATAACGACATCAACAATCGGATATTGACTATCAGGCGGAGTAATCAATTTACCAGTAATTTTAACCTTATGGTAATTAAGGCTGTCTAAACCTTTGCGGTTGCCTTTTAAAAAATATATTTTTTTATCTGCAGTTATTAATTTATGGGTCGCCTTGCGCCATAAAACTACCCCATACGGGTAAACTATCCCTTCTAAGATTAATGTATTAGATAACCCCTCTTCTTTCGGGATAACTTCGAGTTTTGCTTCTTGCTTAAGGCTAGCCAACTCTTTATTAACAAACTTTTTATTTACCCAACCAAAACTCATATGAACTGGCTCTATTCTTAACCAGTCACCCTCAAGCGAAAGGATATTAACCACCGTAAGCTTATCCACTTTACCCAGGATCCAGGAAGATTCACTGGCCTTAAAACGAATATTAACTCTATCTTTAATTACTTTTCCATTTTTACATTGATTTCCTAACCCGGACGGCTTAGGGGTAGAATCAGGATTGATACACTCAACCAATTCTTTCTTTATATAAGATGGCGCGGTTTTAGGTAAACGAATCTTATACCAATCATAAGCTTCAGCGATTACCTCTACTTGATCTTCTTTGACAAGTGTACAGATAACATCCGCGCCTATAGTAGCATCAACTCGCACATTTATGCCGCTTGCATTAATTTGCCCCCTAAACTCGTTAAAAGGGGCAGCATAAGCAGCCATAGCAAAAACCACTATGGCTATAAAGATAATTATTAATACTCTAGAATACCTAGAAACTAATTGCATTTATACTTTTCGGCTATAAACCACCCCGGTATCAGCGGGGCGGATGAACTCCGGCCGCTCAAGTATTTCATTTAAGAGGCCCGAGGTACTTCATTTTTTATCTTGAGCTTTAGGAGCAGCTTTTCCAGAAGCAGCTTTCCCTGTCTCTTTAGCTGCGCCTGCTGCTGCAGGAACGCCTTCAGCAGTAGTTGCGCTTTCAGCTTTCTCTACCTTCTCTTTCTTAATTTTAATTCTTAAGGTTTTGATTTTAGGAAGCCCATAAACTGAATCTCCTTCTTTCCATTTACCTTTTTCTTGCATCTGCTTAATGCGTTCAGTACGTTTTAATACTGAACGCGCTTTTTTGTCCGCTTCCGAAATAATTAACGACGGATGTATTGACATGATTTTATAACCTCCTTATGCGGCAACCAGCGTAGGTTCTCTGCAATACAATCAGCAAAGGTTGCGCGCTCTCTTGATTAGAAAATTTGCCTACGCACAAAATAATATAATTCCCTTTAGAAAAAGCTAACGGGGTTAATCCTTTTTTCGATAATGACTGTACTTCTCTGGCAGCCAACTCCCTATTCTTAAAAACAGCCACCTGAATAGTGTAATTAGCTAAGCCGCCTTGACTATCAGCGGATAAAATCAAACGCTTACCATTTTCCACGCCAAAAGAAAAAGAAACAATGCCTACTAAAACTACACCCATAACAATAAGCAACACTTTTTCATATCCCCGAAAACGCGTGAAAAATGGGTTTCGCCGAACATGCGGCTTATACTGCCCATCATCCGCCGAATGCGTAAAAAGTTCACCTTGCAGAGATCCCTGATTTTCTGTCATAGTCAGCTATTATATCTTTACGTCATCCTGTTTCAAGTAAATTCTTTTACTAATCTTCTTAATCACTTTTAAGAAGGCCTCAACTATCTTAGGATCAAATTGCGTACCGCTTTTTTTCTTGATCTCTTTTATAGCCGAATTAATAGTCATCCTCTCGCGGTATGGCCTACCATAAACCATCGCTTCAAAAGCATCAGCTACAGCCATAATACGCGCGCCTAATGGAATCTTATTCTTCTTAAGGTGCGATGGATACCCCATTCCGTTATATTTTTCATGATGGTGCATAATAATCGGTATGGCCGGGCGTAAAATCTGCAAAGGCCTTAAAATCTCCGCTCCCTTAACCGGATGCTTTTTAATAATATTGTATTCCTTAGGAGTTAATTTAGCAGTTTTAGTTAATATTTCAGATGGGATATCTACTTTGCCAGTATCGTGCAGGAGAGAAGCATACCTAAGAGTTTCAATCTGCTTTTCATCCAGATGAATTTCATAACCCAAAGCACAAACCAGTTTACTGAAATTAGGAGAATGCGTATACTCCTGTGGCACGCGGGTATCTAAAAGAGTGACTAAAGATTTGATACTGCCAAAAACGATTTTTTGCTGCTCTTCATAAAGCTGCAGATTTTTAATTCCGATAACCGCCTGCTCCGCCATAGTCATGAGCATCTCTTGATCAAATATGTCGAATGATTTGTCAACTTTGATGCGTTTTATAATAACATACCCTAAAACATCTTCGCAGATAAGTGGAATGCCTAAAAGATTATCTTGCCTTATACAAGCAGAAGTCCTGGCAATCTTCTCTTCAATCCTATTAATTATTTTAGCTTTTTTATCAATCAAAAACTTTTTATTCTCGCTTATCTGGCATTTAATTATCGAATATTTTTTGTTAGAATCCAACAAAACAACCAGGCAATATTGAGCATTAAAAAACTGGCAAAACAATCTTCCCATGCGGCTAATTAATTCTTTAAGCTCATAGGTAGAGTTAATCAAACGGTAAATACTATGCACCGCTGATATTAAAGACCTATACTTTTTCGTAGGGGTTAAATAGTTTTTTGTATTCATTTAGGGCATACCGGTCAGTCATCCCGGCAATATAATCACAAACCACTCGCTTAACACCTTCTTTAGCAACCCTCACCCTTACTTCAGTAGGCAACTGTTCGGGCCTACGCACATACTCACAAAATAATTCACTGATAAAACGCTTGGCCTTAGTACTCATGCGTATAACCCGGTAATGATGATAGAGGCGGTTCATCAGAAACTGCCGCAATGGTTTTCTTAAATCTTTAACCTCTTTACTAAAATCAATTATCTTATTATTAATCTTTTTAAGATCAGTGTATTTTTTAACCTTAAGGCGCGCGATATTCGTTTTTGTCTGATTAATGAGATCAGTAACCTGCAGATCAATTAATCCCCGGATAATCAAGTATTTGCGACGATTAGAATCAATTTTAGCATATTTCTGGTTAATTTTACGATTTATTTTATCCCAAATCTCAAACCCCTTTAAATCTTCTTCCTTGATCAAGCCTGAAGTTAAACCATCATCAAGATCATGATTATCATAAGCAATTTCATCCGCTACGTCAACTAACTGGGTTTCTAACGTGGGCATCTGTCTAGGGTGAAACTCTTTAATCGAAGCCGCGATATCAAACGCTGATGAATGCTTAACTATGCCCTCCCTTACTTCCCAACTTAAATTTAATCCTGGGAAATCAGGATAACGCTCCTCCAGATAATCAACAACTCGCAAACCCTGTAAATTATGGTTAAACCCTCCGCAACTAGCCATTAATTCACTTAATACTTCTTCTCCAGCGTGGCCAAAAGGGGTATGCCCTAAATCATGCGCCAAGGCAATTGCTTCCGTTAAATCCATATTTAACTTTAATGCGTACGCTATTGTACGGGCAATCTGAGAAACTTCCAAGCTATGCGTTAGGCGAGTACGGTAATAATCTCCTTCGTGGTTAACAAAAACCTGGGTTTTATATTCCAATCTCCTAAAAGCGGCAGAATGTATAATGCGATCCCGATCGCGCTGATAACATGTGCGATATGCATGTTCATCCTCAATATGCACCCGGCCACGTGAGTTGCAACTCTTCATGGCGTAAGGAGCAAGAAAGCTATCTTCAAACATTTTAATATTACCTATTGGCATCTTTTAATTTTTTAGTTAACTCATCCAAAGACTGCGATATAATTTTAGTTCCAAAAATTACCGGCATAAAATTAGTATCTCCCACCCAGCGGGGAACAATATGAAAATGTAGATGCCCAACAATACCCGCGCCTGCAACAGGCGTAAGGTTAAGCCCGATATTATAACCTTGGGGTTTAAGCGCCTTTTGCAACAAACTTTTAGCCTTATTTAAGCATTTAAATAGGTCTAAGATTTCATTCTCTCGCATTTGCGATATATCGCGAATATGCCTTAAAGGCGAAATAAGCATATGCCCGTTATTATAAGGATAAATATTCAACATAGCGATGGAAAATCGTGTTTTAAAAATAACGTGATCTTTAGATTTACCTGTTTTTGCCAGGCAAAAAATACATCCCTTGCTTTTATTAACACTACTTATATAATTAATTCTCCAGGGAGCCCAAAGTTTGTCCATATCTAAATCTTAATTATCCGCGCATTGATCTTTCCGCTTATTTCAATTATACCGTAAGAGTTATAATCCGCGGTAAGATCAGTCGCGCTTCCAGGATTAAAAAATAAAATACCACCCACCTTTTCATTCATGGATTTATGTGAATGCCCAAAAATAATTATATCAAGATTATCCGTCTTAAAAGCATCCTTGACAACTTCCGCAAGCGCCAAGCGGGCTCCCCAACCATGGATAATGCCAACCTTAAAACCTTCCACATCAAGCATTACTTTTACCGGGTACTTTTTTCGTACTGACTCCCGGTCCATATTCCCGGCTACAGCAATTACTTTTTTACATACTGACTTTAATTCCTCGATAGCCTGCAAATCTACCATATCTCCAGCATGCACCACCATGTCTACTTCTTTAAAAGCGCTTAAAATATCTTCTGGTATATGTTCAGCTCTATCCGGAATATGCGTATCAGAAATTACTCCGATTTTCATGCAATTACGCGTGGCTTAGAGAATAAATCTAGGACCTGATTTAAACTGTTTATATCCCAAGTCCAGATCTTCTCTTCCAGCGCCCTTAAACGAGCATTTGCATCCACTTCTTTTAAAGTAACCATGATCTTACGTTGCGATTTATGATGGTATCTTTTGCATTCTTTAGCAAACTCCGCGATGTCCTGTTCAGTCAAGGCTTCGGATTTAACCGCCATAATCCATAACGCATCATTAGACCGGCCCAATAAACCTTCCTTTAAAAAACGGTGTTTAAACGCCAAAGGCTTGATCTCTCTAAAATGATTAAGCCTGATTTTTTTACGCTCAATCTGCATAAGGTCACCTTCGAACAACTGCAGCAATTCATGCACACGATTAGCTAATGGCTTGGCAGCTTGCTTTAAAAATTCTTGAATAAGCTCCTGAATGCTATCGCGGAATTTCTCTTTCTGATTTTTAGCGTCAAATGTTAAAGAGCGCATCTTCTCCTGGTGCACAAAACGCATCCAGTAAGCAAACAATCTATCACTTACTTTAAGAAAATCCCCGCTGCGCGTAATAGCATCCAGCTCAAGCAGGTAGGTTATCTTGGTAAAAATCTCTTTTCTTTGCATATGCAAGATATGAGCGATATCCTTGATACGGTTACGGCCGCTAGAAATAAGATAAAGTATAGATATATAATCGTTGCTTGACGATGAATCCAGGAAGCGCTTAATATAATTGGAAAATTTTTGATTAAGAATACCTGAGGTATTGAAAAGCAGGTCTTCTAAAATTCCTGCTAAATCAGCAGAGATATCCGCCTTGATTAAAGCGTCGCAAATTAATTCTAAATAAAGTGGATAGCCTCCCGTAAAATTAATTATAAAATCCTTTAATCCAGGTTCTAATCTTAACGCGGGTAAACGCTCCTCAAGATAATTATTGCTAGAGTAAATATCAAAAGGCTCGATATTGACTACCTCAAAATTACCAAACAAAAGAGAAAGTTGTTTAGAAAGTATAAGCTTGGCCTTAAAAATCCTTGAGCTTATTATGACATATAAAGTATTTTTCTGTAATATCAACAGCTTGCTCCACTCGCGGTATAAATTTTTAACTTCAATATTCTCTAGATTATGAAATTCGTCCAAGAAAAAAACTGTAAATTTGCCTGTTTCTTGGTGGATGGATTCAGTAAGGCTGAAGATATCAGTAAAGATGTTTATTTTTTTTCTGCGGGATAAAGCATTTAAAATAGAGTTTATTTTAAGTATAGTTTTGGGAATATATCTTTCAGATTTTTCGATTAAATAATCCAGGTCTTCCTTTAAGGGTATACCGCTATTAATCAAAAAATTATACAGCAAAACGCCAATAAATCTTCTAGCAAAATCCTCTAAAGGTTCAGGCCTAACCTCTAAAAATACAGTAATAATGCGCGGGTCGTAAAATTTATCTAAAAATTTAAAAACAATACTAGTTTTGCCGACATTCTCCTCGCCAACAATAGCAATATTTTGACGGTAGCCTTCCCTTAAGCTATTGATACGCTTTTCTAAAATTTGCAGGTAATTTGAACGGTCAAAAAATTTATCTTTTATCATGGTAAACCCCGTAAAAAACTTCCCCGTAGAATTTATTTTCTAACGGGGCAGGTAAAATAACGGATTCTGTGGAAACGTTCCCTTACGGATCTCAAAATGTAGATAAACGCTTTTATCTTTATTTGTAGAACCAACGCGGGCAATAACTTGCCCTCTTTGTACATCTTCACCAGGGCGCACAAAAACTTCAGAAACCCTCGAATACACAGTGCGTAACCCATCCCCGTGATCAATAATTAGGGTATTACCAAAGTTTCCGAAATCAGTGGCATAAAAAACTACCCTCCCGCTACGGCTAGCCAAAACATCAGCTTTGCTTGTCCTCTGAAGATTTATACCTTTATTAACAACGCCCTGATAGGAAACCGCGAAACCAGCAATGACCCTGCCTTTTAGCGGCCAAATAAAATCATCCATGCTTGACTTAACAGCCGAACTCATCAAAATATTCTGTTGGCTTTTTGAACGGTTAGGGATCAAAAGTACCTGCCCTATTTCAATTGCGGCATCCTCTGAAATATTATTTACCCTTAAGATATCATCAATATCAACATCATATAATTTCGATATCCTCCAAAGAGTTTGGCCTGCTTCTACGCGGTGGCGCGCACCAGAAACCCCAGTCGCCATCATAGGAGAAATCGGCCTGGTAATATGAGACGGCGCGCTAACGCATCCCGCAATTACTAAAATTAATATTAGTATAAAGTTTTTCATTTTGAGCTTATCTAAGCGAGAGAGGGGAATCGAACCCCCATATCCAGCTTGGGAAGCTGGTGTTCTGCCACTGAACTACTCTCGCATATCCCGCCTGTCGGCAGACAGGCAATCTTCCATCAATTTAATAGAACAATACTTCCCGCACATCGTGCATACACTGGATAATTTTGGCTTGCTAGATAATCTATATGCTTTTGCCTTTTGCGGGTCAATGGATAAACTGATCTGCTTTTTCCAATTACGCGCCGCACGCGCCATTGAAATATCCCTATCCCAAGTGATGGCTTCTTTATTACGCTTAACCAAATCCGCGGCATGAGCAGCAATACGCGCGGCAATTACGCCTTCCCGTACATCTTCAACTGTTGGATGGCGCAAATGTTCAGCAGGAGTTACATAACAAAGAAAATCCGCCCCGCAACTGGCTGCTATCGCGCCTCCAATAGCAGAAGTAATATGGTCATAACCCGGGGCAACATCCGTAACCAATGGGCCGAGCACATAAAAAGGCGCTCCATGGCAATATTTTTTTTCTAAATCAATATTACGCTTAATCTGATCTAGCGGCACATGGCCTGGGCCTTCAATCATTACTTGCACATTTCTTAATCTTGCTTGTTTTGCTAGCTTTCCTAGAATCTTTAACTCAGTTATCTGCGCTTTATCAGTTGCATCTATTATTGAGCCCGGCCTTAACCCATCACCTAAACTTAGAGTAACATCATATTTATAAGCAATATCTAAGATTTGTTCAAAATGCGAATAAAATGGATTTTCTTTTTTGTGATATTTTATCCAGCTGGCGATAATCGCTCCACCACGGGAAACAACACCCATCAGCCTTTTTTTCTGATTTAATGCTTTAAGGCTTTCGCGTGTTACACCGCTATGTATGGTAAAAAAATCCACGCCTTCTATTGCCTGCTCTTCTAAAACTTGTAAAATATCTTCAGCGGTAAATTTCAGAAAGTTTTTATTTTTTTCCTGTGCCCTAACCGCTACTTCATAAACCGGAACCGTTCCCACAGGAACAGTCGAGTGCTTTAAAACCTCATGCCTTACTTTTTTAAGATCCCCCCCTACACTTAAATCCATCAATGCATCAGCACCATGGTTAATCGCAACTTTAACCTTCTTTATTTCATCAGCGATACTTGAGGCATCAGTAGAAGTACCAATATTGGCGTTTACTTTTACGCGCAAAGTAGCTCCTACTGCGCAAGGTTTATTAATTCTATGATTGATATTTAAAGGAATAACCACTTTGCCTTCCCGAATAAGGCGCATAATTTGGCGAGATGATACTCCTTCAATACGCGCAACTTTGCGCATAAGCGGGGTGATCTTATTTTTCTTAGCGTATTCTAATTGAGTCACTTTGCCCTTAATTCGTTGAGTAATTCTCTAGCTGAATGTTTAATATTCTTAGAGTTTAAAATTTCCCTGCAAACTGCCACACGCGTCGCACCAGCAGAAACTATTTTGTTAATATTGCTCTTACGGATATTACCAATAGCAAAATACGGAATATTTATCCTGCCTTTAAGCTGCTCTAAAACCTTTATCCCTATTGCATCAGATCCAGGCTTAGTGGATGTTTTATACACCGGCCCAATACCAATATAATCTGCCCCGTCTTTTTGAGCCTTTAACGCTTGACGCAAATTATGACAAGATATTCCAATAATTTTATCTTTACCTAATATCTTTCTAGCCGCCTTTAAAGGCAAATCCATTTGCCCTAAATGCAAACCGTCTGCTTTAACAATTTTAGCTACATCAAGATGGTCATTTATTATAAAGAGCGTTTTACTTCTTTTTAATCGCCTAGAAAGTTTAATTGCTAAATTTAATAAATCCAACTTGGCACTTTGTTTATCCCGCAGCTGGATTATCCTGATTCCACTCTTTAAAATTTTAGAAACTAAATTATCTAAAGAGCGCTTGGCAACAGTAGGCTTATCTAAGATTAGATAAAGCTGAGATTTTTTTAAAAGATCCCTTCTCAATTTCATAAACTTTATATCTGAGCTGCTTAAAACGCAAGGCTGCTGTTTTATTCCCCAGCTTGCTAAACTCCTCAAGCACGCGCAAAGATTCCTTAACCCTCTGGATATTTGCCCAAAAAATATCCTGCAAATTAGTTCTCTTTAATTCATGACGAGAATTTTTTCTTCCCACGTCGCTAATCACTTCGCGCTCTTTAAGCAACTTATGCGCAGGATAAATCTTACTTATAATACTATCAATCTCATGCCGATACTTTTTAAGTAACGCTGTAAACTTACGATCATCAAGAATAAACCGGGTTATCTCCTCACAAACACGAAATCCTTCTTTAACCCGGTTAAGATTAGCGTCAATTATCCGATAATTATTATTTCGAGAATTTTTTAACAATTTTATTAATTAACGCGCTAGTTGAGCGATGCTTAACCAAGTTAACGCTAAAAACCTTACCCCCATAACTTTCTACAAAACTTGCTCCCACTATATCCTTCTTTATCCAATCTGAACCCTTAATTAAGATATCCGGTTTAAGCGCCTGAATAACCTTTTGCGGATCAATTTCAGAAAATAAAACTACAAAATCTACACTTTCTAACGCTGCTACTGTTCTCAAACGATCAAATTGGCCTATAATCGGGCGCTTCTTTCCCTTAATCTTTTGGATAGATGTATCGCTATTAATTGCCACCACTAAATAATCGCCACGTGCTTTAGCATCCGCAAGATATTTAACGTGGCCGAAATGCAAAATATCAAAACAACCATTGGTAAAAACTATTTTTTCCCCCCTTTGCTTAAGGCGCTTAATCTTACGCTCAAGAGAAGCAAGTGTGGTTATTTTTGTTCCTGGCAAAGTTCTTGTTCGATCATTTCGCATATTATATGGGCAATGGTAATGTGCGCTTCCTGAATTCTCGCAGTTATTTTAGACGGTACCAATAAAGATACGTCTGCCAACTTAACAATCTCTCCTCCGTCGCCACCACTTAAAGCTACAGTTTTAATTCCCATCTTTTTAGCCTGTTTAATCCCTAAGGCTACATTTTTTGCTTTTCCGCTGGTGGATATTCCCAACACTACATCATTTTTCTTTCCTAAAGCTTCTACTTGACGAGAAAAAACCACATCATATCCATAATCATTGGCCAAAGAAGTAAGCACTGCGGTATTCGTAGTTAAAGCAATAGCTGCTAAAGCAGAGCGATCTTTTTTAAACCGTCCAACAAGCTCCGCGGCAATATGCTGACTGTCACTGGCTGAGCCACCATTACCAAAAACAATAACCTTGCCGTCTTTCTTAAGGCAATCGATCATAAGCTGGGCAATTTCGACAATTTGCCCAACCTGGCTACGTAAAATCTCTTCTTTAACTTGAATACTTTCTAAAAGTATATCTTTAATTCTTTCGCGCATTTTTCTCTCCGGTTATCCAAAAAACACTTTAGCAATATCGTAGAGCTCCATGTCAACGGTTTTTAAAGATTTTACAGCATCTTCTAAAGCAACATCAATAATTTTAATTCCTGACAAAGCAACCATCCTACCGAATTTTTTATCTTTAATCAACTCTACTGCTTTTACCCCAAAACGCGTTCCTAACACACGGTCAAATGCAGTCGGAGATCCGCCTCTCTGTATATGGCCTAAAACACTAACCCTAGTTTCATAGCCTGTCCTCTTTTCAATTTGCTCAGCTAAATTCTCTCCAATACCGCCTAATCTTACATGGCCAAAAGCATCAAGTTTTTGTTCTTGCGTTACCATTGCGCCGTCTTTAAATTGCGCACCTTCAGCAACCACAATAATACTAAAAATCTTGCCTCTAGCATGTCTTTTTTTAATTACATTACAAACTTCATCTAAATCAATTGGAATCTCTGGAATTAAGATTACGTCCGCTCCTCCGGCAATACCCGCCTCGGTAGCGATCCAACCGGCGTGGCGGCCCATAACTTCAGCAACCATAACACGATGATGGCTTTCAGCTGTAGTGTGCAGGCGATCAATACACTCCATAGCCACATTTAAAGCTGTATCAAAACCAAAAGTATAATCAGTACCAGATAAATCATTATCAATAGTTTTAGGAACCCCGACAATATGCGCTAACCCATCCTTAACTAGCTTAGAAGCAACTCCTAAGGTATCCTCTCCTCCAACAGCAATCAAAGCATCTAAACCCAATTTCTTGAAATTATCCTTGACCTTCTGCACTTCACCTTCTTTTTTATACGGATTAGTTCGACTAGTGCCTAATATCGTACCGCCTTTAGGCAATATCCCAGAAACAGTATCCATGTTTAAGGCCATGGTATCATTCTCTACCAAACCCTTCCATCCGTTCTTAATCCCTACAACTTCATACCCCTCAAGCAAAGCCTTACGTACTACTGCCCGGATAACCGGATTCAAACCTGGACAATCACCGCCACCTGTTAGGATACCAATCTTGGCCATTTACTTGCCTCCTTATATATGTTAACTCAAAACTAAAAACGCAAAATGCAAAACCACAAGTTAAAACTCAAAGGTCAAAGGTCAAAGCACAAAATTCAAAATAAATTCAAATAACTTTTAACTTTTGACTTTTAACTTTTGACTTTTTACGCTCTACCATAACCACTAAACGGTATTGTTGGTTTATCTTCTTTATCAAAATCTCTTCTTCTACGGTTATCTTTCTCATCATGGGCAATTTTAGCCACGTGAATTCTAATAATGATCTGCTCCTCTAGGCCTAAAACCTCTTGAATTTTAGATTTGGTAATATCCTGTAGCCGCGAGGTAAGTTCTGGAATATTCGCCTCAGAGCGCAAGATAACACGCATATCTACAATAATTCCTTTCTTGTTCGCCACGACATTAGGCCTAAGCTCTTTAATTTCAGGGATTATGCCTACTAACCTGCGAATTAAATCTTCTACCGCGGAAAGTGAAATAGTCACCTGGCCGCTAGATGTAGAAAAGGCAATCGTCTTCTCCCGCTGAAACCTGCCTAAAATAATCTGGGCAAAAGAAAAACTAACTAAAATTAATAATAACCCGGTTAAACCGATAATTATCCGGGAGTGTTGGCTGCTTTGAGCATAAATAAGTAAATTATTTATATCCAGAGGCAATAATAAATTTAATGAAAATACAATTAATGCTAAACCAATTATAATAATTATTGCGGCATAAAATAAAATTCCAAAAACCGTTAAGAACTTCATTCTCTATCCCCTTTCTATGCCTTGCACAAAGACATTAACATCCCTTATGGAAAGATTACTCATCTTCTCTAAAGCCTGGCGAACATTCTCCTGAACTTTACTTGCGATATCTGGAATATTATAACCATATTTAATAATTAAGGGAATCTCCACTTTTACTTCTTCATTTTTCGAAATATCCACTTTAATAGCAGAAAAGGATTTCTGGCCCAATAATTCCAATAACCCGCTTTTGATATCTTTCCCTACTTTTTTAACTCCCTCAATTTCAGTTGCAGCGATAGAAGATATGGAAGCGATTACATTTTTATGGATTCTAACTACCCCTAAATCATTTCTAGATTCATCACGGTTCATCTATTCTCCCTTACCTTCGTTCATCAAAAGGTCCTGTACAAAATGCGTGGATATATCACCCTTCTTAAATAACGCGTTATCCATTAACTTAAGATGAAAAGGTATTGTTGTCTTAATCGGCGCGATATAAAATTCGCTTAACGCCCGGCGCATAGTCTTAATTGCCTCCTGGCGGTTACTTCCATGCACAATAAGCTTAGCGATCAGGGAATCGTAATAAGGAGGAACTTCATAGCCCGCGTAAATATGCGTATCCACACGCACATTTGGGCCGCCAGGAAGAATTAATGTTTCAATCTTACCTGGAGATGGCATAAAGTTATTATCCGGGTCTTCAGCATTAATCCGGCATTCAATCGCCGCGCCCTTAATTTGAATATCATCCTGCTGGATCTTTATCTTTTCACCACAGGAGACGCGTAGTTGCTCTTTAATCAGGTCAATACCCGTAACCATTTCAGTAACCGGATGCTCCACCTGTATACGCGTATTCATCTCCATAAAATAAAAATTATTTGTCTTCTCATCAAGTAAAAATTCAATCGTGCCGCAGCTAACATAACCAATAGATTTCATGCCTCTTAAAACCAATTCGCCTAATTTTTTGCGCATTTTACTATCCACCACGCAAGAAGGCGCTTCTTCTAATAATTTCTGATGCCTTCTTTGAATACTACAGTCTCTCTCCCCCAATTGTAAAATATGCCCCAAACGGTCTCCGATAATTTGCACTTCTATATGACGCGGCTTCTCAATATATTTTTCAATGTAAACACTGGAGTTACCAAAATTTGCCTCTGCTTCGCTCTGCGCAGTCAAAAGGCTAGAGACTAAAGTAAGGTCATTGTGGCAGATACGCATTCCTTTACCTCCACCACCAGCAGCTGCCTTAATAATTACGGGATAACCAATTGCCTTAGCTGTTTTTAACGCCTCTTCTTTATTTTTGATAGTTGTACGGCTACCAGGAACAATCGGCAAGCCAGCTTTTTGCATACTCATGCGCGCAGCCATTTTATCGCCCATAAGGCGAATATTCTCCGGAGTTGGGCCAATAAAAGTAATCTTGCATGATTCGCAGATTTCGGCAAAATGCGCATTCTCAGCCAAAAATCCATAACCCGGATGTATGGCTTCTACGTCGGTAATTTCTGCCGCGCTAATAATCGCGGGAATATTTAAATAACTGTTGGCGCTTGATGCCTGGCCAATGCAGATTGCTTCATCAGCAAAACGCACATGTAAACTGTTGCGATCGGCCTGGGAATAAACAGCCACAGTGCGGATACCTAGCTCATGACAAGCTCGGATTATTCTTAAGGCAATTTCGCCTCGGTTAGCAATGAGTATTTTGGAGAACATTTATTTAAAGCGGCTCTATAAGAAATAAAGGCTGGCCAAATTCAACCGGCTCAGCGTTATCAACTAGTATCTCAAGAATTTTGCCTCTAATTTCTGATTTTATCTCATTCATCAATTTCATTGCTTCAATTATACAAATTACCTGGCCTGGCTCAATGGTTTGGCCAACCTCTGCATAAGCAGGGTTTTCCGGATTAGGCGCACGATAAAATGTGCCTACCATAGGAGCTTTTATTTCTACTGTTTTAATCATATTCTTAGCAACAAGCTCAGCGGCATTAGCATTCGCTACAGCAGAAGCAACTCCCTGCCTTTCTATAACTATTGGGCCATTCATACCCTCAAGCCCAGAGGCTGTTTTCTTAAGGCGAATACGCATATCTTCTTTCTCTACCTCAAGCTCAACCAAGCCGTTTTCATTCATCAGATTAATCATCTCTTTGATCTCTTTAATATTCATCGAGGGCTCCTCTTCTAATTAATTCTTTCCGCGTAAGTACCGCCAGTACGCGTATCTACCTTAATCTTGTCACCCACATTAATAAAGAGCGGAACCTGTATCGTTGCCCCAGTATCAATTTTAGCTGGTTTATTGCCACTCTTTGACGAATCACCTTTAAACCCTGGCTCAGTTTCCAAAATGTTAAATTCAATAAAATTGGGCAACGCAATAGACAAAGTGTCCCCCCGGAAGAAGTAACCCTGAATCTCCAAGTTATCTTTTAAAAATTTTGCCTTATCTCCTACGCTCTGAGCAGTTACAGCGATCTCTTCAAAATTTTCAGTATCCATAAAGTGGTAGGTCCCGCCGCTTGTATATTGGTATTGCAGCTTGCGCTCATCAACATAAGCCTGCTCAATCTTATCATCTCCGCGAAATGTTTTTTCCTGAATATTATTTGATTTCATATCACGTAACCTAGCGCGCACAAACGCAGCGCCCTTACCAGGTTTAACATGCTGGGCATCAACACAAACATAAACAATACCCTCAAGGAAAATAGTTACCCCAGATTTAATTTCTGTTATTGATAAAGCCACTAAGCACCTCGCATCCTTTCCTTGTCACTAAAATCATATCCTCGATCCTTATGCCGAATTTATTAGGTAAATAAATCCCTGGCTCAACTGTAAAAGTCATACCCGGCTTAAGAGAACTAGCTTCATTACGGCTAATACGCGGATCTTCGTGCACCGCAAGCCCAAAACCATGCCCCAAGTTATGAGTAAAATACTTAGCGTACCCTTTGGAAGCAATGTATTCCCGTGCAACCCTATCAATTTCAGCCATTTCTGCGCCAGGCCGGATTATTTTTATTGCCTTTTCTTGCGCTTTAAGCACAATATCGTAAACCTTGCGCATGAGAACTTTTATTTTACCCAAAAAGAAAACCCTTGTCAAGTCGGATTTGTACCCCTGGTAATCAACCCCCAAATCAATAAGCACTGGCTCATGATCTTGCAGTTTTCTTGCGCCAGATAGGTGGTGCGGCTGGCTGGAATTATGCCCAGAAGCTACAATTATATCAAAAGCAGAAGCGCGAGCCTCATGATAGCGAATAAAACGCTCAACTTCCGCGGCTATCTCTATCTCTTTTACCCCGGGGACAAGAAACTTCTGTATATATTCTAAAGCTAAAGCAGTGATCTGGGTTGCTTTTCTAATTTTAGCTATCTCCCCAGCGTCTTTAACCTGCCTCTTATCTTCAATAATACTGTGCGTAGGAATTAAATCAAAATTTCCCTTTGCATGCTCTTTAATCTTATTAAATTCGGCAAATGGTAAATATCTTTCTTCAATACCCAGTTTTTTTAACCCTAAATCAATAACCGTCTCAGCAATACGCTTGAATACAGATCCATTGCATTCCTTAAGCTGAGCATTATTTTTAAGAAAGCTCTTCGCCTCTTCCACATAACGGGAATCAGTAAAATAAATATTTTCTTTTTCAGAAACAAGCAGATAAGAATCCCGGCTTAAAGATTCAACAAGATAGGAGATATTTGCCGGCAAAGATACCAACAAAGCATCAAGGCCTCTTTGCTTTAACTGGGAATATACGCTCTTTAGGCGAGAGTTCATTTCGATTCGATTAAATCGCAAATGGCAGCCAGGCCAAGAAGATAGCTTTGCGCGCCAAACCCTAAGATTGTGCCTCTAGCAACCGGGCTAATCAGTGATTTATGCCTGAACTCTTCGCGGGAATAGATATTGGAAAGATGCACTTCTACCACAGGCAAGCCGCAGGCAGCTACGGCATCGCGTACAGCCACACTAGTATGAGTATAAGCCGCGGGATTAATCAAAATACCTTGAAATTTATTCTTTCCAGCCTCACCAATAAAATCTACAATCTCTCCTTCATGATTAGATTGTTTAATAACTAGGCGGGTTTTACTTTTCTTGGCTTGGCTTTTAAGCATCTGATTAATCTTAGCTAAAGTCACCACACCATAGATTCCCGGCTCGCGAGTTCCTAAAAGATTTAGATTCGGGCCGTGAATAATTAATATCTTTAACATTCAGCCTCGTCAATTAACATTACCGGGATACCTTCACGCACAGGATATTTTTTAGCACATTTCTTACAAACAATCTTATTGTCCTTAAGCTCTACATCGCCTTTGCACGCAGGGCAGGCTAATATATCAAGCAATTCCTTATCAATCATTTTACCTCCCCCTTGCCTTTTGCCAAATAAGCTGTCCTTAATTCATAAAGCAAATTCTCAAGAAGCTCAGTTTCTTCCTTAATCAAATTATTCTTAGTTTTTTCTTGCAACATACCTAATGTATCAATAAGAAATTTCGCTTGAGTCAAATCCTCTTGGACCTTTTCAGTTGCCGGATTAGCCATATGCCCAAGGGCTATAGATGCTTGTAAGGCAAGCGTGGTGATAAAAAATTTAAAATCAGCAACCGGAGGAACAAATTCAGATTTTGATTTGGCTTTTTCCTTTTCTACATTCTGCTTCCAACTCTCATCAACTTTTTTTACCGTCTCATCCATGGTTTAATAGATTGTAATTCCGGCGTAGCCAACAACACTTCTGTTGTCTCCACTTGCCTCACCGCTGGTTTGATATTTTATTAACCTGCCTTTTTTCGCACCTAATAATTTAGCGGATTTTATTAAAACCGCAATCGGCGCAAACCCGCACATAGAAATAGAAAACTGCTTAACTGCCTCTTCTAATTTATTTTCATTTAAAGCAACTATCTCATTTATCGCTAACGCATCATTCTTTTCCGCGATCTTTTGCGGCGCATAATGCGTCATATCTGAGCTAGCGATAAACATGACTGAATCGCTTAAACCATTCTCACTTATTACGCCAGCCAACTCTTGAGCGAAACTTTTAAGCTCACTTAAATCTTGGCTTTTAATAGCTATGGGAACAATCTTAAAATCTTTTCTAAAATACTGCAATAAGGGCAACTGTACTTCTAAGGAATGCTCATCTTGATGCGCCAAGCAATCATCTTTTAAATATTTAGACTTACTTAAAAATAAACCTGCCAAATCGCTGTTAACCTCTACATTACCCAAAGGAGTCTGCCAATACCCGCTAGAGTTAATGCTAAAAGTTTGCCCCTGGCCCGTATGATTCGGGCCCAGGAGAACAATAGTATCTTTAATATTTACGCTTGCAATAGTCTGAGCAGCTACGCGCCCGGAATAAATATATCCGGCATGCGGCAAAACACAACCTATTACATCCTGCTTTTGTACAGAGCGATCTACAAAAGAAGCGATCATTTTATTTAACTCTTCAGCCACCGCGGGATAAAACTGGCCCGCTACGCAAGGCCTACGTTCATTAGGCTGCTTCATTTAAGTAGAAATTGCTAGAGCCATACTTATTTTCTAGTACTCTTAGCTTTTTTTCTTTTGCGTTCGCTGGGCTTTTCATAATGCTTGCGATCGCGCACTTCCCGCAAGATCCCTTCCTGCTCAATCTTCCTCTTAAAACGGCGCAAAGCAGATTCAAAAGACTCGTCTTTTTTGACTTCAACCTGTGACAATATAATCATCTCCTTTCGATTTAATTTAAGTAATTAATATACCACTCTTTTTACTCTATTTCAAAAGAAATTATAATATTAAAAGAAAGCTGGGGATAATCCAACTCTTTGGGAAAGTTAGGAAAAGGCGCGGCGTCATTAACGCTCCTTAATGCGATATTTCTTAGGTAATCATTGGTAGATGACCTCTCATCAACTAAACGCACACCCTTAATCAAACCGTCATTGGAAATAATAAACGAGATATAAACTTCGCCTGTTTCGCTATGGGTGTAGTTCTGATAGGCACTGCGGCGGATCTTCTCTCTAACGATTTGATAATAGCTAATATAACTGGGGTTATTAATCTTAGCCATCTCTATCGCAGGCAAAGTAATCTTCTTTTTTATCGC
>JBAXLM010000010.1:0-33215 GCA_037134795.1 Candidatus Omnitrophota bacterium | reverse complement strand
TCTTATGCGCTAAATCTTTAATCATTTTTTGTTCATCAGTCAATAAATAATCCATTGTTCCCCTCCTATCAAAATAAACCCTATATAACAATATAGTAGCTGACGTTTAAACGTCAGCTACTCTGTGGATAACTTATTACACACTCAATTTGAAAGATTATAACATAAAAAGATTGTTTTACAATACTTTTAGCAGGGCAATCTCCTGGCAGTTGGGGAATTTGCAGCAGTTAATACACTCCGCCCAAATCTTATGCGGGAGGGCTTCATGCTTGATTTTTTTAAAACCTAACTTTTTAAAAAACTCCGGCTTATAAGTAAGCACAAAAATCTTTTTTGCTCCCATCACTTCAGCTTCGGCAAGGCAAGCCGCAACTAAATCCTGCCCTAAGCCCTTTCCTTGGTTTTGCTTAGCCACCGCTAAAGACTTGATCTCCGCTAAATCATCCCAGGAAATATGCAAGGCAGCGCAACCAGATATTTTACCCTTATCTTCATAAACCCAAAAATCGCGAATATTTTCATAAAGCTCATTCAGCGAACGCGGCAACATCACATCCAACTTAGCAAAACACCCAATCAGCTCCTGAATCTGTTTTATATCTTTTATCTTCGCTTTTCGAATCATTTGAATTCCGTGCCTTTGGCGACCACCACAATCCCTGATTCACTGACAAAAAATCTCTTCTTATCTTCTTCCAGATTAAAACCAATCACCATTCCCTGGGGAATACTTACATCTTTATCAATAATCGCCCGTTTAATTTTAGCGTGCCTGCCCACATGCACACTCTCCATTAAAATTGAATCATAAACCTCAGAAAAACTATTGATACGCACATTCGGTGAAAGTATGGAACGCTGCACCCTGCCGCCGGAAACTACGCAGCCTTCCGAAACTATGGAATCCAGCACCAGCCCCACTCTTCCCTCTTCTTTATCGCCGGAGTGCACCGTTTTAACCGGAGGATACTGCTCCTGAAAAGTCCTCAAAGGCCACTCCTGGTCATAAAGATTAAAAGTGGGATTAACCTGAATTAACTCCATATTCGCTTCATAATAAGCATCAATTGTCCCAATATCCCGCCAATACTCCTCTTTCCTGTCTTTATCTCGAAAATTATAAGCCACGATCTTCATCCCCTTCTTTAACATCTGCGGGATAATATCCTTACCAAAATCATGCGAAGATTTATGATTTTTAGCATCCTCAAGCAGCTCCTGCATTAAGGCAGACTGATTAAATACATAAATCCCCATTGAGCCATATATTTTATCCGGTTTTTCGGAAATAGTCTTAGGATTTACCGGCTTCTCGTAAAAACCCGTAACCCGTCCATCCGAGCCTACCTCAACCACCCCCAGATTTTTGGATTTACTTTTTTCTATCTCCACAACACCCACTGTCAGGTCCGCGTTTTGTTCGCGGTGCACATCAATCATCGAATAATAATTCATTCTATAAATATGATCCCCGGCCAAAATCAAAACTTCATCCGGCCGATCCATTTCCAGAGTATAAAGATTCTGATAAATCGCGTCCGCCGTGCCCAAATACCAGGAATCCCCTACGCGCTGCTGCGCGGGAAGCAGTTCTATAAATTGGCCCAACTCCGAAGGCAGAAAATTCCAACCCAAACGAATATGCCTCTGCAAAGAAGCGGATTTATATTGCGTAAGGATATAAATTTTACGCATCCCTGAATTAATGCAATTACTTAAAGTAAAATCAATAATCCGGTATATCCCGCCAAAAGGGACTGCCGGCTTAGTGCGGTCTTTAGTCAAAGGCAAGAGCCGCTCACCTTTACCCCCTGCCATAATAAATGTTAAAACTTTACGCATCATTTAAGGAATGCTCCAATTATGCCATGCCTGATCATCATCACCGCGATTGCTGCTAATAATATATACATTATCTTGGAAAATGCCCTCGTGCCGCTGGGGCCAATAACTTTCATGATCAGATCCGCCTTAATTAAAGTAAGCCAAACAAAAAACATATTTAATATTAACGCCACTAAAGTAGCCAAAGCGCCAAAACTATTCATCATCATTAGCGTGGTAGTCAACACCGCAGGCCCGGTAATTAATGGCGTGCCCAAAGGAAAAACCCCCACATCTTTATCAGAAGAGCTTGTTAACAAACTTTTCTGAGCGCCCGGTAAAAGAAGCCGCACAGAAATTACAAATAAGAGCATGCCACCGGCAATCTGAAAATCTGGTATAGTTATGCCTAAAAGTGAAAACACCCATTTACCTATGCTCATAAAAATAACCGCTACCGCCGTTGCCGTAATCACCGCATCCAAAATTATCTTTTTTTTCGCCGGTTTAGAAGAATGCTCAACTAGGGATAGAAAAATAGGGATATTGGCGATCGCGTCCACCGCCACAAACAACGGAATAAAGCTAAGTATATACGGCCTAAGCGCTTCCATCATGGCTATATTATATAAAATACTCATCAAAATGGCAACAAATATAATTAGAAATATTCCTGGTAGGTTTCTTTAAAACGGTTTACTGCTTTCATTATCAGGTTTTGGGCGGGTTTAACTAAAGGTAAGATGCCTACGGTTTTGCTTTCAAGATCTTCACAAATCATTCCTAAACAGGTAAGATAAGTCAAATACTTCTGTCCAGATAAATCGCTATTCTCTTTAACTAAAGAGGCGATCTTAAGGTTGCTAATTCGGCCGATCTTTACCGGGATACCCACTACATGCTCCATCATTTCGATAAAGCCGTCAGTGAGCAAGGTTTTACCAGTAATAACAAAATGATCAATTTCATGAAGCGCCACTTTTCTCTCTACAATTTCTTTTATCTGCGTGCAGATCAAGCGGGCGGAGTTAGAGACCATTTGCGCGACTTCCCTCTGTTTTATGGGCTTATAAAACTCATCTTTTTTTACTAAAATCTCTTTATTTTCAGGAATATTATTGATATCGCCGATAACCCCGTAAGAACGCTTGATATCCTCTGCCAATTCGTAATTAATCTTTAAACCTTCACAAAGTTGTTGCGTAAGGCTAGCTCCACCTAAAGGCAAAATCTGAATATCCTGTAAAAGCCCATCTTTAAATAAAAGCAGCTCCGTAACATCGCTTCCTATATCACAAAAAACGCTTACACCCCGCCTCTCCTCTTTATTAAATACTGCTTCGCTCGTTGCTAAACCTGAGAATGATAACTCCTTAATTTCATAGCCTGATTGGCTTACGGCACGGCTCAAACTCTGCAAAGAAGAAAGCCGGGCGCTAACTAAATACAAATCCACCTCCAACCTATGGCTATAAAGCCCCACAGGATTAATCACATTGCTTTTAGAATCAATAGCGTAGCTCGACGGGATCACATGGATTATTTCTTCATCCAAACTTGAACCAAGTATGCGCGCCTGCTCATTAGCATTAGCTATATCAGTAGAAGTGATTACCTTATTGCCTCGCTCCGCCAACGGAATAATCGCATGGCTATGTTTTGTCGAGATATCTTTGCCTGAAAAATTGGTATGGATAAATTTTATTTTTAAGCCAGATTTGGTTTTTAATCTTTTGATGATCTTAGTAAGGCAGGTAACTAGCTCCGTGGCATCGACGATTACCCCTTCTTTTACCCCGCGCGAAGGCATAACCTCAAAAAATAAATTCTCACAACGCCCTCTTTTAATTTTGGCGACAGTCGCGGCGATTTTATTCGAACCTATATCTATGGCGCAAATATAACTATTATAAAACATTATCTGTCCTTGCCCGTGTTGTTCAGTTTAATTACCGGCTCCTTGAACCTAAGGTCTATGTATTTAATATTCGCCCACTCTTTGGCTGCCTGAGTAACCAGTCCGCCTAAAACCATCATCTTCTCTCTAATATTGTTTTCACCGACGCGTACTTCAAAACCTACCCATTCCACTTGTGGGTTACTTTTGGTATAATTAACAATCTGCGCAGGCGCGAGGATGAAAAACCCGGCGCTTTCCGCGTTGGCAACATCAATTCTTTTTAATGTAAAGCCTCGAAAAGATCTATTATTCTTAAATTCATTTATTATATCTAAAGCTATCTTTATCTCAACCCGCTTATACTTTACTCCTGGCTTTGGCCCGAATATTTTTGTCTCTAGGCCATAAATAATCGGCAACCCGACAAACTCTACAGTATTATTGGGATAAAAAAACAACCCTTCTTCATCTATGGCGAAATTCTTATAAAATTTTACTAAAGCCAAAGGCTTGCGCTTGACAAAATCTATTAATACGCGGTTAGGCAGCACCCTGGCAAATCTGATCTTGCGGCAGTCCGGACAACTTAAAAGCGCTTGCCTAGAGTAAGCTTGTAAATCCAAACTAAATATATTTTTGCCTTTTAAATAATCAAATGAAACATTAGAGTTTCTCACCACCACCTGTTTAACGGTAAAGAAATCTGAAGTAGTTAAGGCTTTCCAAATATATCCTATTAATAAAGACAAAACAAGCAAAATTATTGCCAGGATCGAAATTATTTTTACGGGTAATTTAAATTTCCGCTTTTTCATATGCCAGTTCTAATAATTTTAAACAAAGTTGATCAAATCCTATGCCTACAGTTTTGGCTGCCTTGGGCAAGAGGCTAGTCGAAGTCATCCCGGGAATAGTATTTATTTCTAAAAGATAAGGAAAATTATCCCGGCTTAATATGATATCTGTACGCGAACAGCCGAAACAACCCAAAGCTTTATGCGCGATAAGCGCTGCCTTTTGCGCGCTTTCGCTGATTTGATCATCTAAATGCGCGGGAACAATATACTCAGTAGCTCCTGACTGATATTTTGCCTGGAAATCAAAAAATTTATTTTGCGGGATAATCTCAATAACCGGCAAAGCTAACTCATCTAATATGCCAACTGTAAGTTCTCTTCCTTTAATATACTCCTGAAGAATTACGCGCGTATCATACTGAAAAGCCAGGTCAATGGCGAAAGCTATATCAGTAACAGATTCAACAATAGAAAGCCCAATACTTGAGCCATGATTTGCCGGCTTAATTACTAAAGGTAAACCCAATTCATTTTTAAAATCATTGCTTTTCTTGTATGTTGGCCTTTCTAAAGACAAAAACTTAGGAATATAAAGGCCTTGTTTTTTAAATACCTCAAGAGAGCCAATTTTATCCATAGCTAAGCGGCTAGCCTGCACCCCTGAACCGGTAAAAGGAAGATTCATTTTCTCTAGAATAGCCTGGATCGTGCCATCTTCTCCAAAACGCCCGTGCAAAGCAATAAATACGCAATCTAAATTATAACTTTTGAGCAATTTAATATTTTCCTGCTCATCATCTGTAATTATATCGATCCCTACCGCGTTAACCGAGGACTCAGAAAGCGCTGCCAAAACCGCTTTGCCGCTTTTTAAGGAGATCTCCCTCTCCGATGAAGGCCCGCCCATTAATACCCCTACTTTACCAAAATCTTTTACTTCCATAAATTTATCTCTGGTTTAAGCTCAACTTTAAATTTTCTTTTAACTTCTTTACGCGCTAACTCCATAAGCGACAAAACATCTTTACTTTTTGCCTTAGCCATATTTAAAATAAAATTCGCATGCACCCCCGAGATAATTGCCTGGCCCGCGCGCCTAAGCTTTAATCCACACTCCTCGATTAATTTTCCCGCTGCTAAATTTTTAGGGTTTTTAAAAATACACCCGGCATTAGGCAAGCTATTTTCTTGCGTCTTACCGCGCTGCTTAAGGTATTGCTTTATCGTTTGCATAATCACTTCTTTTTTGGCCAAGCGCAGCTTTAACCGAGCTGAAAGAATAATATACTTGTGAAGATTAGACTTACGGTAACTGAATTTTAATTGCTGCTTTTTTAGCAATTTAATCTTTCCATTATAATCCAAAACTCGAATCTCTTCAACCAATTCTCCGATTTCACTTCCCCAGGCGCCGGCATTACCCATAAGCGCGCCTCCTAAAGTACCCGGGATACCACTTAAAAACTCGAGGCCCGCTAAACCTTGATCTTTAGCGCGTAAAATAAGTTGATTCAATTTCATCGCGCTACCCGCGTCTATAAATCTGCCCTTAATACGTAATTCTTTAAAACCAGGGCTATTTAATTTAATTACCAAGCCATTTACTCCAGAATCACTGGCTAAAATATTACTACCCGAACCCAATATAAATACCCGGATCATTTTTTTTCTCGCGAAAATCAACGCATCCTGCAGTTGCCTTAAATTACTGGCTTTGAGAAAATATCGCGCCAACCCGCCGATTTTAAATGTCGTATGATCGCGCAATTTTGCGAATCGATTAATTTTATTGCTTAAGCTCTTCGGCCAATGCATCACTCACCTTTAAAATATCACCTGCTCCGAGAGTAATTACCAGATCACCCGGAGAAATAATCTTCTTTATATGCTGGACAATTTCTTCTTTTGGCAAATATATCACTTCTTTATTCGCGCTATACTCTTTTATTTTTTTTAATAGCGCCTGGGCATTAACCCCATTAATCGGCTTTTCATTAGCAGCATAGATATCCGTAATAATTAGATAATCCGCTTGATCAAAAGACCCGGCAAACTCATCTAAAAGCAGTTGCGTGCGGCTATAGCGGTGCGGTTGAAATATAACAATCTTGCGCTTAGCCTTTAAGTTCATAATTGCTGATAGCGTAGCTTTTATCTCCGTGGGATGATGCGCGTAATCGTCAATCACCAGATATTGTTCGTTTCTAAATTTTACCTCTAATCTACGGCCTGCCCCCTTATACCCTTCTAAAGTCCTACGAATATGCTCAGGTTCGATACCTAACTCTAAGCCTAAACCGATTACAGCTAAGGCATTAGAAATATTATGCTTTCCTCCTAACGCCAAATGAAAACGAAAAACAAATTTCTCTTTAAAAAAACAATCAAAATCTGAACTCAAATCAGTAAATGAAATATTCTTGGCGTAAATATCCTTAGGGTTGTCTATGCCAAAAAATAAATGTTTGCCTTTATAATCAGTGAACAACTTTACAAGATTAGCATCATCTGAACAAGCAAAAACACAGCCCGCGCCGCGCGTACGATTTATAAAACTCTTAAAAGCATGCAATTCATTATCAAAATTATGATAATAATCTAAATGCTCTTGATCTATATTAGTAATAATAGAGTAATCCGGTTCATAGTATAAAAATGAACCATCTGACTCATCCGCTTCAGCAACAAAAAATTTTCCATTACCCAAGCAGGCATTGGTATCAATATTTTTAAGAACACCGCCGATAGCTACAGTCGGACAAAGCCCAGCCTCAATAAGCATATAAGAAATTAAAGAAGTAGTGGTGGTTTTGCCATGGCTGCCAGCAACAGTTATTGCTGTTTTCTGCCGCATTAAACTGGCTAAAACTTCCGCCCGCTTAAGTAAAGGAAGCCCTAAAATTTTAGCCTGGCAGATTTCCGGATTATCATCTTTTATCGCTGAAGAATAAACTACTATATCCTGTTTAGTGATATTGCTAGCGCTGTGATTAATAAATATCTTAGCCCCTAAACGCGTAAGCTCCTGGGTAATCCGGTTCTCTTTTAAATCCGAGCCGCTAACCATAAAACCACTTTTAAGCAAGAGCTGCGCGATCCCGCTCATCCCGATCCCGCCAATACCTATAAAATGATAATATTTTTTCATTATAAAATATACACCAAACTTAATTTAAGCATTATTTTAAACTTAATACTTCGCTAGCTAACAAAGCTGTCGCATCCAAAACAGGTAATTTTTGATACGCCTTTTGCATTTTTTCAAGTTTCTCGTTATTGCAAAGATATATTTGCAATCTTTCTTTTAATCTATCCGCGTTTAGATCAGCGTCTAACATTACCTCTGCCGCGCCGATCTCCTCTAAAACCCGGGCATTTGCCAACTGATGCGCGTAAGCAAAAGGATAAGGAATCAACAGCGCCGGCAAATTAAATCTTTGTAACTCCGCGATCGTAGTCGCCCCTGCCCGGCAGATCACCAGATCCGCTATGCTATAGGCATACTGCATGGCAGAGAGAAAATCATAAAGTTTATAAGTTATGCCTTGCCCCATATAACTGGCATTAAGAGCCGCGAAATCTTGTATTCCTGCGATATGCACTATTTGCAAATTTTGCTTGCCGGGTAAACTCGCTATTGAAGAAAAGGCTACCGCGTTAATTTTACGCGATCCCTGGCTGCCTCCGGCAATTAATATATTGAATTTGCCTTCTTGAAAGTTAAAAAAACTCAAAGCCTCCTGCCTATTAACTTTAATTAACTCTACTCGTATAGGGTTACCGGTAAGTGCAACCTTATCCCTAGATACATGTAAATAACTCTTGGTTTGCAAAAAGGACACTGCTACTCTATCTACAAGCTTTGCTAAAATACGGTTGGCTTTTCCGGGAATAACATTTTGCTCATGAATTATCGTCTTTATCCTAAACAGCCAACCCCAAAATAATAACGCCACCGTATGCAAACTGCCAAAACCAACAACTACGTCGGGCTTAAACTTCATTATAATACGTAGTCCTTGGCAAGCGCCTTTAAGAAAATTAAATACACCAAAAATATTCTTACTACTCAAAGAAAAGCTTAAAGTACCTGAACTTATATATTCAACATCACCACAATCAAACTGAATAAAACTATCCTTACTCTTAAGCGGTAATACCAAAAGCAGATCCGCGCCTTTTTTTCTTAAAAAATTTATTAAAGCTACCGCTGGATAGATGTGCCCGCCGCTTGAGCCACTTGCAACCAAAACGCGCATTTTAAGGATACTCTCCGGTACGGGCGATATTGATCAATATTCCCAAACTAACCATATCGAATATCAATGACGAACCGCCATAACTAATAAATGGTAAAGGCAGGCCTTTAGTGGGAAAAACTCCGCAAGAAACTCCAATATTTACAATTGCTTTAAGTGAAATCATTAAAATTAAACCTAAAGCAAGAAAATAACCAAATTTATCCTGAGCATTCTTAATAATCTTGAGCCCCTGCTGGATAAAAATTATAAATAACGCGATTACTCCCAGCGTGCCAAGCAAGCCTAACTCTTCGCCAATTATAGAAAAAATAAAATCCGTGTGCGCGGCAGGAAGATAAAAAAGTTTTTGCTTGGAGTGGCCCAACCCCAATCCAAATAATCCTCCCGAACCAATAGCGATCTGTGACTGAATAATCTGAAATCCCGTTCCCTTAGGGTCCAGCCAGGGATTTAAAAACGCTAAGATCCTTGCCTTGCGATATGGCACGCTAAAAACTAAAAAATAAACCGCGGGTAAACTGCAAAGGATTAAACTTAAAATATACCTGCCTCTTACCCCGGCAACAAAAAGCATAATTAGCACAACGCTTGCCAAAGCAATAGTCGTACCTAAATCCGGCTCTAAAAGAATAAGCGCGCAAAATGCCCCCAAAACACATACCGGCGGGATAAGGCCGGTAACCAGAGATTTAATTTTATCGCCTTTACGGCTGATAAAATCAGCGATATATATAATAAGCGCTAAATTAGCCAACTCTGAGGGTTGAAAACTAATAAATTTAAACCTAAACCAACGCCTTGCTCCAGCAACCTCTCTGCCTAAACCCGGGATTAACACTAAAACTAACAAGAAAAAACTAACCCAAAGCAATTTTTTCGCGTGCTTCCTAAGCCAACGGTAATCAATCAACATAGCTAAAAAAGTAAATAATAGCCCAATGATTAAAAAAACCAGATGCCTTTTTAGAAAATAAAAACTGTCGTGATACTTTTCCGCGGCATAAATGCTGGAAGAACTATAAATCATCACTATGCCAATACAAATAAGCACAATCGATACAGTAAGTAGGCTAATACGCGTTTTTCTAACCATCTGGATTATTTTTTTTAGCAAGATCTAATACGATCTTCTTAAAAACCCTTCCCCGGTCTTCATAATCAGTGAACATATCATAACTTGAGCACATAGGAGAAAACAGCACGCTAAATCCAGGGCCAGCGAAAGAATAAGCCTTATTTACCGCCTCTTCTAAACTATCAACCTTTTCTATTTCAAACTGGCTACCAAGGCAAGAGGCGATCTTATCTTTTGCTTCTCCGATTAATACAACCTGCTTAACTTTATTTTTAGCGGCTTCGGCAATTACCCCATAATCAATACCCTTATCCCTGCCTCCGGCGATAAGAATTACCGGCGAGGAAATACTGTTTAATGCCCAAATCGCGGAATCCGCGGTAGTTGCTTTAGAATCATTAATAAATTTAATCTTGTTAATGACAGCTACCTCTTCCATGCGATGCTCGATCCCCTTAAACTCGCTAAAAACATCTAGCATTTTTTGTTTATCTATCCCCAAAATTTGGCCAACTTTAAACACTGCCGCTTGATTAGGATTTAAGCCGGATTCTTTAGAAAAGAAATTTACTTTTGCAGCTGCTTCTTTAGCTATTCCCACAAGCTGAGCATCCAGCCCATTTAAAATTAAGAAATCTGAATTATCCTGGTTCATAAAAATGCGTTTCTTAGCAGCCAAATATTCTGGCATATCTTTATGACGGTCAAAATGATTTTGGGTAAGATTTAAAATCAGGGCTATTTTCGGCTTAAAATCCTTGATCGTCTCAAGTTGAAATGAACTTACCTCTAAAACAACAAAATCTCCCTGGCGCATTGACGCTACTTCACCGCTAAAAGGATTGCCAATATTGCCGCATACCTTAACCCGTTTGCCAGCTGCTTTAAGTATATTACCGATAAGCGTGCTAACAGTAGTTTTTCCGTTTGAGCCAGTTACAGCGATAATCTCGCCCGGACAAAGCATACTTGCAATTTCGATTTCAGCATAAACCGGCTTAGCAAAATCTTTAGCCCAAATAATCGGCTGGGCATTACCCGGGACCCCGGGGGAAACAACTATTAAATCTGCCTGCTTGATAAAACTCTCACTATGCGCGCCTAATTCAAACTGGATATCTTTTGATGAAAGCAAACTCGCGTAAGATCTTGTTTGCGCGTTATCCAAAATATCCGTAACACGCACGCAAGCGCCCAAGCTGTGTAAAAGATTAGCACAAGCAACGCCTGAACGGGCTAATCCCACGATCGTAATGGATTTATCTTTAAAGTATTTTGTGTTAAGCATTAAGAACTTACCTGATCTTTAAGGTAACCAGGGTAAACAGGGCAAGCAGGCCCGCAATGATCCAAAACCTGACAATCACTTTATTCTCAGGCCAATCTAAAAATTGGAAATGGTGGTGCAAAGGAGCGATCTTAAAAAAACGTTTTTTAGTTAGTTTAAAGAAACTTACCTGCAGAATTACCGAGAGCGCTTCCACAACAAAAATTCCGCCCACGATTATAAGCAGCATCTCCTTCTTAATCAATAATGCCACCGTTCCAATGGCTCCGCCGAGTGCCAGGGACCCGACATCGCCCATAAATATAGATGCCGGATAACAATTAAACCATAAAAAACCTAAACCCGCGCCAATAATGCTAGCGCAAAAAATAGTTAATTCTCCGGCGCCTTTAATATAAGGGATTAATAAATACTCGCTTAACTTGATATTACCCGTTACATAACAAAGCACGCTAAAAGCAATCCCCACCATTACCACAATACCAATAGCTAAACCGTCTAACCCGTCAGTAAGGTTTACCGCGTTAGATGTTCCCGCGATTACCAATATTACAAATAAAATATATAAACCGTCTAAATTTAAATTAACCCCCTTTAAAAAAGGAATTTCAAGTAAAACATTCCGATTATAGGTAATCAGAATTATTCCTAAAATAAGGCCAAGCACGATCTGGCTGGTAAATTTTACGCTGGGAGTTAGCCCGCTTGCTTTATTCTTTACTTGCTTTAACCAATCATCCATAAAACCAGTAATTCCAAGCCAGGTGGTAGAAAACAAAACAATCCAAATACAATGATTAGTAATATCCGCCCAAAGCAAAGTTGAAATTATAACCGTCCCCAATATAAGAATTCCTCCCATGGTGGGAGTACTTTGTTTATGGCGATGCAAATCATCAAGCTTGACGCTGTCAGCTTTATTGATCTTCTCTCCGATTTTAAGGGCTTTTAATTTATTAATTAGCAGCGGCCCAAAAATTAAACTTAAAATAAAGGCAGTCAACGCCGCCATGGCCGCGCGGAAGGTAATATAGCGGAAAATATTAAATGAAAAAATAAAATCTCTTAGTGGATAAAGCAGGTGGTAAAGCATTAAGGCTTGAAAACCTCTTCCATTTTCATCGAGCGCGATCCTTTAATTAAAATTAAATCAGCAGCTTGCGGATTTACCTTATTTATCAATATATCCCTAACTTCTGAAGTAGAAGCGCAACAAAATATATTTTTTTTCTTAAAACCTAACCTGGCAGCCTCTAACGCTGTTAATTTAGCCAGAACCCCTACTGTGATCAAGGAGTCGCATGTATTAGTTATACTACCAGCAATTTGCCGGTGCAATGATTCTTTTTGCGCGCCTAGCTCTAGCATATCACCCATAATCAGGATCTTCCTGCCCTTACACTTTATCGCCCTTATTGCCTTAAGCGCGCAACTTAAAGAAAGAGGATTAGAGTTATAAGTATCATCAATAAACCTCCTCCCCTTAAATTCAACCAGGTTAAGCCTGCCTTTAGGGAACTTAAAACTTGCTAATCTGGCAGCAATCTGAGAATAATCTAAACCTACTATTCGCCCCACGGCAATTGCTGCCAAAGCATTGTAAATATTATGCTCTCCCAGAGTAGATAATTGAAAATCAAATTTCTGATTAACCTTAAATTTTATTTTTTTCCCAACAAGTTTAATTTCAGAGGCTTGAAAATCACTTTTTTGCTTAATGCCAAAACTAAAAACATGCACTCCGTTATTTTGCCGCAAAATCACTTTTTTAAGTAATTTATCGTCGGCATTAAGAATAGCGATCTTAGGTTTTGCTAAATTATCCAAAAGCACGGTTTTCTCTTTGAACACGCCAGATAAATTTTTTAAAAACTCAAGATGAGAGTGGCCAATGTTAGTAATTACTCCGATGTTGCTCGCTGCAATCTTAGCTAGATAAGCAACCTCTCCAAAATGATTAGTGCCAATTTCAACTACCGCGAATTCATCACTTTTTTTAAGTTGGATTAACGCCTGCGGCAGGCCAATATGGTTGTTCTTCGTCCCTTCATTCTTTAACACCTGGGCGTGCTGGGATAAAACCCAAGCAATCATCTCTTTAGTTGTAGTTTTGCCATTTGAACCGGTAACCGCGATAACCGGGAGATTAAATTCCCGCCTTTTAAAACTGGCAATCTTGCCTAAGGCAATAGTCGTATCTTTTACCCGGATAAGCGCGATATTCTTAGGGATTGCAAAGTCAATTGCCTTGCTCGCGATAATACAAGTTGCGCCTAGTTTTAAAGCTGAAACAATAAAATCGTGGCCATCAAAATTATCGCCCTTTAAAGCCAAAAAAGCACCCTGGATATCTGATTGCCTGGAATCAGTAGAGATAAAAGCAACCCTACCCTTAAGATCACCTTGAAGAAGTTTACCTTTTGTAGCCTTAATTATTTTTTCAACTGTAAACATTTTTGCGCGGCCTTATAATCATTAAAATATTCCACTTTATTTTTAAACACCTGGTAATTCTCATGCCCTTTGCCAGCGATAACTAAGCAATCATCTTTATTAATTAACGCTAAGCCTTCTTTAATAGCTAGAAGCCTATCCGGTATTACGCGAAAATTCTTCTTAAGTATCCCCTTGCGAATATCCCTGATTATTAATAAAGGATCTTCAGAACGCGGGTTATCGCTAGTTACAATCGCGTAATCAGCTAACCGCGTTACCAGCTCACCCATCAACGGGCGCTTCAGTTTATCGCGCTGGCCACCACAACCAAAAATTACAATAATCTTTTTTTTGACTAAAGGGCGTAAAGCAGTAATAATATTAAATAACGCATCCGGGGTATGCGCGTAATCTACAAAAACATTAAACCTTTTTTTGTTAAAAACTTTTTCCAACCTACCGGGAACATTTTTAAAATTCTTAAGAGCGCTTAATATATCCTTAAAAGTAATATTTTCGCTTACTCCCCAGGCAATAGCCGCTAAGAGATTATAAATATTATGCCTACCCACCAAATTACTATAAATCTTTGCTTTTATTCCTGGCCCCGCTAGAACAAACTCAGATCCTTTAATGCTGTATTTAATATCCTGCGCCATAAAATCAGATTTATTTTTTATGCCATAGGTTAGTACTTTAGCGCAAGTTAAAGTTTTGAGCCTGCCAGCAACCGGGTCGTCATTATTAATTATTCCTACGCTTGCGCTAGGAAGCTTACGGAAAAGCTTTGCTTTGGCCTGAAAATAATTCTCTAAATTCTTATGGTAATCCAAATGGTCAAGCGTAAGATTGGTAAAAATCGCGTATCTAAAATCTATCCCCTCGACGCGATCTTGATCCAAGGCATGGGATGAAACCTCCATCGCGCAATATTTAATACCTTGAGCCAGCATCTTGCTTAAAAGTTCTTGTAATTGCCCTGGGCCAGGCGTGGTATTTTTAGCAATAATAACTTTATTCTTAAAACGATGGCTTATCGTTCCGATAACCCCGCAGCCATATTTTGCTTGGCGCGCGATAGCTTCAATTAAATAAGAAATAGTTGTCTTGCCGTTAGTGCCGGTAATACCGATAACCTTAACTTTTCTAGAGGGGTTTTGGTAGAATTCCGCGCTAGCCTGCCCCAAAAACTTGCGCGCATCGCGAACTGATATAAATTTTACATTTTTCGCGGCATTAACTAATGCTTTAGGCTTTCCCTGCGTAATGATATAACTTGCCCCATTAGCAATAGCCTCTTTAATAAAACAACTTCCATCTTGAAGGTTGCCTTTTATGGCGACAAAAAGAAAATTCTTTTTTACAGCTTTAGAATCGCAAGTTACTCCCTTAATCCCTAAATCTGCTATTTTCATTGCCCCATTGCCTGAATAGGCACCTCATTACCTTTTATATAACGGATAGCGTCACCTGCTACTCGTTGAAATACCGGAGCAGCCACTACTCCGCCAAGATAACCCGGATGCGGCTCATCAACAGTTACAACAATAGCTAACAAAGGATCTTCCGCGGGAGCAAAACCGATAAATGAAGCAATAAATTTATCATGCGAATAAGTTCCATTGGCTTCGATCTTTTGCGCTGTTCCAGTTTTACCCGCGGCGCTAAATCCAGAAACCTTGGCGTTTCTACCAGTTCCCTCCTCCACGACGCCAGTAAGTATTTTCTTAATACGCATAGCCGTATCTAAAGAAATTACTTTACGGATCAATACCGGTTTATTTTGTTTTATTATTTCCCCCTGATTATCGCGCACCGAATCAATAATATACGGCTTCATTAGCTGTCCGCCATTCGCAATTACAGAAATCGCGCTAACTAATTGCAAAGCAGTAACTCCCACGCCTTGGCCCATAGGTATAGCGGTGATCGATGATTTCGACCAGGAGCGCACGGGAATAATCATCCCTGAAATTTCACCGGAAAGGTCTATCCCTAATTTCGCGCCAAAACCAAATGCTTTTAAATAACGATAAAGCGTTTCCGGGCCTAATAGTTGCGCTACTTTTACCGTACCAATATTACTTGACTCTTCAATCACCTGCCTAAAAGTAAGTTTACCATGAGGTTTATAATCATGCAGGATACGGCCTCCTACCTGGTAAGCCCCATTTTCACAATCAAATATATCCTCCTCAGTAACCTTCTTCTCTTCGAGAGCAGCGGAAGCAGTAACAATTTTAAATACTGACCCAGGCTCAAATAAATCGCAGATAGCCCGATTGCGCATAGAATCCATACTTACCCCGGAACGTTCATTTAAATCATAACTCGGCCGGTTGGCTAAGGCCAAAATCCTGCCTGTATGCGGATCCATAACGATGATGCTCGCGCCTTTCGCGTTATAATTCTTAAAAACCTTATCCAGCTCCCTTTCCGCGATATATTGGATCACCTCATCCACAGTCAAAACCAGGTCCAGTCCATCAACCGGCAAAACCATTTTTTCCCAAATATCTAACTTTTTCTGCCTGGCATCGCGCAAGAAAATTGCCCAACCAAGATCACCTTTTAAGGATTTATTATAATCCCTTTCCGCGCCTTCCAAACCTGTATTATCCATACCGCTAAACCCGATAATGTGGCTCGCCAAATAACTATTAGGATATATGCGTTTAGTCTCTTTCATAAACCCCAAACCTTTAATATTTAATTTTTTAATCGCTTCTGCTTTCTCAGGAGTTAATTTACGCACCAACCAAATAAAAGCCTTATCGCGATATAGCCTATTCGTTAGATAGCTACGTTCCACTCCCAGTATAGGCAAAAGTAAATTTATGACATTTTCTTTATTTTTCATAACATTAGGTACGGCATAAAGAGAATCCATGGACATATTAAGGGCTTGCACTTTGAGATTACAATCATAGATTGTGCCTCGTTTCGGCTCTAACTCCACAAGCTGATTATGTTGTTTATTGGCAATAAGGGTAAGATAATTTGAGCGGAAGAATTGAATAAAAAGCAACCTACCTATACAAAGGAGAAGAAAGACAAAAAAAACTAGAAACACCGCCTCACTTCTTCGGCGATAATTGCTGATATACACAGTGCTCTTTACTGATAATAAATATTAAGGGTTAATTGTCTTTGCCTGGGCTTCGCGTTTTAAGCTAAAAATGCGTGCCAGCAAACCTTCTCTACTTTGATTCTGATTCGCAAGCCTTAAACCATCTCTGGAAGAAATAAATTTAACATAACGATAATTATCCGGCATCTGAAATTCATTAGAACCGTTAATGCGGTTGCCAATAGCCACTAAAGAAGAATTCTTTTTAATATTGTATCTCAACGCGGTATTCTTATCAAGTAATTCATTAAAAGTAGTTTGTTTTTTTTGCCCCAGGTAAGCAAGGCGGAAGATCTCGCTTTGCTGGTAAACGTAGAGAACTGAGAATGAGGTAATAAATACTACTACTGAAAAAAATTTAGTCATTCTCATCTGATTTTAGATCCTTTCAGCAACCCTGAACTTACTACTCCGGCTAGAGGGATTAGCCTCTATCTCGCTAAGTAATGGCGTCAGGGGTTTGGGTGTAATAATATTGATTAATCCTTCAGCTTTAAGCTGACGGAATGTTATCTTAACCGCGCGATCTTCTAAGGAATGAAAAGAAATAACACATATCCTAGCTTGCTCCTTTAAGATTGCAACGGCTTTCTTAATCGCGCTTTCAATTATCTCTAATTCCCGATTAACAGCGATACGCACTGCTTGAAAAGTACGCGTAGCTGGATGAATACGATAATGGCTCTTGCGGTACCTATACGGAATAGCCCTAACCACTAAATCAGCTAATTGCCTAGTGGTAGCGATAGGTTGTATCGCGCGCTCTTGGATCAACAAACGCGCGATACGATTATGCCAACGTTCCTGGCCAAAATTCCAAAGAATACCAGAGATTTCGCTCTCATTAAGATTATTCATCAGGTCATATGCCGAGATATAACTATCTTTATCTAAACGCATATCTAACGGCCCCTCCTCCTGAAAACTAAAACCCCTCTGCGCGTTTTTAAGCTGAAACGTAGAAATTCCTAAATCAAAAATAATCCCGTCAATTTTATCAACCCCTAGCTTTGCTAATACCTGGTCCAAATCCACAAAATTAGCATGCACTAATTCTAAGCTACTGTTAAAATCGCTTAATCTTTGCCGGCAAACATTTAATGAATCTTCATCGCGGTCAATACCGATCAATTTGCCGCCAGGGGAAATGCTTTTTAATATCTCAAGAGAATGCCCGCCAGTGCCGATTGTCGCGTCAACAATTACCTGTCCCGGCTTAAGTTTTAAATAATCTATAACTTCACGCGACATTGCCGGAATATGAAACTTTTCCTCTAACACTTAAACATCCATTAATTTCTCCGCAATCTCTTCAAAAGATTGACGGCTGTTTTTATAAAAATCATTCCAGGCGTCTTTCGCCCAAATCTCAATACGATTGGACACGCCCACGATCATCACATCTTTTTTGATATCGGCAAAATCTTTTAAGTATTGAGGCAACAAAATTCTTCCCTGTTTATCAGAAGCCACTTCTTGAGCGCCGCTAAAAAGCAGCCGATTAAAGGTACGCGATTGCTGTTTAGTAAATGACATGGTTTTAAATTTATTTTCCTGTGAACGCCACTCCTCTTCGGAAAACATAAAAAGGCATTTATCCAAACCGCGCGTAACAAAGAATTTCTCTATAAACTGAGCTTTGGCTACTTCGCGAAATTTGGCAGGCAATATTAAGCGACCCTTACGGTCTATGGAATGTTCGAATTCACCGTAAAACATTTTTCTCTCTCTTCCACTTTACTCCACTTTTATCCACTTAGTAGTCAGAGTATAGACAAAATACACTCTCTTGTCAAGAGGAAATTTTACCTAAATACAGTAAATACAACAATTAGTGGATTTCTGACAGCAGGAGCCTACGGATTGTGGTATTTAACGCGAAGCAGGAAACTTAGTAGAGCAGAAAAGCATATCTTTTTTAATCTGGCCGGCTAATTCTTCGATTGAGGCAAATTTATGATCTAGGCGTAAAAATTCTACAAACTGGATCTCCAGGAATTTTCCGTAAATATTCCTTCTGAATTTGTTTATGTGTACTTCTATGTGTATTGATCTGTTTTTAGGCCGAATTGTGGGCCTTGTGCCAATATAACAAATTCCAGTATAGCTTTTCCCTGACAAATTAATTTGTACCGCGTAAACACCAGCCGGCGGGATAATTTCATGGTGCGGATTAATATTCGCCGTGGGAAATCCCAATACCCTACCCAATTTACTACCGGAAATAACTGTTCCTAAAACGCTTACTCGCCTACCCAGCAACTTTTCTGCTTCTTTAATTTCTCTTTTATTAATCAGTTTTCTGATAGCTGTGCTGCTAATAGATGCTCCTTTAGACTTTACTACATTAAACGCCTTGAGCACAAAGCCATACTTGGCCGCGCTGCGAGCTAGTAACTTATAATCTCCGAAAGCCTTAGCGCCAAAACGAAAGTTTTTCCCCACATAAACAAAACTAGCCCCAATTTTTTTAACTAATATTTTAGCAATAAAATCCTCGGCAGTTATCTTGGCAAAATTACGGTTAAAATTCACCACTACGCACACATCTATGCCTAATTCCGCGATTAATCTTAAGCGATGTTCCAGAGAATAGAGGCTTTTTTCTTTCTGCGGATGCGGCCAAAATGTTAAGGCCACGCTAGTGCCTTTGATTTTACGCGCTTGCCTAATCGCACTCTTAAGGACCTGCCGATGCCCCCGATGCAAACCATCAAAAACACCTAAAGCCAGCACAGGCTTATGTATTTTACTAATTTTATTTATTCCACGGATTATTTTCATCTAAAATTATTTTTTTTGCCTTACGCATTGCTTACATGCTTTCAGCACTTTATTTATAACCTGCTCCATCTCGCCATGCAGCGTGCAACCCGCGGCAGTTTTATGCCCTCCACCTCCGAATAAAACTGCAATTTTATTGACATCAACTTTTCCTTGTGACCGTAAATTTACACGCACGTCGCGCGTTTTAAGGTTTTCCTTAAATAAAACTACCACTTCAACTCCCTTAACCGCCCGGCCAAAACTTAAAGCTAAATCCGCCAGATCAACACAAGGTTTCCTGCCTTGCATAACTTCTTTGCCCATCTTAAACCAGGCGATTTTGTCCTTAGCATAAAATTGCATGCTCCCTAGCAGCTTAAGCAATAACAAAACGTCACTTGATGGAATATTTTCATAAGTACTGCGGTAAACCTGCGCGACATTAATTCCGAATTCCAAAAGGTAAGCCGCGGCTTGATGCGTAAAGCTAGAGGTATTAGAATAACGAAATGACCCTGTGTCGGTCATTATCCCAGTATATAAAACTAGGGCAGTTTCCTTATCCAGCCGAATACGGAATTGTTTATACAACTTATAGACCATTTCCGAACATGAAGAAGCACCAGCCTCGACCCAATTCACATCGCCAAAAAACTTATTACTGATATGGTGGTCAATATTCAGCACCGGCTTATTACTAACATTCAACTTATAAACTTCACCGGTGCGTTTTAAATCCGCGCAATCTAAAACCGCAAAACAATCAAAATCAATACGCTTAGAGGTTTTGCTTAATCGGCGAATAAGCTTATTTCCGGGAAGAAAATCATAACCAAAAGGAAGCGCGTCTTGGCTTACGATTGTCGCGCGCTTGCCTAGTTTTTTTATTAAATTGTAAAACCCCAGTTGAGCCCCTAAGGCATCGCCTTCCGGGCTAGTATGGCTGGCTATAAGAAAATTATTATATTTCTTTATCCCCGCGCAAATCTCATTTAGGCTCATTTTTTTCCTTTAATTGGTTTAGTACCTCTTCTATCCTAACGCTATATTCACTTGAACGATCCTCGTAAAACATAAGCTCAGTAGCAATACGTAAATTAACCCTTTTTGCAACCAGGCTACGGATAAACCCTAGAGCCGAGTCCAGTGCTAGCTTTGTTTTCCTACGCTCTTCATCTTTACCTAAAACACTGTAAAAAATCTTAGCGCTCCTTAAATCTTTAGTTAACTCGACCCGAATTACGGTAAGAAAACCTATACGCGGGTCTTTTAATTCATCGTGAATTATCGTGCTTACTTCTTTTTTTATTGCTTCCTCAACACGCTCATGTCTTGACATTTTTTGCTCATTTCCTTTCTGAATCTGTTAATTTTTTAATCAAAGCCAGCTCATCCTGATAAGTAGCTGCCTTGCCATTAAGCTTAGCCGTTAGAACCTTGGCAAAAATCTTCTGATAAACAGGCCCGGGTAAAATCCCTAAACTATGTAAATCTTTACCGGAAACATGAAGCCGCGCACTATTATAAATTTTAAGAAAATCCGTAATATGTTTCTTGATAAACTTATTCCGCGAAGTAGCGTTAAGTAAAATAATCGCCTCAAAACTTAACGGCTTAAGTAAAGAAAAAATCCGCGCGGCAGTTAAATCCTTCGCGCTTAATTGAGAAATAATCTTTTTATTCATTTGGCAATAACTCATAATTCTCTTCTCTTCTCCTTTTCGCAAAGCCAAGGAACGAGTAATCTTATTTATTTCAGCTTTCCCTAATAAAGCCATGAGAGCTGTAAAATAAATAAGCCAAGCATCAAGTTTTCTGCTCGAGGGGAAAATTTTTTTAAACCGGGAAACCTCACGCCCTATAGCTTTAAATAAACCATAAGTTGATTTATCAGGTTTTAGCTTTGAGCTGATAAAAGATAAACTAGCCAAACTCATTAGGCGCTTGATCTGTTTCGCGGGGTTATCTTCTTTAAGCATTAATATCAAATCATCGCGCAGGCGGTGGGCGCTTACTTTAGATAATAAACCCAAACTTACTGCTTCATTTAAAAGTTTAAGCGTCTTGCGTTCAATCTTAAAATTATAACGCTGCTCAAAACGAATTGCCCTTAATATGCGCGTAGGATCATCTTGAAAACTTAAATCATGCAAAACGCGAATTTGTTTTCTACTCAAATCATCTTTACCCCCGAAAGGATCCACCAATTGCTGCTCTCTAGCGCAATCAATTCTTAATGCCATAGCATTAATCGTAAAATCCCGCCGCCTAAGGTCTTCGCTTAATGACCCTGAAGTAACTACTGGCAGAGCCGCGCAACTTGGATAACGCTCTTTGCGAGTGGTAGCGATATCAATTTTTGTTCCGTTTTTAAGAATTAACGTGGCAGTTCCAAACCGTTCATGAATATTTAATTCTGATTTTAACCTGCGCGCGAATTGACGAGCAAAAAGTATTCCGCTTCCTTCAACAGTAATATCCAAATCAAAATTCTTTACCCCGAGAATTAAATCACGCACAAATCCACCAACCAGATAAGCCGGCATCTTGGTTTCCTGGGAAACCTTTCCCGCTATGCTAATTAGGGATTTTATTTCTCTTGGTAGCTTTTTTAAATATTCTCTCATCTTTTAACTTTACGGCCTGGGGTGAAACATCTTATGTATTTTCTTAAGCCGATCCTTATCAATATGCGTATAAATCTGGGTAGTAGAGATGCTCGAATGGCCCAACATCTCCTGAACAGAACGTAAATCCGCGCCTCTCTCTAATAAATGCGTAGCAAATGAATGCCTTAAAGTATGCACTTTTATCGGCTTTTTTATCTTTGCCTGCAAAGCATACCGCTTAATTAATTTCCAAATGGATTGCCGGGATAATTTATTTCCTGAACGGTTAATAAAAAGAAACTCGGAAGTTTTTTTCTTTAAAAAATGCGGGCGGCTAAACTCCAAATACCTGTTAACGCTTGCTATTGCTTTCTTGCCTAATGGAATAACCCTCTCCTTATTACCCTTGCCAATACAACGCAGGAAACCAATATCTAAATTTATATTACTAGCTTTAAGATTAGTAGCTTCAGATACACGCATACCTGTAGCATAAAGAGATTCCAAAATCGCCCTGTCTCTGGCTCCCTGAAAATCTCGCGGTTCAGGCTGGGCTATTAACAACTCTACTTCATTTAAAGAAAGGGTATCCGGAATCTTCTTCCAAAGCTTAGGCGAATCAATGAGAGTAGTAGGATCGGCTTTTAAAATCCTCTCTCTGGCCAGGAAACGATGAAACATCCGTATCGCGGCTAGCCGGCGCGATATGCTAATAGGCGATATCCCTTTATTCTTCTCAAAAAGCATGAATTCAGTAATATCGTTCTTAGTTATTTTAGAAAGCGCGTCTATACCGCGCGAAGAGATAAAATCCAGATAAATATTTAAATCTTCGCGATAGGCGATAATCGTATTCTTAGCCAGGCCGCGCTCAACTAAAAGATAATCTAAAAATGAATCAATAAGTTCTTTCATTTAATCTGCAAACGAATTATTATTCTTCTCGCTCCCTATCGTAGTTTCCGGCCCATGCCCAGGATAAACCTTGGTTTGGTTAGGCAAAACAAACAACCTCTCTCTAATTGATTTTTCAAGCTGCGGCTGGCTCCCTTGCGGCAGGTCTGTTCTGCCTACTCCTTGGTGAAACAATGTATCACCGGTAAAAACAATGCCTGTTTCAGGCGCCTTCATCAAAAGCCCAATCCCCCCTGGAGTATGGCCTGGTAAATGTATAACGACTAATTCTAAACCATCTAATTTAATTTCCTGTTTATCCTCCAGAGTTTTAATTTCGGCTTTAACTGTATAAGCTGATGAAAATACGGCAGAAAAATTCAATTGGGCGTCTAAAAGCATAGCCGCATCCTGGATGTGCACATAAACATCCACTCCGAATTTATCATCACAGCCGATATGGTCATAATGCCCGTGAGTATTGACCACCATAGCAGGATTTAATTTATATTTATCTAAAACTGCTTTTATTTTTTGCGCTTCTGCCCCCGGGTCAATAATGATCGCGTCTTTTCCTATAGCGGAAGCAAGAATATAGCAATTAACCTGCATCGGCCCCACGCTAATACTTTCTAAAATCATCGTAAATAGTTCCTAATTTTCGGATAAATAAAACCTCTCTGAATATCTGATTTCAAATGCTCAGCGACTTTAATATTACGGTTATTGTTAGAACCATAAATATCGCTTTGCATATCAGATATCAAGTCAGTTAACCTGGTAATATAAATAAAAAAGTTCTTCTGCGCTGGCTCAACAAGCAGATTTTGCATATTTATCAAATTCTTAAGCGCTTCTTTAGCGCAATCGATTTTCTTCTTTAGGCTGGCATTATACATAAGAGAATTAATCAACTCATCCTGCCATGACTTCCAAAAAAGAAAATATTGCCGATAAAGCTCCTCTTTGGTCATATTAGGCCCTTTATACTCTTCAGGAGCCAAAACCATTTCTACCGGCTGGGCAGCCTTTTTAGATTTCCGGGTAAACTTGCGCGTAAAAGATTCACAACCTATTAGATTAACCAACAAAACACAAAATAAAAAAATTACTACAATTTTTTTTGATTTCATTTAAGTATCTCCTTAAATTCTTTCTCATTAATAATTCTTACCCCGAGCTTTTTAGCTTTTTCAAATTTCGCCCCTGTTTTAACTTCAGTCACTAAAAAATCAGTATTTTTGCTTACGCTGGAAGAGAACTTTCCTCCGGATAAACGCACCAACTCGCCCGCCTTAGAACGCGAAAATCCCTTGAGCTCTCCCGTAAAAACTATTCTCTTGCCGGTTAATTGATTTTTCTTAATCTCCAGAGCATCCTGACGCATATTAATTTTTTGGTCTTTCAATTCCTGAATTAACTTTTTGCTTTGAGCGAGGCTAAAATAATCCGTGATCGAAGCTGCCATAACCACGCCAATCTCCGGTATAAGACGTAAATTTTCAAGTTTAGCGCGCGTAAGCTTTTCCATACTGGTAAATTCCCGCGCCAATGTATAAGCGGCTTTCTGGCCCACATGGCGGATTCCTAAAGCAAAAATCAAACGCGCCAAAGGCTGATTCTTACTTTTCTGGATCGCAGCTAATAAATTATTTACTTTTTTTTCTTTAAATAATTCCAGCGTAAGTAGATTGTTACTTTTAAGCTTATAAATATCAGCTAAACTCTTTAATAACTTCATTTTAACTAACTGGTTAATTACCGCCTCACCTAAACCTTCAATATCCAACGCATCGCGGCTTGCAAAATGTAAAAGCGCGCGCTCCAGTTGCGCCGGACAATCAGAATTTATACAACGGTAAGCTACATCTTCATCTTTAACTTTTACGATTTTTTCCGCGCACGCGGGACAACGTAATGGCATAACATAATCCTTGTTCCCAAGCTGCTGCACAACTTTTACCACTTTGGGAATAACATCTCCCGCGCGCTGGATAAGCACGCGGTCTCCCACGCGTAATTTCAACCTTTTTATTTCATCAAAATTATGCAACGTAGCATTGCTTATAATTACACCAGAACATTCAACCCCCTTAAGCACGGCAATGGGAGTAATCACCCCTGTGCGGCCAACATTAACTTTAATTTCTAAAACTTCAGTTGTCGCCTGACGCGCAGGAAACTTATAAGCCACTGCCCAACGCGGGCTTTTAGCTGTAAAACCTAAATCTTGCTGATACTTAAGGTTATTTAATTTAACCACTATCCCGTCGATTTCATAGCCCACTTGGCCTCTTTTATCCTGCCACTTCAGGCAATAGTCGATTACCGCATTAATATCTGTGCAAAGTACGGAATGTTTATCTAAACGCAAACCCCAGTTTTTTAATAACCCTAAAAATTCCCATTGGGTATGAACCGGCTTTCCTTGATAAGCACCTAAAGAATGCGCGAGGAAATTAAGATGCCTTTTCGCCACTATATTGCTATCTAATAATTTCAACGATCCACTTGTAGCATTGCGTGGGTTAGCAAACAAAACCTCATCATTATCTTCGCGCTCATTATTAATTTTTAAGAAATCTTGTTTATCCATGTAAACTTCGCCGCGAATTTCAATTAAATTCGGAAGATCCCGGCCCATTAAGGCTAAAGGAATAGAGCGGATAGTTTTTATGTTTGCTGTAACATCCTCGCCATTAAGGCCATCTCCTCTAGTGGCAGCTAAAATTAATTTGCCTTGGGAGTAAGTTAAATTCGCGCTTACCCCGTCAATTTTGAGCTCAACCACATATTCAAAAACAGCGTCTCTGCTCAAACCCTTACGCGCACGCTCATCCCAGGCTTTTAATTCAGAAATAGAATAAGTATTATCCAAAGAGAACATGCCGGCAATATGCTTTACCGTTTCAAAACCCGCACTTACGCCGCCACTTAAACGTTGGGTAGGAGAATTACTATCCTGATACTGCGGATACTTATCTTCTAGTAATTTTAACTTAACAATTAGATCGTCGTACTCTTTATCTGAAACCTCAGGCTGGCTTAAGGCATAATAGAGATACTCATGCCGCCTGAGCTTACTTCTTAATTCCTCAATTTCTTTTTTTATTGAATTAGACATCTATCAGAATTGCACCTTACCTGAATAGTAAAGATAAAGCTGCTTTTTTATTTAAGTCGGGGAGAGCGGATTTGAACCGCTGACCTCTTGCTCCCGAAGCAAGCGCTCTAGCCAAGCTGAGCCACTCCCCGTATTACATTTTGCTTATCGATGTATTTCTGAATTATTCGTTTTGCTTTACTTAAAGCGTAATAACGATGGCTCATTTTATGCTTAATCTTTTCTCCCAACTGGGCAAATGTCTTTTTATATTTTGGAATATAAAATAACGGATCATACCCAAAACCAGCGCTCCCTTTAGATGCAACCGCGATTAAACCAGGGCACTCGCCTTCTACCACCCCGATTAACCCGCCTTTATCAGCTAAAGCCACAGCGCAAACATAATGCGCTTTTCTTTTTTGTAACGGTAAACCGGCTAATAATTTAAGCAGCTTGAGGTTATTTTTTAAATCACTTTTATCCCTGCCAGAAAAGCGCGCGGAACGGATACCCGGAGCCCCATCTAAAACATCAACGCATAAACCTGAATCTTCACCTAAACAGAATGCCCCTGTAAAACGCGCTAATTTTACTGCTTTTTTTATCGCATTCGCTTTAAAAGTTTTTCCATTCTCAACAACTCGCGGCGCTTCTTTATAGCTATCCAGAGAAAGCAGTTCTAAATCTATATCTTTTAAGATTTCTTTTATTTCGGATAATTTTTTCTTATTTCTAGTCGCGACTACTAATTCAAACATTATAACAATATATCTCCTACCAACCTCCTCTGAATACTAAAAAGTTCTTCGATCCCTTTCTTGGCTAAATCAAGCATGGTATCCATCTTATCTTTAGAAAAAGGTTTGCGTTCAGCAGTACCTTGGATCTCAATAAATTCACCTGAATCTACCATAATTACATTCATATCCACTTCAGCTTTAGAATCCTCTTCATAACATAGATCCAAAAGCATATCCCCATTTAAAACTCCCACACTAGTGGCAGCAATATAATTTTTTACTGGAACCCGGTCAATTTTCCCGTCTTTTTTAAGTTTCTGAAAAGCGTCTACCAAGGCAATAAAACTTCCGGTGATTGATGCCGTACGCGTTCCTCCGTCACCCTGGATAACATCACAATCAATCCAAATAGTACGCTCGCCTATTTGTTTCATTTCCGTAACTGACCTAAGAGACCTGCCGATTAAGCGTTGAATCTCATAAGTACGCCCGGAATCCTTGCCGCGGCTAATACGGCTGCCACATGAGCGCGGAAGCATGCCATACTCCGCGGTAACCCAACCCGTACCTGAGCCTCTTAAAAATGGCGGAACAGTTTCTTCAACAGAGGCAGTGCAGATTACCTTGGTATTTCCTAATTCTATTAAACAAGAGCCTTCGGGATATTTAATATAGTTTCTAGTAATTGTAACTTTTCTAAGTTTATCATTGCCGCGTCCATCAAGCCTTGCCATAAATACTCCCTCCGTTAGCATCAATTGCAACAATCAAAGGAAAATCTTTAACTTCTAATTTTAAGATTGCCTCCGGGCCTAGATCGCCATAAGCAACTGTTTTGGCGCTTAAAACATACTTACTTAATAAAGCTGCGCATCCAGCATAGGTTAAAAAGTAAATCCCTTTATACTTCTTAATCGCTTCCTTTACTTCAGGCGAGCGGCTGCCTTTGCCGATCATCCCTCTTAATCCATGCTTAAGTAATTGAGGCGTAAATTCATCCATGCGCGAACTAGTGGTAGGGCCGCAAGAACCAATCACTTTTCCCTTCGGGGTTTTTGTAGGGCCGCAATAATAAATAATAGAATCCTTTAGTTGGAATGGCAAACGGCTTCCTTTGTTTATCGCCTCTACCAATCTCTTATGCGCCTGGTCACGAGCAGTATAAATAGTACCGCTGAATAATAATTCCTGGCCTATCTTAAAAGCATTTATTTTTTTCATAAGATTACTGACGCGCTTCTTAAAGCATGACAGCTGATATTCACGCTAACTGGTAATCCAGCAATATGCGTAGGATATGTTTGTATGTGCACTGCTAAAGCAGTATGCAAGCCACCTAAACCCATTGGCCCGATCTTGGATTTATTTATTTGCCTTAATAAATCCTGCTCTAATTTTGAACTTTTAGATGAAATTTTTCTTAATAATGCCTTTTTTGCCAAAACACCAGAGTAATCCGCAGTTGCTCCTATGCCTACTCCGACAATATAGGGAGGGCAAGCATCCGGCCCGGCGTTACAAACCGTTTCCACCACGAATTTCTTAATCTCCTCAATTTTAGCAGTAGGTTTGAACATTTTTAACTGCGATTTATTTTCACAGCCAAAACCTTTCGGCAGGAAAGTTAATTTGATTTTATTTCCTTTAACTATATCTGTATGAATAATGCAGGGAGAAAATACAGCCTTACCCCTAAGCAAAGGATCTTTAATAATAGAATTTCTTAAAGAATACTTTTTATACCCATCTTCTACGCCTTTATTTATTGCCGCTTTTAAATCTCCCGCTATATTTACTTCTTGGCCAATTTCTACAAAAACTAAACCCATTCCGGTATCCTGGCATATTGCCAACTTTTCTTTTTTCGCGTAAGCAGCGTTATCCAAAATGGCTTTAAGGATTTTTTTTGCCCGCCTATTGCTCTCTGTTTTAAAGGCATGGCGTAAAGCAATTAAAACATCTTGGCGTAAAAAGAAATTTGCCTCAAAACATAATCGCGTTATTGCGTCTTTTATTTTTACCGCGCTTATTTTTCTCATTTAGATTTATACTCCCGCGATACAGTAGTAGTAATGCCTCCGCGAGGATTAAAAACTCCCGTAATCTTTACCCAGCGCGGAGAAACTCGTGCCACAAAATCTTCTAACATCTTATTGATCAGATGCTCATGAAAAATACCCACATTACGAAAAAATATAGTATACATCTTAAAAGATTTTAACTCCACGCAGAATTTTTTTGGTGAATATTCAATACGAATAGCCGCAAAATCCGGCAAACCGGTTTTAGGGCATATGCAAGTAAACTCCGGAATATCTAAATTAATCGTATAAACCTTATTCGCGTATTCATTCTGCCAAACTTCAATCTCCGGAGTCTTAAGCTTCGAAACATTTTTCTGTAACCCATCGTAACTTGATTTTTTCATCGTAACCCCATTATTTTATGTATCTGTGGTATAACACAAGTTGTAACACCTTGTTTGTTAACAATATCTTTAAACCTGGATAATTTTTCACTCAACATCGCATGATCCTCGTAACTATTCGGCTGCAAAATTAAAACACTTGCCGGGCTTACTTCCTTAATTAATTCAGCTGCCTGTAATAAATCTTCCTCCAAAGTCCCCTGACAAATAATCGCCTTTAAAAACACCTCTTTCCTGCTCGCTATCTTTAAAAACTTCTTATGCATATGCCAAAGGTTACCCATACCGCTTGAACTAGGCAACTTTAAATCCATAGCCACAATATCTATATACTCGATCAGCTCCTCTAACTCAGGGGCTAAAGTACCATTTGTTTCCAAATAATGTTTATACCCATGTTTGTCTGTAAGCTTCAATATATCTTTTAAAAATTCCATGTGTAAAAGCGGCTCTCCGCCGGTAAAAGAAATAGAATGATACTTGTCGCGATAAAGCTTAATCTCCTCAAAGAGTTCATGCGGATTATAATCCATAAACCGGTCAAGCTTGGTATCGCAATAAGTGCAATTTAAATTACAGCCGAAGAAGCGCACAAATATTTGCTTCTCACCCAAATATAAACCCTCTCCCTGCACGCTCTCAAAAACTTCGGAAATTCTGGCTTTTATCATTTTATTAAAGTGTCAATTACGCCCGCTTCTTTAAAACCTTTAGCGCGGTAATAACAGCTGTCGCATTTCTGACAAGGCTGAGTTTGCCCGCGATAGCATGACCAGGTTAAATTAAAAGGTACTTTGAGCTTTTTCCCTAAAAGAATAATCTGGGCTTTATTCTTACGCAATAACGGCGCTAAAATACTAAACTTACCTAAAGTTCCGCTTTTAGCCATTTTGCTGAAAGCTTTCAAAAATTCCGGCCGGCAATCCGGATAACCGGAGTAATCCTGGGCATGCGCGCCGATAAAAATTGCGCCAGCTTTAATTGTTTCAGCAAATGACAAAGCAAAACTTAAAAATATAATATTACGCCCCGGGACATAAGTAACAGGAACACCGCGCGAAATTTTCGAAGGAACTTTTATTTTTTTGTCTATTAAAGCCGACCCTTTCCAGGGAAAATCTATTTTTAAGACCTTATAGGTAGCCGCGCAAGCCTTAGCGATCTTTATAGCCGAGGCGATTTCTTTTTTATGCAACTGTCCATAATCAAAAATTAAACAGTGGCAAAGATACCCTCTTCTTTTAGCAAGGTATAAAACTGTAGCCGAATCCAGGCCTCCCGACAAAAGCACTACCGCCTGCCTGGCAATTTTACTCTTCATAAGTAGCGGCGCTTGTGCTATTTTCCCAAACCGTCACGCTATTAAGCAAGGGAATCCGGCTTTTAAGCTGGCCGTAAATATATTTTGCAATATTTTCAGAAGTCGGATTTGACTTTTTAAAAATACTTAATTTATTAAGATATTTGTGATCCATCTTATCAAGAACAACATTTAACTTATTTTTTAAGTATTTAAAATCCAGGACCATCCCGATATTATCAAGTTTGTCGGATTTTACAGCTATTTCAACGCGCCAGTTATGGCCGTGTAAATCTTCACATTTTCCTTTGTAACCGCGCAAATTGTGCGCGGAACTGAATGACCCACCTACCTTTAAATTAAACATTATCCACCTTTCTTACATCTTTTAGCTGCCTACCGATGAATCTTTTTGCCAAACCGCTGAACCACTCAGGGTTATCGGAAACAAAAAACCTGTGCCTGCCTGCCGGACAGGCAGGTTTTCCTCCGCTTGAGCGGTTAAGCAAATCTTCGCTGGCTAAAATCTTTTTTACTTCAACAGCAACCTGTTTGGCAGAATCAATTAAAGTAACATTCTTGCCCAAAATCTCCTGGATTACCGGCCTAAGCAAAGGATAATGCGTACACCCTAAAATCACTGTATCCACACCTGCATCCTTAAGCGGCTTTAAATAACTTTTAGCCACGTTTTCGACAACTTCTCCTTTAAGCCATCCTTCTTCCACAAAAGGCACAAATAAAGGGCACGCTAAAGCCGTAACTTTTACTTTACTATCCAACTGCTTAATTTCAATTTCATAGGCGCGGCTTTTGATTGTCCCTTTGGTCCCAATTACACCAATACGTTTATTTTGCGAAGCATAAACCGCCTCCCTTACTCCGGGAGTAATTACGCCTACGATTGGCACGCGAAAATGGTTTTTAATCACTGGCAAAGCAAGGCTGGACGCGGTATTACAAGCAACACAGATAAGCTTAACATCCTGCTTTAATAAAAATAGTATATTCTCAATGGAAAAACGAATAACTGTTTCTCTCGATTTTATCCCGTAAGGAACTCTAGCGGTATCACCAAAATAAATTATATTCTCATTGGGCAGTTGACGGATTAATTCTTTAACTACCGTAAGCCCGCCTACTCCAGAATCAAAAACACCTATAGATTTCATCTATCTTCCAGCCTCCACTAATGCCATATCAAGCGAATAACTCCTGATCCCTTCTAATATACCCTCGGCTAATTTTTGGCGATACGCGCTCCCTTTTAATAATCTCTCTTCATTTAGATTTGAAAGAAAACCGATTTCAATTAATACCCCGGGCATCCTTATTCCTTTTAAGACTTGAAAACGGGCGCTCTTTACTCCTAGAATATTAGCGTCAATATTAGAATCCATAACTTTGCATATCCAGCGCGACAACCCTATTGACTCAGCCCGGTTATTCGTATAAATCATATCCCAAACAATCGTACGTAAATCTAAAGCATTGCTGGCAAAAACAGCGTTTTTTAAATTTAAAGAACTCTTTCTTGCCGTAAGTATGGCCCGCTCGGAATCACTTACGCTGGTAGCAACATAATAAACTTCAAAACCGCTTAAGGAACGCGATGGGTTAGCATTAGAATGAATGCTAATAAATAAATCAGCTTGCGACCTATTAGCAATATCAACGCGAATAGAAAGAGGAATAAATTTATCGCTAGGGCGGCTCAAGACTGTCTGCACTCCGGCTGCCTGCAATAGAACACTTAATCTCTTAGCCACATCCAGATTAACATCTTTTTCTCGTAACCCACCCCTGCCTATAGCCCCGGGGTCATTGCCGCCATGGCCAGCATCAATAACAACTTTTCGTAATTTTATCTTAGCCCCAGTAGGCCGACGATAGGTTAAAGCAGGTGATTTAAATAAGATGTCAAAAACTTGCTCTTTAAATTGCCGCGGGACTACAATAGCCCCTTGATAAATATCTATTGGCCAGTTCAATTGTTTTATATTATCGTTAACCAAAACTAAAGCATCGCCTACCCTTAAGTTTACATGCAAAGCATTTTTACTTAAAACAGCTGTACGTGAAAACGTATCAAACTGCATATCAACTCCATATAAATCACATAGGCTAGCTAAAGGATAATAAGAGACGCCACCAATGGAATAAGTAGCTATATTCTCCCGAGTAGGAACAGTAACGCAGCCTGAAAAAGTCAAAAGTAAAAATGAAAAAGGTAAAACTAAAAGTAAAAAATAAAAACTTTTCACTTTTAAACTGTACTTCTGACTTTTAAATTTTGACTTTTGCATTTTTATGGTGGAGGTGCCCGGAATTGGACCGGGGTCCTTAAGTAATCAAATAAAAGCCACTACATGCTTAGCCTTGTAATTTATCTTAACCTTGCAACTTCTACATGGCAGGATTTGCAAGGAGCAGCCTTTTCGATTTCGCCCCGGCTTGGAAGGCTAACCGCCGGGACTATCCTACTTAGGCCCTAATCTATCCCGTAGGCAGGACAGTTAGAGGCTTCAGACTTAATTAAGTCCGAAGGCTGGTACGAACATAGGTCTGGCCACAAAGTTTGGCTGAACCAATGTTCCTAAACGTGACACTTGCGTGTTTGCGTTTGAATTGTGCAAGGATTGTTAACGCGGCTAACC
>JBAXLM010000009.1:0-34368 GCA_037134795.1 Candidatus Omnitrophota bacterium | reverse complement strand
ATAGGCTGCAAAAAAAATTACCAGAAGGGATTAGCTTAAAAGATGTCCAAGGAAATTTTAATTAATGCTGAGACACAGGAAAAGCGCGTTGCGATAGTTGAAAACGGCCAGCTCTTAGAGTTTCATATTGAGCGTCCGCAGGACCGCACTATCGTGGGTAATATCTATAAAGGCAGAATCGAGGCGGTAATGCCTTCGATCGGAGCGGCATTTGTAGATATTGGTTTACCTAAGAATGGTTTTCTTTATTTATCTGAGATTGTAACCGCGTATGAATCCGTAGAGTCGCCTGTTCAGACTTCGATTAAAGAAGTAAAAAAAGGCCAAGAGGTTTTAGTGCAGGTGGTTAAAGAATCTTTTGGCACTAAAGGCCCGCGGCTTTCTACTGAAATTGGCTTAGCCGGCAGATATTTAGTAATTATGCCGCTTGATAAACAGGGTGGAATCTCACGGCGTATTGAGGATGAGCCCGAAAGAAGGCGATTACGCGAGATATTTAAAGAACTTAAATTTCCTGATCCAGTCGGTTTTATTGTGCGCACTGCGGCTAGTGGAAGAAATAAGCAGGAACTAATTCGCGATGCGCAGTTTCTTTATAAATTATGGAAGCGCTTGGAAAAGATCGCGCAGGAGAAAAAAGCTCCGGCTTTGGTTTATGAAGAGTATGATTTGGCTTTACGTGCAATTCGCGATTCTTTTACTGAGGATGTTTCTAAGCTGATTGTTGATTCTAAGCCTGAGTTTTACCGCATCCAGCATTTTATGCGTACCTTTTTAAGTTATTTGTCTAAAAAGGTGGAACTTTACAGGGGTGATGATTTATTTGGCGCAAAAGATGTGGAGAAACAGATTAACCGTATCTTTGAAAGCCATGTTTACATGAAATCAAAAGCTTATCTGATAATTGAACCTACTGAAGGACTAGTGGTTATTGATGTAAATAGCGGTGGCTTTAAGAAAAAGGTTAACCAAGAGGATATGGCTTTTAAGGTTAACGCTGAAGCAGCCCTTGAAATTGCCCGACAGCTCGTGTTGCGTGATTTAGGGGGAATAATTGTAATTGATTTTATTGATATGGAACGCGAAGGCCACCGCAGAGAGTTATTAAATATTTTAAAAAATGCTTTAGCAATTGACCGGGCAAAATATGATATAGTGGGGATCTCCAAGTTCGGGATAGTGGAGATGACCCGTGAACGAATTCACAAAACCGTGCAGATGCTTTCTTTTCACCCTTGTCCGTATTGCAAAGGCAAAGGCAAGCTGCGCTCACCGCAAACCCTGGGAATTTTTGCTTTGAAAGAACTTAAGCGCTATCTCAAGGGCAAAACCTTAAAACAGGCAAGTGTTACATTAGCTCCGCCTGTGATTGATGAAATCTTAAAAGATAAGGAGGCCCTGCGCGCAATTGAGCATAAATACAGGATCAAGATTAATCTGATCTCAAATCCTACCGCGCACCTAGAAGATATCAAAATAGCTTGACCCTTAAATCCACCAGGTATATAATATAAAATTCAAGTTTAGGAGTTTACTTACTTTTAGGAGGAAAGACAAATGTATGCAATAGTTGAAGTTGGGGCGAAACAGTATAATGTTAAAAGAGACGATATTATCGAGGTAGATAGGCAAGTTGTGGAAAAAGGCCAGGTTATCATACTAGATAAGGTACTTTTAGTCTCAAAAGACAAAAAAGTAGTGATTGGCCAGCCTTATGTTTTAGGTGCTAAGGTGGAAGCTACTGTGATCAAGCAGTCTTTGGCTGATAAAACTACTGCTTATAAATACCGCAGGCGTAAGAATTCGCATTGGGAAAAAGGCCACCGTGCCCAGCTTACTGAGCTTAAAATTAAATCTATTGATTTAGGCCTATAAAAAAGTGTTTATTGACAGATCCAAAATTACTGTGCGTGGGGGCGCAGGCGGTAAAGGCGCACAGAGTTTTTACCGCGATAAATATCAGCGCGAAGGCGTTCCTGATGGCGGAGATGGAGGACGCGGCGCGGACATAATTATTCAGGCAGACCGTAATCTGCTTACTCTGCTTGATTTCCAGTTTCACCGGCATTTTTTTGGTGCCCACGGAGGGCATGGTTCAGGAAATCATAAAAAAGGCAGAGGTGCCCAGGATATCATTGTTCGCGTTCCCTTAGGAACTATGATTAAAGATCCTCTAACAGGCTCTATTCTGCGCGATTTGGATAAAGATGGTGAGCAGGTAATTATTGCTAAAGGTGGTAAAGGCGGTTTAGGCAACAAGCATCAAAAAGAAGCAACTCTTGGCGCGCCAGGAGAAGAGAAGGCTATTCTTCTGGATTTGAAACTTATCGCCGATGTGGGCTTAGTGGGATTTCCTAACGCGGGTAAATCTACTTTAATTTCAAGCATTTCTAATGCGCATCCTAAAATAGCTGCGTATCCATTTACAACCACTGCTCCGATTTTAGGAGTAGCCAAATCAGGAGATAAAAGATTTGTGGTTGCGGATATTCCGGGTTTAATTGAAGGCGCTTCAGAGGGCCGGGGGCTAGGGGATGAATTCTTGAAGCATGTTGAGCGCACCAAGATTTTAATTCATCTAATTGATATGGCGGGTTTTGAAGGCAGGGACCCGCTGGATGATTATAAAAATATTAATCTGGAATTAAAGAATTATAACAAAGCTGTATTTAAAAAACCCCAGATTATTTGCGCGAATAAAATGGACCTTGACGGCGCGAAAGAAAATCTCAAGCGTTTTAAAAAATTAATTAAGAAGACAGTTTATCCAATATCAGCGTTAAACAAACAAGGATTAGAGGAGTTAGTCGATGCAGTCGCGAAGAAACTATAGAAGAGTTGTGGTTAAAATTGGCTCAAGCTTGTTTGCTACGGATAAGTTTAAGCTGGATACGGGTTTAGTCAATATTATTGCTAAGCAGATCGCTGATTTAATTAAGCAGGGCAAAGAGGTGGTAGTTGTTTCCTCGGGCGCAATTGCTTTGGGTATGTCAATTCTAAAGCTCACCACACGGCCTAAGAAATTAGAGCAACTACAGGCAGCTGCGGCTATTGGCCAACACGAGCTGATGCATGTTTACAAACTTGCGCTTAACAAATATAAATTAAATTGCGCCCAGTTATTGCTTACCTGGGATGATTTCCTTGGGGCGCGCTATGTGAATGCCAAGCATACACTAGATACTTTGCTAAAATTAAAATGCGTGCCGATTATAAACGAGAATGATACCGTAGCAACTGAAGAAATTAAACTTGGCGACAATGACCGTTTGAGCGCTTTGGTTTCTATATTGGTGGGCGCGGATCTTCTAATTATTCTTTCTGATGTTGAAGGTTTATTAGATAAAAATAAAAAAGTTATACGGCAAGTTAATAAGATTACAGGCGAAATAAAATCTTTGGCAAGCCCAACGAGCAAAAATACCTGCGTCGGAGGCATGGTTACTAAAATTGAAGCAGCGCGTATTGCTGTTGAGGGTGGCGTGCTTTGTGTAATTGCTAACGGACGCCGGAATAAAATTATCAGCCAACTAAGCAATAATCCATATTCTGAAGGGACTATTTTTTTACCCAAATGAAGAAAAGCCTTAAAAAAGAAATTGAAGCTATCGCAAAACAAGCCTTAGCTGCGTCGCGTATACTTGCTACCTTGCCTTCATCTGCTAAAAACGCGGTACTTAAGGATATGGCTTTTGCTTTGTTGAGTAAGCAATCGGTTATCTTAAAAGCTAACCAAAAGGATATTGCTAAATCGCCTGCTAAGAATAAAGCTTTTATTGACCGGCTTACTTTAACGCAAGAGACAATTAAACAAATGGCTGATTCTCTGCTTGATATTGTTAAGCTGCAAGATCCTGTGGGTGAACTGATGCGTGGTTGGGATACTGCAAATGGCATGCGTATTAAGAAAGTGCGTTGTCCTATTGGAGTGGTTGCTATAATTTATGAATCTCGGCCGAACGTAACCAGCGATTGTATCGGGTTGTGTTTTAAATCCGGAAACAGCGTAATTTTACGTGGCGGTAGCGAAGCATTAAATTCTAATCTTGCTATATTTGGCGTGCTTGACGCATGTCTTAAAAAACATGGTTTACCAAACGGAGCAATTAATTTAATCGCAACTGCGGATCGATTAGCCGTAGATATATTACTAAAGTTAAATAATTATATTGATGTGGTTATTCCGCGCGGCGGAGAAGAACTGATTAATAAAGTAGTTAAGTCTTCGCGCATACCCGTGATTAAACATTATAAAGGAATTTGCCATGTTTATGTCGATGATTGCGCAGATTTAAATATGGCGGAAAAAATCTGTTTTAACGCCAAGGTTCAGCGTCCGGGAGTTTGTAATGCTATGGAAAGCATGCTGGTGCATCGTGATGTTGCCGCAAGATTTTTACCTGGGATGCTTAAGAAATTTTTAGATGCAGGCGTCGAGATTCGTGGATGCGCCATAACGCAAAAGGTTGCTAAATGGGTTAAAGTAGCTCAAGAAAAAGATTATCGCAGCGAATACCTGGATTTAATTCTTTCAGTCAAAGTTGTTGATGATCTGGATGCGGCAATCGCGCATATAAATAATTACGGCTCACGCCACTCTGATAGTATTATTACGGATGATTTAGGTAACGCGGAAAGATTCTTAAAGCAGGTGGATTCAGCTTGTGTTTATGTAAACGCCTCAACGCGTTTTACTGACGGTTCTCAATTTGGCATGGGTGCTGAGATTGGTATCTCCACAGATAAGCTGCATGCGCGCGGGCCCATGGGCTTAGAAGAGCTGACCAGTTATAAATATGCAGTCTTTGGTAATGGACAGATTAGGGAGTAAATTCAAATGACAAAATCCAAAGCACAAATTTATTTATCGCTTATTTAAATTATGAAAATAGGTATTTTGGGCGGAACTTTTAATCCTGTGCATATCGGCCATTTAATTCTGGCTGAAGAAGTAAGAGAAAAATTAGGGTTGGATAAAATTATTTTTGTGCCTACGGCTTTGCCGCCGCATAAGGATAATCTTAATATTGCTTCAGCGGCCGACAGGTTAAAGATGTTGAAGTTGGCAGTAGCATCGAATAAGTTTTTTATGGTTTCAGATATTGAGATTAAACGCCAGGGTAGGTCTTACACCATTGATACGTTAAAAGAATTTAAAGCTAGGTACGCTCATGATGAACTTTACTTTATTATTGGCTCAGATTTACTTAAATATTTAAACGAGTGGAAAGATTTAAGCGATATTCTTAAGATGGTAAATTTTATAGCAGCTACGCGGCCGGGATATCCGCTGGAAAAAATTCCACCCTATATTCAGACTTTACCGATTAGGGCAGTGGATGTTTCAGGTTTTGAAGTGCGCGCCTGTGTTGCTGGCAATAAATCTTTCGGTTATTTAGTTACAGATAAAGTTTTTGATTATATAAAAAGAAAGAATCTATACAAGTAGACAGTCTATGTAATTACTTGATAGTAAATGAGTTATGAAACAAATACGGGTAAGAGGGGAGAATGTATTTGTTTTGTAACTAACTGTGTCGTAAGATGTTACATACACTGTCTACAATGTGAAAGAAGATTATGAAAATAAAGATTGCTGCGTCAATATTATCAGCGGATTTTAGTTGTTTAGCTAGAGAGCTTTCGAAGGTCGAGCGCGCGGGCGCGGATTTAATTCACGTTGACGTGATGGACGGGCACTTTGTGCCAAATATTACTATTGGCCCGGTGGTGGTAAAATATATCCGAAAGTCAACAAAACTTCCATTAGATGTGCACTTGATGATTAAAAGTCCTGAAAAATACGTGGGCGCTTTTGTTAATGCCGGAAGCGATATGATTACCGTGCATATTGAGGCGGTTACCTTAAAACAGCTGTCCGCTATTGGCAAAGGTTTAAAAAGGCATGGAGTAAAGTTGGGGATTTCTTTAAATCCGGGAACGTCATTAGCCAAAATTAAAAAAGCTTTGCCTCTAGTTGACTTCGTTTTAGTAATGTCGGTTAATCCGGGTTTTGGCGGGCAGGCTTTTATCCCTTTAGCGTTAAATAAGATCCGCCAACTGCGTGCCATCTTTAAAAAAGATATCGCCGTAGACGGAGGGATTAACAATGTTACCGGACGATTAGTAAAAGAGGCGGGAGCAAATATTCTGGCTGTGGGTTCTTATATTTTTGGGGCAAAAAATACAAAAAAAGCAATTAACAGCTTAAGATAGGAGAAACTCGATGAGTGACACAGTTTCGCAAATTAAATTTGGTACTGATGGTTGGAGAGCGATTATTGCGGATACCTATACCCTGGAAAATGTCAGAATATTGACTCAAGGGGTAGCGGATTATTTAGGGGTTGGCAAAAAGGTGGCAATTGGGTATGACACGCGTTTTATGTCCGCTAAATTTGCAGAAGCTGTAGCTATAGTTTTGCAGAATAACGGAATGACTGTGGTTCTTTCTGACCGGCCCACGCCTACCCCGGCATTAAGCTTTGTAGTAAAGTCACGCAAGCTGGATTTAGGGATTATGATTACAGCCTCGCATAACCCGGCAGAATATAATGGTTTTAAAATTAAGAATGCCGCGGGTGGCGGAGCAAGCCTTGAGGTAACGCGTCAAGTTGAAAGCCTGTTGGGTAAAACGCCGGTAAAAGATGCGGCTTTGGCTTGCGCAATAAAGCCAGTTGATATTATCAAAGATTATATAAAATTTATCCGTAATTATATTGATTTAAAGAAAATCAAGAATAAGAAATTTAAAGTTTTAGTCGATTCTATGTATGGCTCAGGGGATAGTTTTATCGCGCAAGTGCTTAAAGGCACGAGCATAAAGTTAGAATTTATGCGCAATACGATTAATCCTTCTTTTGACGGAGGCAGGCCAGAGCCGGTTGAGGAAAACTTAGAGGAATTAAAATCGCGGGTAAAAAAAGAAAAATTTGATTTGGGTATTGCTCTAGACGGTGATGCGGATAGGATTGCCGCGGTTGCTCCCGGTGGGATATTTATCCATCCACAAAAGATTTTGGGTTTATTAGCGCTGCATTTAAATCAGGACCGTCTCTTAAGCGGTGGTTTAGTAAAGACAATCTGCGGGACAACGATGATGGATAATATCGCTAAATTCTTAAAGATTAAGCTTTATGAAACTCCTGTCGGCTTTAAATACATTTCGGATCTTATGACTACGGTTGATATTGTTGCAGGAGGTGAAGAAGCTGGCGGCATGGGTGTTAAGAATTATATCCCTGAGCGCGATGGAACTATGGCTGGCCTCTTATTGATTGAAATGATGGCCTACCGCAATAAAAATATTTTAAAGATCTTAAATGAAACTGAAAAGCAGTTTGGTAAATTTTATTATGTGCGCCAGGATTTTCATTTAGCTAAACGCGTTGAGCCGAAAAAAGAAAATCTACCTAAGGAGCTATTGGGCAAAAAGGTAGTTGATATTAAGGATTATGACGGTATAAAGCTTATCTGCGAAGACCAGAGTTGGTTAATGTTCCGTGGTTCAGGCACAGAGCCGATTATGCGTACTTACGCAGAGGCAAAAACTTTGGCCCAGGCTAAGAAGTTATTAGTTTTAGCCAAAGAAATTATTTCAAAGGATGGAGTATAAAATCAATATATTTATACTACGAACAAACTCGCGTGGAAAGGGGGAGCCAAATCATGAGATTTAAGCAGATGATTTTGGCTATTTTGTTTATTTAACTAGGGAGAGCGACTATTTATTTTTAAAAAAAGCAACATTAAAAAAAACTATTAAGAAAGGGAGTAACTAGCAATGTCTACAGAAACTAGGGCGGAATTAGAATTATTGTATAACCAAAGTATCAAAGTTTTAAAAGAGGGCCAAGTTGTAAGCGGCAAAATAGTAGAAATTAAAAGCAAGGAAGTTTTGGTGGATGTGGGTTTTAAATCAGAGGGAATTGTCCCTATTACTGAGTTCAGCACTGTTGATTTAGTAGTAGGTAAGGAGCTGGAATTTTTACTTGAGACTATGGAAAATGACGCAGGCGTAATGACGTTATCGCGCGAAAAGGCTTTACGTATGGCTGGTTGGGATAAAATCGTCAAATTCTCTAATGATGGTACTCTAGTTGAGGGTAAGCCGGTAAAGAAGGTTAAAGGTGGATTCCTCGTTGATATTATGGGAATCGAAGGGTTCTTGCCTAGCTCACTTTCATCTTTTCGTAACGTTGCGGACAAAGATATCTTGTACAAAATATTCAAATTCAAGATTGTTAAAGTTAATAACCTGAGACGCAGCATAATTGTTAGCCGCCGCGAAGCAGTGCAAGCTGATAGAGATGTAGCTAAAGGTAAAATTTGGGGTGAATTAAAGATCGGCAATATTTATCCCGGATTAGTTAAAGCTATCACCGACTTTGGCGCGTTTATTGATCTTGGCGGAGTAGATGGGCTGCTGCATATTACAGATATGTCTTGGTCAAAGATCAGCCATCCTTCTGAAATTGTTGCTATAGGCGACAAAATCGAGGTTATGATTTTAAACTTGGATCAAGCTTCTGGGAAAGTTTCATTAGGATTAAAGCAAAGATTGCCAGATCCTTGGCAGGATATCGAAGGTAAATTCGTCATTGGCGTAAAGGTAAAAGGTAAAGTAGTAAATATTTTGCCATATGGAGTATTTGTGGAGTTAGAAAAAGGCATTGAAGGATTGATTCATGTTTCCGAGATTTCCTGGACTAAGCGAGTCAACAATCCCGGTGAGATGTTTGCTGTGGGAGATATGGTTGAAACGCAGATATTAAGCGTAGAAAAGGAATCGCGGCGAATATCTTTAAGTTTAAAACAGCTCGAAATGAATCCTTGGTTAGAAGCAGAAAAGGTATATCCCGTGGGTACTAAAGTAAGCGGGAAAATTCGCGGTTTTACTGAATACGGGGCTTTTGTGGAGTTAGATTCTAACCTTGAGGGAATGATCCATGTATCTGATATCTCATGGACCAAAAGAATCGGCCATCCTCAGGATGTTTTGAAAAAGGGGCAGAAGCTGGATGTTGCTGTACTTTCTGTTGATTCTGCTAATCGCCGCATTGCCTTGGGCCTAAAACAGCTGCAGGATAATCCTTGGTCGAAAATCGCCGAGAAATATCCCCTGGATACACAGATGGATGCTGAAGTTTCCAGTATTACTGAGTTTGGTGTATTTGCCAAAATCGATGATGAGCTGGAAGGTTTGATTTACTCTAGTGAGATTGAAAAAGAAACAGTTGCTAATCTTAAACCTGGCGATAAAATAAAGGTAAAGGTAATTAAAGTGGATGTGGAACAGGCAAAGATTGGTTTAACTGCAAGGCTATAAGCATTATCTTTTAAATGATGGATATAGATAAGCAACTAGAAATAATTAAAAGGGGCGCCATTGAGATAATCTCTGAAGATGAGCTTCGCAAGAAGCTTGCGCAGAGCATTAAAACTAAGCGCCCCTTAAAAATTAAAGCAGGTTTTGATCCGACTGCTCCTGATTTGCATTTAGGCCATACTGTGCTTTTGAGAAAACTGCGCCAGTTTCAAGATCTTGGCCATGAAGTTTATTTTTTAATTGGGGATTTTACCGGCCAAATTGGTGACCCAAGCGGGCGCTCTGAAATCAGAAAACAGTTAAGCAAACAGGAAGTAGCAAAAAACGCGCAAACTTATAAATTGCAGGTCGCTAAAATTTTGGATATGCGCAAACTCAAAATCGTTTTTAATAGCAAATGGTTTGCCAGAATGACCGGGGTGGAGATCTTGAAACTTACTACTCATGCCTCAGTTTCTCAAATGCTTGCTCGCGATGATTTTAAAAAAAGATACACGGGGGGAGAGAATATTTCTATTTTAGAGTTTATCTATCCTCTTATGCAGGGTTATGATTCAGTTGTTCTTGAGGCTGATGTTGAATTGGGTGGAACTGATCAAATTTTTAATCTTTTGGTTGGCCGCGAATTTCAAAAAGATTTTAAGCAAGCGCAACAGGTTGTGCTTACGATGCCTCTTTTAGAGGGTACTGATGGCCTGGTTAAGATGAGCAAATCTTTTGGTAATTATATTGGTATAAATGAATCGCCAAAAGAGATGTTTGGCAAAATTATGTCAATTTCCGACGCATTGATGCTTAAATATTATGAATTGTTAACTTGCGATGATTTAAATAAGGTTAAACAGATGCATCCTAAAGAGGCAAAGGTAAATTTAGCTAAAATTATCATTACACAATATCACTCTAGGCAATCGGCAGAAAAAGAGGCAGAGGAGTTTACGCGTGTATTTTCCCAGAAAGAAATTCCCCAGGATATGTTTAAATTTAAAACTGATGGAAAGAAGAATATTCTTGCCATACTTATTGAAAGCAAGCTTGTCGCAAGCGGCAATGAAGCGCGCAGGTTGATTAAGCAAGGGGCAGTTAGCTTTAATAATGTTAGAATCGAAAAAGATGATTTTATTCCGCATGAACCCGGTGTGCTTAAAGCCGGCTCCCGCAGGTTTTTAAAAGTAATTTTATGATCTGGACAATAATCGGCGCAATGGCAGCCACACTAACCATGTTTTCCTTTGTCCCGCAGATATTCAGGTCGCTAAGGACTAAATCTGTTAAGGATGTAAGCCCGGTTACGTTATTTCAGCTTTCCGCTGGAGTTTGTTTATGGATGGTTTATGGAATCGCCCGCAAGGACCCAATAATCATAATTGCAAATGTAACAACTTTTTTAACATTAGCTGTGCTTATATTTTTATATTTTAAATACGGTCGGCCTAACGGTAGGCAGGGAGGGTAATTAGATGAAGGGAATTATTTTAGCTGGCGGCAAAGCTACGCGACTATATCCAATTACCAAAGGTGTCTGCAAGCAAATGCTTCCGATTTATGATAAACCGATGATTTATTATCCGCTTTCCGTATTGATGCTTGCCGGGATTAAGGATATTTTAATAATTTCTACGCCTAAAGACACTCCAAGATTTAAAGATTTACTTGGGGATGGCCATGACCTGGGTATAAAATTTTCTTACATTGTTCAGCCTGAGCCAAAAGGCATCGCGCAAAGCTTTATCATTGCTGAGGATTTTATAGGCCAGGATAGTGTTTGCCTAATTCTCGGAGACAATATATTTTATGGTTATAATCTAAGTGAGTTATTGCAAAATTCAGCTCGGTTAAAAAACGGGGCAATTGTTTTTGGTTATACAGTCAGAGACCCTGAGCGTTATGGCGTAATTGATTTTGATAAGAACTGTAAGGTTAAATCTATCACTGAAAAACCTAAGAAAGCAAAAACTAACTGGGTAGTTTCCGGGCTTTATTTTTACGATAATAACGTAGTTAAGATCGCCAAAAAAATTAAGCCATCAGCCCGCGGGGAGTTAGAAATTACAAGCATTAATAATGAGTATATTAAAAAAGGAAAACTAAAAGTGCAGTTTTTAGGCCGTGGCCATGCCTGGCTTGATACCGGAACCTATGAGGCGCTAATCGACGCATCCACATTTATTAAAACGATTGAAGAAAGACAATGCCTAAAAATCGGCTGTATTGAAGAGGTTGCCTACCGCATGAAGTATATTAATAAAGCGCAACTTGCCAGGCTTGCTAGTGGATTTCATACTAGCTACGGTGAATATTTAAGAGATCTGCTTAATGATAAATAAAAATATTTTAATTCTAGGAAAAGGTTTTATCGGGGAAAGGCTGCAAAAAGAGTTTGGTTGTAGGATTGACGGCTCAATTGTTAACTCTTTTAGTGACGCCGAAAGGCTGGTTAAGAAATATAATCCTAAAGTAATTATAAATTGTATTGGTATTACCGGCAGGCGCAACGTTGATGACTGCGAGCTGGATATCGACGTAGTTTTATTGGGTAACAGTTTTATCCCGGTCATTTTAGCGGAAGTTTGCTTACGTAATAATATTAAATTAGTGCATATATCCAGTGGTTGTATTTTTAATTACGATTATAAAAAGAATAAACTGATCAATGAGGAGAGTGAGGATTATTTTTTCAAACTTTTTTACAGCCGGAGCAAAATTTATTCAGAGAGGGCTATTGAAGTTTTAGCGCGCGATTATAATATTCTAATTACAAGGATCAGGATCCCGCTTATTAACGAAAAACATCCTAAAAATTTACTAGATAAGCTTTTAAAATATAATAAGGTCATTGATATCCCAAATTCTGTTACCTACATTCCGGATTTTATTAAGGCGGTTAAGCATTTGATAAAGATTGACGCCCGGGGGGTTTATAATGTGGTAAATAAGAGTGGTTTACGTTACCCCGAACTTATGCGGGTATATAAAAAATATGTTTCATCCTACGAATTTAAGGTTGTTCCAGTTAAGAGCCTTGGCTTGGTTAGGACGGATTTGATTTTATCTACTGCTAAACTTGAAAAATCAGGTTTTAAGGTGAGAAACATTAATTCAGTCTTAGAAGAATGCGTAAAAGAATATTTAAAATCTTAGTTACCGGTGGCGCAGGTTTTATCGGCAGTGCTTTTGTAAGGCTTATTCTCGGTGATTCCCGTAGCAGAGGTTTAAACCTCTGCTACGGTTCAGTTATCGTAGTCGACAAACTTACCTATGCCGGTGACCTTAAGCGCCTTGAGGAAGCAAAAGGTAAATTTAAGTTCTATAAAACCGATATCTGCAATAAAACTAGCGTTGGATCTATTTTTCAAAAAGAAAAGCCGGATATCGTAGTTCATTTCGCTGCTGAAAGCCACGTCGACCGCAGCATTGACGACGCCACGCCATTTATTGATACTAATATCAAGGGAACTCAAATACTTCTAGACGCTAGCCGCAAATATAAAGTAAGTAAATTTATTTTCATCAGCACTGATGAAGTTTATGGGGAAATTGCTAATGGTAAGTTTAATGAAAATTCTCCGATTAAGCCGAATAGCCCTTACGCGGCTTCTAAAGCGGCAGCAGACCTTCTGGCGCAGTCGTATATCAGAACATATAAATTCCCCGCAATAATCATCAGGCCGTCAAATAATTACGGCCCCTGGCAGTATCCAGAAAAACTTATCCCGCTTGCTATTCTTAAAATATTAAATGGCGGCAAGGTTCCAGTTTATGGCTTAGGGCAAAATGTGCGCGAGTGGCTCTATGTTGATGACTGTGCGCGAGGCATTATAGCGATTATGCGCAAGGGAAAAATTGGCCAGACGTATAATTTAGGCAGCGCTTGCGAAAGCAAGAATATGGACACAGTTAAGCTATTGCTAAAAACTCTTGGTGTCGGTCAAAACAGGTTTGAGTTTGTTAGGGACCGCCTGGGCCATGATTTAAGATATAGCCTTGATTCAAGAAAAATTACCAGAGAAATCGGTTGGAAGCCGGTTGTTTTGTTCGCGCAAGGCCTTAAGCTTACCGTAGCCTGGTCACTTAAACATCAAGCATGGTATTTAACCAAGGAGTAGTATGTCAGTTATCATAGTTACAGGTTCTTGCGGTTTAATCGGTTCTGAAACCGTGAGTTTTTTTGCTGAAAAAGGTTTTGATATTGTCGGTATAGATAATAATATGCGTAAAAGCTTTTTTGGCTCAGATGGCTCAATTCTTTGGAATAGAAAACGCCTTGAGAAATTGCATAAAAACTATCGGCATTACGCCGTAGATATCCGCAATCAGGGTAAAATAAATTCCATACTTAAGAAATACAATAAAGATATCGTTTTAATTGTGCATGCCGCAGCTCAGCCATCTCATGATTGGGCAGCTAAAGACCCTATGGTTGATTTTGGGGTTAATGCCCAAGGCACGCTGGTTATGCTTGAGGCAATGCGTAAATTTTGTCCCCAGGCAGTTTTTATTTTCACCTCCACGAATAAAGTTTACGGGGATACGCCAAATCGCCTGCCTTTAATGGAAAAAGATAAGCGTTTTGAGATCTCAACCGATCATAAATATTACAGAGGTATAGATGAAACAATGAGCATTGATAATTGTTTACACTCAGTTTTCGGCGCATCAAAAGTTGCTGCTGATGTTATGACCCAAGAATATGGCAGGTATTTCCATCTTAAAACCGGCGTGTTTAGAGGTGGTTGCCTAACTGGCCCGGCGCATTCCGGTGCTGAGCTGCATGGGTTTTTGTCATACTTAGTCAAATGCGTTGCAACAAAACGCAACTATAAAATTTACGGGTATAAAGGTAAACAGGTCAGGGACAATATACACTCTTTCGATTTGGTGAATGCGTTCTACCATTATTTTCAAAATCCGCGCTGCGGTGAAGTTTACAATATAGGCGGAGGCAGGTTCGCTAATGTTTCAATTCTGGAAGCAATCCAGATGTGCGAGAAGTTAACTGGCGAGAAGTTTGATTATGAATATATTAACACTAACCGTATCGGCGACCATATCTGGTGGATTAGTGATGTTTCTAAATTTAAATCGCATTATCCTGATTGGCAGTATAAATTTGGTATAGAAGAGACGATTAAACAAATTTATCATTCCCAGAAATCATAGACAGTGTATGTAAGTTGATAGAAAATAAACAGTTATGGAACAAATGCGGTTGAAAATATGGAATATAATAATATTTTAATTACTGGCGGTGCGGGATTTATCGGAAGTAACCTTGCTGTCTATTTTAAGCGGAAATATCCTAAATTAAAGGTTTATGCGTTAGATAATCTAGTCCGCCGGGGAAGTGAATTAAATTTGCCGCGGCTTAAAGAAAACGAGATTAAATTTATCCGCGGGGATGTGCGGCGCCTCAAAGACTTAGGCCTGAAATTTGATATAGATTTAATTTTGGAATGTTCAGCTGAGCCGTCGGTAATAGCAGGTTATCAGAATCCGGCTTATATTATTGATACTAACCTGATGGGCACGGTTAATTGCCTTGAGCTGTGCCGCAAGCGTAAAGCGGGAATGATCTTTCTTTCTACAAGCAGAGTTTATCCCTATGAAAAAATAAACGCGATCAGGCGGCTTGAATCAAAAAGCAGGTTTGAGTGGCCGCATTTTGCTGGGATTGGCACGGATTTTTCTTTGACTGGCCTAAAGACTTTATATGGAACGACTAAACTGGCGTCGGAATTCATCCTTCAGGAATATATTGCCGCATACGGCCTTAACGCGGTTGTGAATCGCTGCGGAGTAATTGCCGGGCCGTGGCAATTTGGAAAAGTTGACCAGGGTGTATTTACTTATTGGATGCTGGCGCACTATTTTAAAAAATCGCTTAAATATATCGGTTTTGGCGGCAAGGGTAAACAAGTGCGTGATTTTTTACATGTTGATGACCTTTGTCAGCTAATTGATTTGCAGGTAAATGGCCTTTCTAAGTTAAGCGGTAATACTTATAATGTTGGAGGCGCAAGAGAGGTAAGCCTTTCTTTGTCAGAGACCACCGCGCTTTGCCGGGAAATTACCGGTAACAAGATTAAAGTGGGCCGAGACCTGTGTAACCGTCCGGGAGATATTGCGGTATATCTTACGGATAACAAGAAAGTTACACAAGAATTAAAATGGAAACCTCAGAAGCCGGCAGTAATGATCTTAAATGATATCTTTAGCTGGATTAGGAATAATGAGGCAAGGTTAAGAAAACTTTAAAATTTGCGTAAAGAAGTGCGTTAGATTTCCCTTCTTTCTGCGTCTATTGGAATAGAAAGGAGGGATTTTTATTGTTTGACAGGGAAATATGGGCGGGTTATAATAATTACTTAAATTTAACAGTGGAGGATTAAAATGACAGTAGATAAGAAGAAAGACGTGGCAATAGAGACATTAGACCGTCAAAAGGCATTAGATCTGGCGCTTTTGCAGATAGAGAAACAGTTTGGCAAGGGCTCAATTATGAAGCTGGGCGCGCACACTAAGGCAAATATTGAGACTATTCCAACTGGCGCGCTTACTCTTGACCTTGCTTTAGGTGTGGGTGGGCTCCCGCGTGGCAGGGTTGTGGAGATATTCGGCCCGGAAGCTTCCGGAAAAACTACACTGACGTTAACGGCAATAAGAGAAAACCAGAAAAAAGGCGGAGTAGCGGCATTTATTGATGCAGAGCATGCTTTTGATTCAACTTACGCCAAATTAATTGGCGTAAATCTGGATGATCTTTTAATCTCTCAGCCTGATACCGGGGAGCAGGCTTTAGAGATCACAGAAACTTTAGTGCGCTCTAACGCCGTAGATTTAGTGGTAATTGATTCAGTGGCAGCATTAACCCCGCGCGCTGAAATTGAAGGCGAGATGGGTGATTCACATATGGGGCTTCAGGCGCGGCTTATGTCACAGGCTTTGCGTAAACTGACTGGCTCGATTAGCAAATCGCGCACTACGGTAATTTTCATTAATCAATTGAGAGAGAAAATCGGGGTTATGTTTGGTTCACCGGAAACAACTCCTGGTGGCAGAGCGCTAAAATTTTATTCATCAGTACGGTTAGATGTACGTAGAATTGCTTACTTAAAAGAAGGTGATAAGGTTATCGGTAGCCATGTCAGAGTAAAAGTAGTTAAAAACAAAATTGCTCCGCCTTTTCGTGAGGCAGAGTTTGATATTCTGCATAATGAAGGGATTTCTAAGACAGGAGCTGTTATTGACGCGGGAGTTAACCTTGAGGTAATCGCCAAGTCAGGGACATGGCTTTCGTTTGAGGACAAGAAGTTGGGCCAAGGCAGAGACGCAGCGATAAAATTCTTAAAAGAGAATCCAAAGTTACAGGAAGATATTGAAAAAGCTGTACGTAAAAAATTTAGCCAAGCCGAGTAGCCTTCAAGAGGCAAAGGAGTATTCTTTTTTACTGCTTAAATTTCGTTTACGCAGCGAAAAAGAGTTAGCTTCGCGCTTAAGACAGAAAAAATTCTCTGAAGCAATAATTCAAGTTACTTTAAATTTCCTTAAAGATAAGCAATTTATCGATGACCAGATCTTTGCTCAAGGTTGGGTAGCTTTCCGGCTTAAGCGGCCATTTGGTTTAAGGAGAATAAGGCAGGAATTAGTTCAGAAGGGTTTAGATAAAGAGATTATTGAAGTAACTCTTGCGCAAGCAAAAGAGGATTACGACGAAGGCACTATAGTCAGGAAACTGGCAAAGCAAAGACTTTGCAGGCTAAAAGGCGTAGAGCCGCTTAAGGCAAAGGCGCGCTTATATGCGTATTTGATACGACGGGGATTTGCTATGGATATCGTAGGGGAAGTAGTGAATAAATTGCAATAACGATAATTTAATTATGACAGCGGATATTTTAAGAGAAAAATTTTTGGATTTTTTTAAAGCCAGAAAACATAAGATTATTGAAAGTGATTCTTTGGTTCCTAAAGATGACCCTACCGTATTATTTACTCCTGCAGGGATGAATCAGTTTAAGAAAGAGTTTATGGGGTGGGATTCTGGATTTAAGCGCGCCGCGACAGCACAACGTTGTTTGCGTACAGATGATTTGGAAAAGGTAGGCAAAACAAGTGCGCACCATACTTTCTTTGAAATGCTGGGCAATTTTTCTTTTGGAGATTATTTTAAAGAAGAAGCAATCAGTTGGGCATGGGAGTTTTTGACGAAAGAATTAAATTTGAACCAGGAAAAACTTTGGGTTTCAGTTTATCAAGATGATGCTGATGCCTATAATATTTGGAAAGATAAAATAGGTATACCTGTTGAAAAGATTATAAAACTTGGGGACAAAGATAATTTCTGGCCGGCAGAAGCTAAAACTAAAGGGCCAAATGGGCCATGCGGCCCCTGTTCAGAGATATTCTATGATTTTGGCCAAGATATTGGCTGTAAAGAAAAAAATTGTAATCCATCTTGTAGCTGCGGTAGGTTTGTAGAAATCTGGAATCTGGTTTTTACGCAGTTTAACCGTAAGGATGACGCAACTATTGAACCTTTGCCAAATAAAAATATTGATACTGGGATGGGCCTGGAGAGGTTAACTGCGGTTATACAGGGAAAGCAAAATAATTTTGAAACAGAGTTATTTCAACCAATAGTTAAAGAAATCAAGCGTTCCTTAGAAGTTGAGCCAAAAGATAGCCTAAAACTTCTTTATGCGATTGCTGATCATTTAAGGGCAGTGGTTTTTTCGATATATGACGGGATAACACCCTCTAATGAAGGCCGTGGATATATTGTAAGAAAAATTATCCGTAAGAGTGTTTTACATCTAAAAAGTTTAGGGATAGTTAAACCTTTTCTGTACAAATTGGTTGTTTTAGTTGCTCAGATTATGCATAAACCTTATCCGGATTTAAAGGATAGACAAGAGGATATTGCTCGGGTTATTTTGAATGAAGAGAATAATTTTATTAATACTTTAAGTTTAAGTAGTATTTTAGTAAGTAATGAAGTTGATAGAATATCGGTTATATTAAAGAAGGATCCAGTAGAGAACGGTTTGATTATCGCTAGTGCGAATACATCTGGCTGTTTAGGCTTGGCTGCTTTTAGATTACATGATACTCATGGTATTCCTCCAGAAATAATGAAGGAAGAATTGAATGCGAAACATATTAAAGTTACTTGGAATTTCGATGAAAATTATAAGAATGAACTGGATAAACAAAAGATCCTTTCAAAATCATCTAGTAAGATGAAAGGGGATGTTTTTGATGCAAAAGGATTAGATTTGAAATTAAGTGATACAAAGTTTGTTGGCTATGAAGAAAATTCTGTGGAAACCAAAATCCTGGCTATTTTAAAAGATGGTAAAGAAGTAAATGAAGCTTTAGCCAAAGATAGTTTAGAAGTTGTTTTAGAGCAGACTCCTTTTTACGCAGAATCCGGCGGCCAGGTTGGGGATACCGGGAAATTGATCAACGGGAAAAATGTTTTTGAAGTTTTAGATACGCAGAAAATTAATAATGTTTTTTTACATATCGGTAAAGTTAGTTTTGGCAGCTTTAAAAAAGGGGATATAGTAGTTGCGCAAATAGATGCCCAGCGTAGATTGAATATTACTAAAAATCATACTGCTACGCATATATTACAGGCAGCTTTAAGGCAGGTTTTAGGAAATCATGTTCAACAGCAGGGTTCTTTAGTTGAGGAAGAAAAATTTCGTTTTGATTTTACGCATTTTAAAGGCCTTTCTAAAGAGGAGATTTCCCGGGTTGAAGAAGTAGCGAATAGCTATCTGGTTAAAAATCAGGCAGTAAACTGTAAAGAGATGGCTTTAAAAGAGGCAAAGCAAGCAGGGGCGTTAGCGTTTTTTGAGGAAAAATATGCTGAAAATGTGCGGGTGGTTATCATTGGAGATATTTCAAAAGAGCTATGCGCAGGTACGCATCTTGATAATGTCAGTAAAATCGGCCTGATAAAAATAATTAGTGAGGGATCAGTAGCCAGTGGCATAAGAAGGATCCAGGGCGTTACTGCTAGTTTTGCAGAACGATTCATTAAAGATGAAGAGCAAAAGGCGATTGCTGAAGTTGCTAAAGTGCAAAAGTTGCAGGAGTTAAAGAAAGATGAAAAAAAACGGAGTATTGAGGTAGCAAACAGCCTGGTTAATGCGTTACCTAGGCTTATAGAGAAAAATGTTTTGATTAATGGCGTTAATACAATTTTTTCTCTGGAAGATGATTTGGATATGCCTGCTTTGCGGATTTTAGCGGATAAAATAAAGGAAAAAATATCTCACGTAGTAATTGCTTTAGGTTCGGCTGACAAACAACAGAAAAAGGCTTTTCTGGTTATTGCGGTTACGCCGGATTTATTATCTAAAGGTTTGGATGCTGGGGCATTGATTAGCCAAGTGGCGCCACTTATTGGCGGATCAGGTGGAGGCAGGCAGGAATTTGCCCAGGCAGGTGGAACAAATCTGAATAATTTTACATTGGTATTTGAGAAATTAAAGGATATAATAAATAGTTAGTTATAGAATGTAGGGAAATAAAATGAAAATTATAAAAGCTAGCAGTAAAAAATTAGAGAAGATCTATAACCGCGGTTTAGCGCGAAATGCGCGTGTAGAAGATAGGGTTAAAAAGATTATAGATGATGTGCGTCTTTTTGGCGACGATGCTTTGGTTAAATATACGCGTAAATTTGATAAGGTTAAACTTAGTTTACGGCAATTGAAGGTTTCTGAGATTGAAATAAGTGGTGCCTATCAGAATATCAGCCCGAATTTTGTTGCCTCTTTAAAAGTTGTTATTGATAATGTAAACCGTTTTTATCGTAAACAGTTGCGTAAATCCTGGAGGATCAAGGGCCCTGAAGGGGTTATTCTAGGTGAAAATTATACAGCTTTAGAAAAAGTTGGGGTTTATATCCCAGCCGGAACTGCGCCACTAGTTTCTACTGTTTATATGACTGTATTACCGGCAAAGTTAGCTGGGGTAAAGAAAATTATTCTAATAAGCCCTCCGGATAAATCTGGGTTCATTAATCCGCATATTTTAGTAATTGCTGATCTTTTAAAAGTAGATGAAATTTACCGCGTTGGTGGAGCGCAAGGCATTGCAGCTTTAGCTTATGGGACTAAAACTATTCCTAGAGTAGACAAGATTGTTGGCCCGGGTAATATCTATGTAAGTGAAGCTAAACGTCAGGTTTTCGGCCGAGTGGATATTGATATGATTGCCGGGCCTACGGAGTTAGTGATTATCGCCAATCGTTTTAGCGACCCAAAATTTATTATTGCGGATTTGCGTGCCCAAGCTGAACATGCAAAAGGCCTGGCGATATTAATTACTAATTCCAAAAGCTTAGCTCGCGAAGTAAAATCTCAAACCGATGGGAGCAATGGTTATATTATTTTGAGCAAAAACTTAGAGCAGGCTTGCGAAATTGCTAATAAAATAGCTCCTGAGCATTTGGAGATTTTGGTGCAGAATCCTAATCGGTTGGTTAAATCTATAAAGAATGCGGGAGCAATATTTTTGGGGCCTTATAGCCCGACAGCAGTAGGAGATTATGTTGCTGGGCCAAGCCATGTTTTACCAACAAGCGGCACAGCTAGGTTTTTTTCCGGATTATCTGTGTTTGATTTTATAAAAAGTAGCCATATTATTAGTTATTCAAAAAAAGCACTTGAAAAGATGCGTGAGCCAATAGATAAGATTGCTGGTATTGAAGGCTTGCAAAAACATGTAGATTCCGTAAAAGCAAGGTTTTTATAATCCGAGGAGATTTGATGGAAAAAAGAATTGCAGAAGTTGTAAGAAAAACGAAAGAAACAGAAATATCGATTAAATTAAATATTGATGGTACGGAAGAAAGAAAAATCAAAACCGGAATTGGCCTACTTGACCATATGTTAGATTTATTTGCTTACTGGGGTCATTTTGATTTGGAGGCAATAGTTAATTGGGGGGATTTTAATATAGATATTCATCATACTAATGAAGATTTGGGGATAGTTTTGGGCCAGGTTTTTAAGAATGCTCTCGGTGAAAAAGTGGGTATTAACCGTATTGGTTCAGCCTCAGTGCCAATGGAAGAAGTGACTGCTAATGTTACAGTTGATATAAGCGGTAGAGGTTCATTTAAATTGCTTAAACCTTTGGCAAGTTATCCAGCCATAGAAGACGTAAAAGATGATAAAGAGGGCTATGCTATAAAAGATGCGGAGCATTTTTTTGAGTCTTTTGCTAAACACTTAGGTATGAATTTAAATATTAAGCTTGATTTTTTTAGCCAGGATTTACACACTAATTTAGAACCTATTTTTAAGGGGTTGGGCATTGCCCTGGATCAAGCCACCCAAATCGACCCGCGAAGAAAAGGTATCCCCTCGACTAAAGGCGTGATTGATTAATGAAGATTGCGATTATTGACTATGGTATGGGTAATATTCATAGTGTGGCCAAGGCCTTGGAATTTTTTGGGGCTAAAACAAGCGTAACTAATAAGGAAAGCGAGATAGATTTAGCTGATAAGATAGTGTTACCGGGAGTAGGCGCTTTTGATGATGCGGTAGGCGAATTAGAAAAGCAAGGATTGGTTAGAGTAATCAAAGAGCAGGTAAAAAAAGGCAAGCCGTTTCTGGGAATTTGTTTGGGGTTGCAACTTTTGTTTGAAGAAAGCCAAGAGGCTAAAGAGAATAAAGGATTAGGCCTTTTAAAGGGCAGGGTTGTTAAATTCAGCGCGAAATTTTCTCAAAAGGTCCCGCATATGGGATGGAATAATCTTAAGATTGTTTCTAGGAATTGCGCTTTGTTAGATGGGATTATTGGTAACGAGCAGGTTTATTTTTGTCACTCCTATTATCCTCAAACAACTGATCAATCTATTATTGCCGCGACTACTGATTATGGCATAGAATTTCCTTGCGTTTTGTGTAAAGATAATATTTATGGGGTGCAGTTTCATCCTGAAAAAAGCCAGGCAATAGGGCTTAGGATAATTAAGAATTTTGTCCAACTATGCTAATTATACCAGCAATAGATTTAAGAAATGGTTTAGTAGTCAGGCTTTTCCAGGGTAAGTTTAATTGCCAGAAAGTTTATTCTCGCGATCCGCTGAAAGTGGCTAAGCATTGGGCTAAACAGGGCGCGCAATTTTTACATGTTGTGGATCTTGATGGTGCCTCTAGCGGAATCATTAAAAATTTATCAGTAATAAAAGAAATTGTGCGTAAAGTTGGCGTCCCTCTTGAATTTGGCGGAGGAGTTAGAAGTATGGAAACAATCTTAAGCCTGCTTAGTCTAGGGGTACAAAGAGTAGTTTTGGGTACGCGGGCAGCTAATGATGCGCAATTTTTGAAAAAGGCCCGGAAGAAATTTGGCGAAAAGATTATTGTGAGTATTGACGTTTTGGGAACAAAGGTCTTAACGCAGGGATGGAATATTTCGGCTTCTAAAACGATATTGGATTTTGCTAGAGAGTTAAAGGAGATGGGGTTTAAGCAGTTAATCTATACAGATATTTCCAAGGACGGGGCTTTATCTGGCCCGAATATTTCAGGGATCAAAGAGTTGCTTAAAGAAACGGGATTAAATGTTATTGCATCCGGTGGAGTTTCTAATTTAGAAGACTTGCTTAAGTTAAGGAAACTTGAAAAAAAGGGAGTGGTTGCGGCTATAGTTGGTAAAGCTTTGTATGAAGGTAAGTTTACTTTAGTAGAAGCGTTGAAAATAATGAACGCTTAATTTATTTGTAACTAATGAAAGGGGAGAAAGCATGGCAAAGAAAGCTTTGTGGTTAGGGTTAGCAACGATGGGTATTTTTATTTTAAGTGGATGTACTACGGTAAGTAAAAATGATGGGTTGTTAAATCAGGGATTACGCAATAGGATTTTGGTGCTCCAGACGCAATTAAATGAAAAAGATAATGAGATAAATAGTTTGAAGGAATCAATGGCAAAGAGTGACCAGGAAATTAATCTCAATGCTCAGGATGCCGGTGAAATGAAAGAACGCCCGAATAATAAGCAGGTTCAGCTGGCTTTAGTAAATGCCGGATATTATCAGGGAACTATTGATGGCAAGATCGGCAGAAAAACTATTTTAGCAATAAAGGCTTTTCAGAAAGCTAATAATCTTTCAGCTGATGGTAAAATAGGTAAAAGAACTTGGGCGCTTTTAAAAGAATATCTTGAGAAGAAGGTAAAATAAGAGAAAATATGGTAGGTAGCAGATAGCAGGTAGTATTTAGGATAATCTAACTACTATCTGCTAACTACTGTTTTTATATGCTGACTAAACGCATTATTCCATGTTTGGATATTAAAGAAGGCCGCGTAGTTAAAGGAGTTAAGTTTTTAGGCTTACGCGATGCCGGGGACCCGGTCGAAGTGGCTAAGGTTTATGACGCGCAAGGAGCTGATGAGTTAGTATTCTTGGATATTACCGCTAGTTTTGAGAATAGAAAAACCTTACTTGTTTTAGTTGAAAAAATAGCCCAAAATATTTTCATGCCTTTTACAGTCGGCGGCGGAGTTGGGGATATCAAAGATATAAAAAATATTCTAAATGCGGGTGCAGAAAAAGTATCCATAAATACTCAAGCAGTTAAGTTCCCAGAGCTAATTAGCAGCGCAGCAAAGAAATTTGGTAGCCAATGTATTGTGGTGGCCATTGATGCTAAAAAACAAGGTGATATCTGGGAGGTTTATATTAATGGAGGTAGAACTCCTACGGGGATTAATGCTTTGGAATGGGCAGAAAAAGCTGCCCGGTTGGGGGCAGGCGAAATCCTTTTGACCAGCATGGATTATGATGGTACAAAAAATGGTTATGATTTGGAGTTGACTAAGGCAATAACCGCAAAAATTAATATTCCAGTGATTGCTTCTGGAGGCGCAGGGAAGCTTGAAGATTTCTATAATGTTTTTACTAAAACCGGTTCAGATGCTGCTTTGGCCGCCTCAGTTTTTCATTACAATGAGTTTTCTGTAAAACAAGTAAAGGAATATTTAAGCCAAAGAGGAGTAGGCGTAAGATTATGAAAAAAAATAAATTTAAATTAGGGGCTTTAAAGTTTGATAAAAACGGATTAATACCTGCGGTTATTCAGGATTATAAGAACAACGAAGTATTAATGGTTGCTTATATGAATAAAGAATCATTGCGCAGGAGTTTAAAATTAGGAAAAAGTTGTTTTTGGTCGCGTTCAAGAAAAGAATATTGGGTTAAAGGGTTGACTAGCGGGCATTTTCAATTTATAAAATCAATAGCTTATGATTGCGATATGGATGCGCTTTTAATCAAAGTGCGGCAAATAGGGCCAGCATGTCACACGGGGAATAGAAGTTGTTTTTATAGAAAGATAGAATAATAAAATTCAAAAGTCAAAAGTTAAAAGTCAAAGTTAAAACCACAAGTCAAAATTAAAAAGTTTTAACTTTCAAATTGTAGTTTTACCTTTTACGTTTTTACTTTTAAGTTTATGTATAAACCTACATTAAAAGAGTTTTTAAAACTAACAAAAAAGGGCAATGTTATCCCGGTTTATAAGGAGATTAACGCAGACCTGGATACGCCGGTTTCCGCTTTTTTAAAGATTCAACAGGGGGACTACGCTTTTCTATTGGAATCTGTGGAAGGCCAGGAAAAGATTGCCCGGTACTCCTTTTTAGGAATTGAGCCGAAACTAATTTTTAAAAGCAGGGGCAAGCATATTGAAATTATTGATTGTAAGAATAATAAAATCCGAAGTTTCGCAACTGGCGAAACGCCATTTGAAGAGATTAAAAAAATAATGCGGGATTTCCGTACCGTTGAAGTTGCGGGTTTGCCGCGTTTTTACGGAGGTTTGGTAGGGTATATCGGTTATGATGCAGTGAGATTCGTTGAGAATATTCCTGATAAAAATAAAGATACACTTAAAATTCCAGACATACTTTTAATTTTAACTAATTTCCTGCTTATTTTTGACCGGCTTAATCATACAATCAAGATTGTGAATAATGTTATCCTGCCAAGATCTTTAAATAGCCTGAATAAAAAGAAACTTTACGAACAGGCAATAAAAAAGATTGAATTAGTACACAGTGATTTTAATCGTTTTGCTATTCAGGACAAGTTGGTTGCTAAAATTGAAGGTTCATTGCCAAGCAGTAATCTCAAAAAATCCGCTTTTATTAAAATAGTTAAGCAGGCTAAAGAATATATAAAAAAAGGGGATATTATTCAAGTTGTCTTATCCCAGCGTTTTAAAATTAAGACGCAAAAAGATCCTTTTCAGATTTATCGCGCTTTGCGCAGGCTTAATCCGTCACCGTATATGTATTTTTTAAAGCTTAAGGATTTTTCTATTGTGGGCTCAAGCCCAGAGATGCTTGTGCGTTGCGAGGATGGTTTAGTGCAAACTCGTCCTATTGCTGGCACGCGTCCTCGGGGTAAAGATATTCAAGAAGATCTGCGCCTTGCGAAAGAATTGGCTAACGATGAAAAAGAGCGAGCTGAACATTTGATGTTGGTGGATTTAGGCAGGAATGATTTAGGCCGCATAAGCCAGCTAGGGAAAGTTCAAGTAAATGATTTTATGCGTATAGAAAAATATTCGCATGTCATGCATTTAGTTAGCGAAGTAAGCGCGGTACTTGACAAAAAAAGGTTTGATATCTATGATGTACTGAAATCCGCTTTTCCAGCAGGTACTGTTTCCGGGGCTCCGAAGATTCGCGCCATGGAGATTATTGACGAACTGGAGAATTTAAGGCGCTCGTTGTATGCGGGCGCAATTGGTTATTTTAGTTTTTCGCATAATATGGATACTTGCATCGCCATTCGTACAATAGTCCTAAAGGATGGCTTTGCTTATGTTCAGGCTGGCTCAGGGATTGTCGCTGACTCTGTTCCGGAAAATGAATATCAGGAATCAGTGAATAAAGCTAAAGCTATGATGGAAGCAATTAAGGGATAAGAAAGGAGCAATTTAATGGCAGTACACATTCGTTTAAGAAGAATCGGGAAAAACCCCAAAGGTAAACCGCATTTTCGCGTGACGGTATTTGATGAGCGCAAAGGCCGGGACAGCCGGATGATTGAAGAGTTAGGTTATTATAAGCCTACAACTGGAGTGGCTGTGCTTAAGAAAGAGCGTATTGCGCATTGGGTAAAAAACGGGGCGCAGCTATCTGCGACCGTGAAGAGTTTATTAAAAAAAGATAAATAAAATAAAAGGAGCAATGAGATGCCACAGCAAACTGTAGCTAATCCGTTAGTGCAGCTTTTTCCGTTAGCCTTAATCTTTATTATTTTTTATTTTCTGCTGATTCGTCCGCAAAAGCAAAAAGAAAAGACACACCAGAAGATGCTTGAAGGGGTAAACAAGAATGATGAAATTGTCACTTTAGGCGGTATCCACGGTACAGTAGTGAATGTCAAGGATAAGACTTTAACGTTGCGTATTGATGATAATGTCAAGATGGAGATTGAGAAAAGCAGCGTAGCTTATATCAAAAAGCCGCAAAACGCTTAGGACGATTAAAAACAGGAGTAGGAATAAATGGAAAGAAAACTGATCTACAAAATACTGCTTATCTTAGGGGTTGTGGGGTTGTGCGCGTTTTATACTTTTCCTTTATCTAAGCGTATTAATTTAGGGCTTGATTTGCAAGGCGGGATGCATCTTTTACTTAAAGTTGATACTAGCCATCTTGATGGACAGGCAAAACTTGATGCTTGCGATCGGGCAGTAGAGATAATTCGTAATCGTATTGATGAGTTTGGGGTCAGGGAAACTTCTATTCAAAAACAAGGTATTGATGAGATTGTTGTGCAATTGCCTGGCATTACCGATCGACAGCGCGCTATTGAGCTTATTGGTAAGACTGCTATGCTCGAGTTTAAAATTGTTTCTAACGATGAGAATAAACTTAAAGATGCTATAGCAGGTAATCTCGCTGATGGTTTTGAATTAAAATATACTCTTGATGAGAATGAGCCGTTGTTGCTTGTTAAACAGGCGGTCTTAGTTGGCGATGCTTTAACTAATGCCTCAGTACGTTTTGACCAGAGTCAATTTAATGAGCCGATTGTTGCTTTACAGTTTAATGCTGCCGGCGCTAAAAAATTTGCTGAGGTAACTGCGGCTAATGTAGGTAGTCGTTTGGCGATTGTGCTAGATGGTAAGGTGCAATCAGCCCCACGCATTAGAGAAGCTATCCCCTCAGGCGAAGCAGTGATTACCGGAAGGTTTGACGTTCAAGCTGCGCAGGATCTAGCTCTTATTTTAAGGGTTGGGGCATTACCTGCGCCTATGTATGTTGAAGAGGAAAGAACTGTTGGCCCGCTATTGGGCCAGGATTCCATAAATAAAGGCGTAAAAGCTGCTCTTGTCGGAGGGCTTTTAGTTTTTATTTTTATGGCAGGGTATTATCTACTGGCGGGGTTAGTGAGTGATGTTGCCCTTTTATTAAACCTTTTGATGATTCTTGGTGGATTGGGTTTATTGCCTGTTTTATTTCCGGGAATATCCGCAACCTTGACCCTTCCAGGTATTGCGGGCATTGCTTTATCTTTAGGTATGGCAGTGGACGCTAACGTTTTGATTAATGAACGTATTAGAGAAGAGATCGCTGCAGGAAGGAACCTGCGCACAGCCATAGGCAATGGTTATGCGCGTGCTTTTAGCGCGATATTTGATTCTAACCTTACTACTTTAATTGCGGCATTTTTATTGTTTCAGTTTGGCACAGGGCCTATTCGCGGTTTTGCAGTTACCTTGACTATCGGTTTGTTAGCAAGTATGTTTACTGCTATCGTGGTTACCCGGGTAATTTTTGAGCTTTTACTTAATTTGGGCTGGCTCAAAAGTTTGCCCATGCTCAAATTTATTGGTGAAACAAAACTGGATTTTATCAGCAAAAGAAAAATATTTTATTGCCTCTCAATTATTGTTATTACGGTTGGGCTTTTTTCGTATATTAAGAAAGGCCCGGCAGCCTATGGTATTGATTTTGTGGGAGGCCAGCTGCAGGAGTATAGTTTTAAAACTCCTCCTTCAGTGGATAAGGTACGCCAGGTATTAAAAGATATAAATTTGGCAGATGCTACTATCCAGCAGTTTAAGGATAACCCAAAAGTTATACTGATCCGCACCTCAGAAGATAAAAATCAGATATTAACTGATAAGTTAAAAGAAAACTTTCCGAATGAAGATATTCAGATCTTGAGAATTGAGCGAGTTGGGCCTGTGGCTGGAAAACACCTGAAAAGCAAAGCCATAGCAGCTTTGATCTGGTCTTTGGTGGGGATTTTGGTTTATGTTAGTTTCAGATTTAAGCATATAAACTTCGCGGCTGCGGGCGTAATTGCTATTTTGCATGACGTATTAGTGGCGTTAGGTTTCTTAGTAATTACTAATCGGCAGATTGATCTTTTAAGCGTTACTGCTTTTTTAACTATTGCGGGTTATTCCATTAATGATACTATTGTTATTTATGACCGCGTGCGTGAAAATGCCCGCTTAAATCGCAAGCTTCCCTTAAAAGAGTTGATTAATTTAAGCGTAAATCAAACGCTGGCTAGGACATTACTTACTTCCGGGGTAACGCTTTTGGTTGTAATTTCGTTATTATTTTACGGTGGAGAAGTTTTAAGTAATTTCGCGTTTGCTTTATTTGTGGGCTTTATCTCCGGAGTATATTCTACAGTTTTTATTGCTTCACCTTTAGTGCTTGCTTGGAGCCGCAAAGGTTCTAAATAATAGGGGACGAGGAAAAGGGACGTTTCCCTCTGGGAAGCGTCCCTTTTTTATTTCAATATGCTATTTAAATCTCTCAAACTATATTCCCAGCAAAATATTGATTTAGAGGTATTATCTAAAAACCTGGTTGATTTTGGTTATAAGAGGCAAACTCAGGTTTCAGTAGAAGGTGATTTTGCGCGTCGTGGAATGATTGTTGATATCTTTCCGGTGTCTTTTGAGTTGCCCATTCGCATTGAATTAGATAATCAAACAGTGCTAACTCTTAAGACATTTAATCCTGATAACGGCCAGGCGCTTTGGCAGCATAACATTGTTATTATTTTGCCACTTAAGAAGCCAGCTAGTATTAAAAACTCGGGGTTTAGCGAAGAGTTTCCAATAAAAAATTTTGTAGATTTAAGTGTCGGTGATTTTGTAGTGCATAACCAGCATGGTGTTGGTAAGTTTTTAGGCATGCAAAAAATTAAATTTCAGGATCATCTTAAAGATCATCTAGTAATTGAATACGATCGAAATGAAAAACTTTATGTTCCGGTTGAGGCGATGCACTTGGTGCAAAAGTATATCGCCTTTTGCGCGCGCAAGCCTAAACTTTATCGTTTAGGAAATAAAGAATGGCTTAAGGTTAAGCAGCGCGCACGTAAAGGTATCCAGAAGTTAGCTTGGGAGTTATTGGGTTTGCAAGCAATGCGGCTGGCTTCTGAGGGTTTTAAGTTTTCGCTAGACACGGATTGGCAACTAGATTTTGAGAAGACATTCCCTTATCAAGAAACTCCTGATCAGATTATCGCAATGGGAGAAGTTAAAGCTGATATGCAATCAGCTAAACCTATGGACCGCTTGCTTTGTGGTGATGTTGGGTATGGCAAAACTGAAGTAGCTATGCGTGCTGCTTTTAAGGCAGTGATGGATAACAAGCAAGTGGCCTACTTGGTGCCCACGACTATTTTAGCTGAACAACACTATAAAAATTTTACTATGCGTTTAAAGAATTTTCCAATTAATGTGCAGATGCTTTCCCGTTTTAAAACTCAAGCTGAGCAAGGACAGATTATTAAAAACTTAAAAACCGGTAATGTAGATATTGTTATAGGCACACACAGGCTTCTTTCCGAAGATGTAAGTTTTAAAGATTTAGGCCTGGTTATTGTTGATGAGGAACAGCGTTTTGGAGTTAAGGCTAAAGAAAAATTAAAGATGCTTAAACTTTCTACGGATATACTTGTTTTGACTGCTACGCCAATTCCGCGTACTTTATATATGAGTTTAATGGGGGCAAAAGATTTTTCTGTAATCAATACACCGCCGCAAAATAGATTGCCTATTAAGACGGTTGTGGTAGAATATGACGCTGATTTAGTCTCTCAGGCAATTTCGCGTGAGTTGGCGCGTTCTGGCCAAGTGTTTTTTTTGCATAATCGTATTCTTGACCTGGATAAAGTTAAGCAGAAGGTTACGCAAGGCTTGGGGGCTAATATACGTATTGCTATTGCGCATGGCAAGATGAGCGCTAAGCTATTAGAAAAGGTAATGTCAGATTTTATAAATGGCGATATTGATGTTTTAGTTTCCACAATGATTATTGAATCTGGAATCGATATTCCCAATGCCAATACCATCATTGTGAATAACGCGCATATGTTTGGTTTGTCAGATTTACATCAACTACGCGGCAGGGTGGGCAGGTTTAACCGTTCGGCTTACGCTTATTTTATGATTCCTCATAATGCTCCGTTGGAAGCGGTTGCTAAGAAAAGGTTGCAGGCGATAGAGAGCAATAGTGATTTGGGAGCAGGATTTAATATTGCTATGGAAGATCTTGAGATTCGTGGCGCCGGGAATCTTCTGGGCCAGCAACAGCATGGTTTCATTGCCGCTGTAGGTTTTGATCTTTACTGTAGGTTGCTTAAGGAAGCAATTGTTAATTTTAAGAAAGCAGGTGTGTTTAATGAAGAGGAAAATTAGTTTTAAGTTATTTTTAGGGTTACATTTTTTTATCTTATTTTGTGTGTTGAGCCCTAGCCACTGCCTTTTTGCTGAAGACAAAGTAGTAGCAGTAGTGAATAATGACGTCATCACGCAAAAAGACCTGAATGATTTCTCAGGTTTTATACGTGTGCAGTTTGCTCGGGAATTTAAAGGCAAAGAATTAGAAGAGAAAGTTAGCGCAATGAAGCAGGATTTATTACAGCGCTTGATTGAAGATCGCCTCATGCTTCAGCAGGCTAAAAATGATAAGATAGTTATCGAGAGTGCTAGAATTCAGGCTAAAATTAATGATATTAAGAAGCGCTATGGCACAGAGGCGGAGTTTGAAAATGATTTAGCTAAGCAAGGCTTGGTACAGGCAGATTTAGAGAATAAAATTCGCGAGCAGATGCTTATGTATGCTGTTGTTGAAGAGAAGGTGCGCGTTAAAATAATTATTCGTCCGGATGAGATCACTTCTTTTTATAATGAGAATAAACAACAGTTTTTAAAACCTGAAGAGCGGCAGCTTACGGTTATTGTCATTCAGGATGACTCCGTGGCTAGCACGGTTAGCTATAATTTGCGTCGAGGAGATAAATTGGAAGATTTGGCTTCGAAATACCCTTTTACCGTTGATAAATTATCTGCTTGGCAGGGTGAAAATTTACGTAAAGAGATAGAGCAAACCGTATTTAAGCTTGGGTTAGGTGAGGTTAGTAATCCAGTAAAGATTGACGGGCAGTTCTATGTATTTAAATTAGAAAATATTTTAGGCAGTCAGCAGTTAAATCTATCCCAGTCCCAGGAAAAGATTCAGGCGTATTTATTTGAGAAGAGATTGCAAGAAAGGTTAGCCAAGTATTTAGATGAACTTAAAAAACAATCTTACATTAAAATCATCGCTAGTTAGAGTCGGGCTTACCATGGGGGATCCTGCAGGTATTGGGCCAGCCATTGTCTTAAAAGCAGTTAAGCAGCTAAAAAACAAATTTAATTTTACAATTATTGGTGATAGCTTTGTTTTAGCTAAAGCAGCTAAACTGTTAAAGGTTAAATCTATTACTTCAGTACAGGGATTATTAGTTGATTTAACTAATCTTAAATCAAAAAATTTTGTATTTGGTAAATTAAGCGCAGCTACTGGTAAGGCTTCTCTGGATTATCTTGATATGGCGTTAGCGTTGCTTAAAGAGAAGAAGATTGATTGTTTAGTTACTGGGCCTATTTCAAAAGAGGCGATTAATTTAGCCGGGGCAAAATTTTCCGGGCATACTGAGTACTTGGCTAATCGTTTTAGATGCAATGATTTGGTGATGATGCTTATAAATGACCGTTTTAAATTTAGTTTAGTAACTAGGCATATCCCGCTTAAGGATGTTTGTAGTAAACTTACGCAAAATAACCTGGAAAGTAATATTTTAAATACAATTAAAGGGTTAAAGTATTTGTTTTCCATTAAAAAACCAAAATTAGTTGTATGTGCAGCCAATCCCCATGCTTCTGATAATGGGTTAATCGGGGTAGAGGAGAAAAAGATAATTATCCCGGCAATTAAGCGCTTAAGAAGAAAAATTAAAACTGCGACGATTACTGGCCCGCTTTCTGCTGACGTAGCTATTGCCGAAGCCGTCAAAGGGAAATTTGATTGCGTAATTGCTTTATACCATGATCAGGCACTTATTCCCTTAAAGTTGACAGGTTTTGATCGCGGTGTGAATCTTACTCTAGGCTTGCCTTTTGTGCGTACTTCGCCTTTACATGGCACTGCCTTTAATATTGCAGGTAATCCTCGATTAGTCAATGCAAACTCACTTATTGCAGCAATAAAGCTTGCCGTAAAATGTACGCAAAACCAAATAAAAGCCTAGGCCAAAATTTTCTTATTGATAAAAACATCCAAAAAAAAATAATCCACGCTTGCAATTTAAAGGTTGAGGATATTATTTTAGAAATTGGTGCAGGAAGAGGCGATTTAACAGTCGAGCTTGCACGCGTTTCAGGAAAAGTTTATGCTTTAGAAATCGATAATCGTTTATATCCAATCCTAGATAAGCAGTTGGTTAGCTTTACAAATAGCCAGGTTATCAAGGCGGACATATTAAAATTTGATATTGAAAAGTTTTTGTTAGGTAATAGGATAAAGAAAAAAATAAAGGTTATCGGTAATATACCGTACAATATATCTAGCCCGATTATCCAGCGTCTTATTGGCTACCGTGACCATATTGATGAAATTTTTATTACTGTGCAAAAAGAGTTTGCTAAAAGGGTTGCTGCTTCACCGGGATCAAAAGATTATGGATCGTTTAGTTGTTTCGTGCAGTATTACTTAGAACCTAAAATTATTTTTGAAATCAAAAGAAACTCATTTTTCCCGGCACCTAGGGTGGATTCCTGCTTTTTGGCTTTAAGAAAGAGGCTAAAGCCACGAGTTTTAGTTACGGATGAAGATGCGTTTTTTAAACTAATTCGTAAAGCTTTTAACCAAAGAAGAAAAACATTAAGGAATAGTTTAGAAGGTTTCGTGACCCGAGAAAAACTTGATGCATTCTTTATCCAAAAAGGCATTAATAAGAATGTGCGACCGGAGGATCTTTCTCTTGAAGAGTTTGCGGATCTCATGAAGGCATTAAATTAAATATATCTAGCTTCATAATATGCGTCAAAATTATTAAAAACAAATTTGGCGCATCCCGCGGGAAAAATATCTAAAAAATATCTTGACAAGCAACGCAAGTTAGTATAAACTCTATCGTTTACAATAATATCTGCGTTTAAAATACTTTAATTTAATAATATTTACAACCAAGAGAGAAATTTGAAAAATTTCTTTGGGAGTGGTTTTTTTTACTTTATAGCTTTTGTCAACGGAGCAAATCCATTTTTGCTGGAGTAGCTCAGTTGGCAGAGCACGTCCTTGGTAAGGACGGGGTCACGAGTTCAATTCTCGTCTCCAGCTTACTAAAAAAATATGCGTGAAACTATAACTTTAGAATGTACGGTTTGCAAAAATAGAAATTATACGACGACTAAGAATAAAAAGTTGCATCAGGATAGACTTGAGCTTAGCAAGTTCTGCAATAGAGCCTGTCATAAGCATACCCCGCATAAGGAAATTAAGTAAGGCCGCAACTTATTAGGGAAGTAAACATAAGTTGTATTGCCGCACTTATCAAGTGGGAAGACCTGAAAATTTGTTAAATTTTCAGGTAAGTTTATGGGCGAGGTTAAAGAGATAGAGTCAAACTTAGGGGCGTCGGTTAATGGCAAACCAACGGTCTCCAAAACCGTGACTGCAGGTTCAAGTCCTGCCGCTCCTGTAGT
>JBAXLM010000008.1:0-36502 GCA_037134795.1 Candidatus Omnitrophota bacterium | reverse complement strand
AGCAAAACTAAGAATAACGAAGAATTTTTAAACAGTATGAACCAGAAATAATACGGGAGGAACAAAATGAAAGAAAAGACGCATCCTAATTACAAAGAAAGTACGATTATCTGTGCTTGTGGTGAAACAGTGCACACTCGCTCAACTAAGCCGAGTATTCGCGTTGAGATCTGCTCAAAATGCCACCCATTTTTTACAGGGAAACAGAAATTAGTGGATTCTGCCGGGCGCGTGGATAAGTTTGTGAAGAAATATAGTAAGAAGTAATATGTTTGAGCAGCTAGAGAAAATAGAGCTACGTTACCAGGAGCTTGAGGAGCTTTTGGGTTCTCAAGAGCAGATCGCTGACCGCAAACTTTATAACCAGTTGGCTAAGGAACTTTCGGATATTAAGCCAGCAGTTGTTTTGTTTCGCGTATACAGGAATCTGGCCAAGGAAACCGAAGAGCTCAAGGTTGTTTTATTGCAAAAGCACGATAAGGATTTTATCGAGCTAGCTAAAAATGAGCTCAAGGATTTAGCTGTAAGAAAAGCAGAACTTGAGCTTAAGCTCAAAAAGCTTTTCGTGGGTGAAGATAAGGATGCTGGCCGGGACGCGATCGTAGAGATTAGACAAGGTACGGGTGGTGATGAAGCAGGCCTTTTTGCGGGTGATCTTTATCGTATGTATACAAAATATGCTGCGAGTAAAGATTGGCAGATCGAACCTATGTCTGCAAGCGTCAATGAAGCTGGCGGAATTAAAGAAATTATTTTTAGCGTTAAAGGCCGCGATGCTTTTCGCCGGCTTAAATTTGAAAGCGGGGTACACCGTGTGCAACGCGTACCTACTACTGAATCGCAAGGGCGTATTCATACTTCAACCGCGACAGTGGCAGTTTTAGTTGAGCCGCAAGAAGTTGATCTGGTTATTGAGTCAAAAGACTTAAGAGTGGATACTTATCGTTCAAGCGGGCCCGGAGGCCAGCATATGCAAAAAACAGATTCTGCGGTTCGGCTTACGCATATCCCTACTGGCACAGTAGTTGCTTGTCAGGATGAGCGTTCTCAGATTAAGAATAAAGCAAAGGCGATGAGAATTCTGCGCGCGCGTATTTTAGAAGCTATGGCGCAAACAGAGGCTAAGAGATTATCTTCGGCAAGAAAAATTCAGATTGGCACCGGAGATCGCAGTGAGAAGATCCGTACTTATAATTTTCCCGATCGGCGAATTACTGATCACCGGATTAATTTTACCACACACCAGTTAGAGGCAGTTTTAGAAGGGCAGATGGATGAGCTTTCTGATGCTCTTATAAAGGCCGAAGAGGACAAATTGAATGAACGAAGCTGAGTTAGTTTTAACCCATGTTTTAAATTGCGACAGGTTGTCTTTATATCTTAATAAAGATAACAGTTTGTCAAAAGATAAAGCCCAGGCAGTTTCTCTAGTATTAAAACGCAGGATGCTTGGAGAGCCGGTGCAGTATATTTTAGGTCATACTGAATTTATGGGCCTGAGCTTTAATGTGGATAAACGCGTATTGATTCCTCGTCCGGAAACAGAGATTTTAGTTCAGAGCGCGATAGAAGAATTAAAGAATATAAAAAATCCCAGGGTTTTAGATATCGGCACAGGGTCAGGGTGTATCGCTGTATCTTTAGCTAAAAATATTCCGAATAGCCGAATAACCGCAATAGATATTTCATTTAAGGCTTTAGAGGTTGCCAAAGATAATGCAAAGTTAAATCAAATCCCAAGCGTGCAGATTAAATTTATTCAGAGTGATTTATTCTCGGGCATAGGTAATCAGAAATTTGATTTAATTATCAGCAATCCTCCTTATGTATCAATTCAAGAATTAAGTAATTTAGCCGCTGAGCTTTCTTTTGAGCCAGCCTTGGCTTTAGAGGCAGGTTTTGATGGATTGGATTTTTATCGGCGCATAATTATTCAGGCAGATAGCCGCTTAGCTATAGGTGGATTTTTAGCTTTTGAAGTAGGCATAAATCAGGCTTGTAAGGTCAGAGATTTACTTAAAGCAGAAGAAAAGTTTGATTTTATCAAAATAATTAAAGATTATAATAATATTCAACGCGTAATCATAGCCAAGAAAAGGATTTAGAAAATGGATAAGTTGATTATTGAAGGCGGTGTAAAGTTAAAAGGCGAGGTTACTGTTTCGGGAGCCAAAAATGCGGTGTTGCCAATTTTAGCAGCTACTTTGCTTACTGATGAGCCGTGCGTGATTAAAAACGTGCCTAATCTGCGTGATTCTAATAGCATGTTTAAAATTTTACGCTCGTTAGGAAAGATTGTTGAATTTGATAAAGGTAAAGTTACGGTTTGCGCTGGTAAAACCAGTAATTATATTGCAGAATATAAATTAGTTTCTACTATGCGTGCGTCTTTTTGTGTTTTGGGCCCGCTTTTAGGTAAGCTTAAAAAAGCCAAGGTTTCTTTGCCCGGAGGTTGTGTTATCGGAGTGCGGCCTGTGGATTTACATTTAAAAGGGATTAAGGCTTTAGGAGCCCAGATTAATATTGATTCGGGTTATGTAGAAGCTAAGGCAAAGTGTTTACGCGGTGCTTATATTTATCTAGGAGGGGTTTACGGTTCATCTGTTTTAGCTACTGATAATGTGATGATGGCTGCGGTTTTGGCTAAAGGTAAAACTATTATTGAATCCGCAGCCTGTGAACCTGAAGTAGCAGATTTGGCAGAATTTTTAATTAAGATGGGGGCGAAAATTAAAGGGCATGGCACTCCGATTATTGAGATAGAAGGGGTAAAAAGTTTGCGTGGAGCAATGCATGTTATAATTCCTGATCGTATTGAGGCTGGGACAATGGTATTGGCTGCCCTTATTACCGGAGGTGATATTTTAATTAAAAATGTACAATATCATCATCTTGGGGCATTGATTGATAAATTAAAAGAGGCAGGGGCGCATCTTTCATATGCTGACGGATCTTTGCATGTTAAAGGCAATAAAAGGCTGAAAGCTGTAAATATTACCACGCTTCCTTACCCTGGTTTTCCTACAGATATGCAGGCGCAGATGATGGCATTGATGTGCGTAACTGGCGGTATTAGCGTAATTACTGAAAAGATTTACCCGGATAGGTTTATGCATGTTGCTGAGCTTAACCGTATGGGCGCGCATATTCAAAGAGAGGGCCCGCACGCTATTGTTGAAGGTATAAAAGGTTTATCCGGAGCGCCGGTTATGGCATCTGATTTACGTGCTTCTGCTTGTTTAGTTTTGGCAGGGCTAGCTGCCCGTGGGAAAACTTCGATATCCAGGATTTATCACTTAGAGCGGGGCTATGAATTTATTGAGCAGAAATTAATTAATTTAGGCGCAAAAGTATGGAGAGAGAAAGAATGATCTTAATGATCGATAACTATGATTCCTTTACCTATAACCTGGTGCAGTATTTAGGAGAACTTGGCCAAGTAGTTAAGGTTTTTCGTAATGACGCTTTAACGCTCCAGGAAATTAAGAAGCTTAATCCTTCAAAGATCGTTATCTCTCCGGGCCCGGGTAGGCCAGAGGATGCGGGGATATCTACTGATGTGATTAAAGAGTTTGCAGGCTCGATCCATATTCTTGGAGTTTGCCTTGGGCATCAGGCAATAGGATATGTTTTTGGGGGCAAAATTGTACAAGCTAAAAAGTTAATGCATGGCAAAACATCGAAGATTTATCATAATAAAACAGGTATCTTTAAAGGTATCCCGAATCCTTTTCTGGCTACGCGTTATCACTCTTTGTTGGTTGAAAGAAAAACCTTGCCGAGTTGTTTAGAGATAATTGCTCAAACTGCCGATTTAGAAATAATGGGATTAAAGCATAAAACATTGCCTGTTTGGGGAGTACAGTTTCATCCGGAGTCTATACTTACCAAAAGCGGCAAACAGATATTGGATAATTTTATTAAACTAAAATGATAAAAAATTTAATTCAGCAATTAATCAGTAAAAAAGATTTAACTGTTCAAGAAATGCAGCAAGTAATGCAGGAAATTTTAAGCGGGGAAACATCTACTGCTGATATCGTTGCTTTTTTGACTTCATTAAACGCTAAGGGAGAAACTGTGCTTGAGCTAACTGCGGCAGTTAATGTAATGCTTAAGTATGTAGATCCTATTATCGTAGATAAGCCGAATATTTTAGATACTTGCGGGACAGGAGGAGATAAAAAGGGGACATTTAATATTTCCACTATCACCGCGTTTGTTGCAAGTGGCGCCGGGGTTACTGTGGCTAAACACGGCAACCGTTCTGTATCAAGCCGTTGTGGTAGCGCGGATATCTTAGAGGGCTTAGGGGTTAATATTAATATGGATAAGGCAAAAATTAAGCAATGCCTTGAAGAGATTGGTGTTGCTTTTCTATTTGCGCCAAATCTGCATTTGGCGATGAAACATGTCATGCCGGCAAGAAAACAGATTGCGCAAAAGACCATGTTTAATATTCTAGGCCCGCTGATTAACCCAGCCCGGGCAACTAATCAATTAATCGGTGTTTATGCTTTAGAGTGGACTAATAGATTAGCGCAAGTTTTGCATAACTTAGGCACTGAGCATGTTTTAGTAGTGCATGGAGCAGATGGTTTAGATGAAGTGACTACTGTGGATAAAACATTTGTTTCAGAAGTTTCAGGTGGTGTTTTAAAAAATTATGAAATTGCCCCGGAGGATTTTGGTTTAAGCCGAGCCAAGCCGTCTGATTTAACTGGTGGAGAGGTACTTGAGAATGTGAAAATCGCGCTGGATATCTTGGCTGGTAAAAAAGGAAGCAAGAGGGATATTGTTTTGTTTAATGCGGGTTGCGCAATTTATGCCGCGAATAAAGCTGATAATATTAGCGAAGGGATAAAACTAGCAATTGAAGCAATTGATTCAGGGCAGGCAAGAAAAAAGCTAGAGTTATTAAAGGAGTATTCTCAATAAGATGGCCAAAGTTGATATATTAAAAGAAATTGTTGCCAAGAAAAAAGAAAGAATTATTTTGGCTTCGCAACTGTTATCTTTAGAGGATTTAAAGGCAAAATTAATTGGTTTGCCGACTACGCGTCCATTTAAAGAGGCAATCAGCAAGCCGCGGCAGATTTCTCTGATTGCTGAGATTAAACAAGCTTCGCCTTCAAGAGGTATAATCCGTCAGAATTTTAATTTACAGGAGATTGCTCAAGCCTATTTAGGCGCAGGGGTGCAGGCGGTTTCAGTTTTAACTGAAGAGGATTCATTTGGGGGTAATCCAGCTTATATTGCCGAAGTAAAAAATATCATTTCTGCTCCAATATTAAGAAAGGATTTTATACTAGAAGCTTACCAGGTTTATGAATCGCGTTATTTAGGGGCTGATGCGATTTTATTAATTGCGGATTTATTGACTAAAGATAAACTCGTCGAATTTATGCAGATCGCCGATTCTTTAGGCCTAGATTACATAGTGGAAGTGCATGATGAAAAAGAGTTAAAAAAAGTATTAACTTTAAAAGCCCCGATTATTGGTATTAATAACCGCAATCTGCGTACTTTAGAAGTTGATTTTAAGACAACGGAGAAGTTATTTACTTTGATTCCTCGCGACAAGATTGTGGTGGTAGAAAGCGGGATCAAGAATGCGCAGGATGTTTTATTTTTAAAAATACTTGGGGCAAGCAGCGTTTTAATCGGTACTGTTTTTATGGAGGCAGTTGATATCAAAAGAAAAGTAGAAGAGGTAATGGGGTGGTAAAAGTTAAGATTTGTGGGATTACTAATTTAGAGGATGCTTTAGCGGCTTTGTTTAATCAAGCTGATGCCCTGGGTTTTGTTTTTTATAAAAAAAGCCCGCGCTATATTAGCCCGGTAATAGCTAGAAGTATATCGCGCATTTTACCCAAGAAAATTATCCGTGTAGGGGTTTTTGTTAATGAAAAAGAGAAGGCAGTAAAGAAAATCGCCGAGATGTGTGGTTTAAATATGTTGCAGTTTCACGGGCTAGAATCACCTTTATATTGCCAGAGATTCAAAGGATATAAAATTATCAAGGCTTTTAGGGTAGACAAGAAAATAGATTTAGATGAGGTAAAAAGATATAAAACTTTCGCCTATCTTTTTGATACCTACAAAAAAGATGAAATTGGCGGCACAGGTAAGAAATTTAACTGGAATTTGCTTAAACAAGTAGTTAAAATGAAGCCTGTTGTATTCGTATCTGGCGGATTAACTGCCAGTAACTTAAATGCGGCAATTAAATTATTAAAACCTGATTGGGTTGATGTTTCAAGCTCTTTAGAGTCTGGCCCGGGTAAGAAGGATCATAAGAAGATCCAGAAGTTTATGCAGATAGTGAGATTTAAGTAGTTCATGCGGGTGACGATGACTGGATTTGAGGCCGCTTCAGGCGGCCGAGAAACAGTCATCGGCAGGACCCGCAAAGAAGATTATGAAAAAATGTCCGTTTTGCGCTGAAGAGATCCAGGATGCCGCTTTAAAATGCAAGCATTGCGGCGAATTTTTAAAGAAAAAGAATAAGGGCTTGAACTGTTTATTGGGTTGCTTAATTGCTTTAACGGTTTTCGTTCTTTTAGCTAATATTTTTATTTATTTAGCTTTTATTGTTTTTAAAACGACAATGTATAAGATTGGATTTTTGGGGGCGAGCTTACCGCATTTTTATTCACCTTTGAATTCACTTGATGTGCAGATAATGCTTAAAGATTTAAGTGAAGGGTTTCGTATTTTTTGGGAGAATTTTAACCAGGGTTCATTGCAAAATTATCAAAGGATATATACCCTTTAGTAAAAAACACTTCAGGGTATTTCGCTAAATTGTATTAAATAGGAGCTCAATTTTTAAATGGAAAATAATATGCCGGATAATTTAGGGCATTTTGGCAAGTTTGGGGGAAGGTTTGTCCCGGAAACACTTATTTATGCTTTGGATGAATTAGCCAAAGAGTATTTTAAGCTTAAAAAAGATAAAGCATTTCGCCGGGAGCTTTTTAGTTATCTTAGTGATTATGCGGGCCGGCCTACACCGTTATACCTGGCTAAGAATTTAAGCAAGTATCTTGGTATAAAAAAGATTTATTTAAAAAGAGAAGATCTCCTGCATACAGGCGCGCATAAAATAAATAATACTTTAGGCCAGGTGCTCTTAGCGGTTAAAATGGGTAAACGACGGGTAATTGCTGAGACTGGCGCAGGCCAGCATGGAGTAGCCACAGCCACGGTTGCGGCATTATTTGGTTTGGAGTGCGATGTGTATATGGGAGAAGAGGATATTCATCGCCAGAGTTTAAATGTTTTGCGCATGAAATTATTAGGCTCAAGGGTAATTCCGGTTAAAAGCGGAACTTGTACTTTAAAAGATGCTATGACTGAGGCCTTGCGTGATTGGGTAACTAATGTGCGCCATACGCATTATATTATTGGTACAGTTGCTGGGCCGCACCCATATCCTGAAATGGTGCGCGATTTTCAGTCGGTAATCGGTAAAGAAGCTAGAATTCAGATTCTAAAGAAAGAAAAACGTTTACCGGATTATCTCGTGGCTTGTGTTGGTGGCGGAAGCAATGCTATGGGCTTATTCCATCCTTTTTTTAATGACAAAAATGTACAGATGATTGGCGTAGAAGCCGCGGGTTTAGGTTTGCTTTCAGGAAAACATTCTGCAAGCCTAGTTAGTGGCACGCCCGGAGTTTTACATGGGGCTAAATCCGATTGTTTGCAGGATAAATTCGGCCAGATTAAGAATGCGCACTCTATTGCTGCTGGTTTAGATTATCCTGGTGTGGGCCCGGAGCATGCTTATTACAAAGAGATTAAACGGGCCTCTTACGTAGCGGTTACTGATAAAGAAGCCCTAGATGGTTTTAAATTGTTATCTGAGATTGAAGGAATTATTCCGGCATTAGAATCCGCGCACGCGATTGCTTATTTGAAGAAAGCAGGCAGCCCCCGTAAAAATGCTGCGCATTCACGGGGCAGGCGTATAAATAAAAATTCAGTAGTTATCCTTTGTCTTTCTGGACGAGGAGATAAGGATTTGCATGAATCGTATTGATAAGAAGTTTATTCAGCTTAAGAAAGAAAATAAAAAGGCATTTATAGCATTTATTACCGCGGGTTATCCTAATTTAGCTACCACAGCCAAGCTTGTTCTTGAGTTTGAAAAAAGAGGAGTTGATATTGTTGAGTTAGGTGTGCCTTTTTCTGATCCTTTAGCTGATGGCCTCCTGATCCAGGAGGCTTCCGAGTATTCTCTTAAAAAAGGAACAAATTTAATTAAAATCTTAGATTTAGTAAAAAAATTGCGTTTTAATACTAACTTGCCGATTTGTCTGATGACTTATTATAATCCCGTCTTTTGTTTCGGGGATAAGTGTTTTATTGACCAAGCAGTAGCAAGCGGAGTGGATGGAGTGATTATACCGGATCTGCCGCCCGAAGAAGGGAAAGAGTTTATTGCTTACGCAAATAAAAAAGGTTTAGCTAATATTTGTTTTATCGCTCCGACTAGTTCTCATGCTAGGGTAAAAGCAATAGCTAGGGTTGCTAAGGGTTTTATTTATTATGTATCTTTAACCGGTGTAACCGGAGCACGTAAAACTATAGCTTGCGATTTAAAAGTCAATCTGTCTAAGATTAAAAGAATTACTGCTAAGCCGGTTTGTGTGGGATTTGGTATTTCTGATGCTACCCAAGTACGAAAGGTGCAAAGTATGGCTGATGGGGTAATTATTGGCAGTGCCATTGTGAAAAAGATAAAAGAGAATATCGCTAGAGGCGATTTAGTAAAAATAGTGGGTAATTTTGTAGGGAGACTTAATGTATAAGAAAAGTAAGTTAGCTAATGGTTTAAGGTTAATTACTAAACGTATAAATGGGGTGGCCTCGCTTTCATTAGGCATCTGGATTAATATTGGCGGCCGTTTTGAATCATTCAAGCAAAAAGGGATTTCGCATTTTTTAGAGCATTTGCTCTTTAAGGGTAGCAAAAAATATTCTTGCCGGGCAATCAAAGAATCAATTGAAGGGGTGGGGGGTTCGTTAAATGGGTTTACCTCTGAAGAACTTACTTGTTTTTTAGTTAAGATTCCTAGCCGCTATTTGCAAACTGCTCTTGCTATTTTGTCTGATATGGTGCTCAATCCGTTGCTCAAGCCTGCGGATGTGCAGAAAGAAAAGACAGTTATTTTAGAAGAACTGAAGATGTACAGAGATCTGCCTCAAAGTTATGTATATGAATTGCTGGATGAGCTGCTTTGGCCGCAACAACCTCTGGGAGCCCCAGTAATTGGTACAGTTGAATCAGTAAGGGGTATGACCGTGGATACTTTAAGGTCTTTTCAAAGGATGCATTATACACCTGCTAATATTGTAATTAGTGCTGCCGGATTAGTGGAGCATGATTTATTAGCAAAGAAAGTTTCGGCTATTTTTTCAAAAAGCAGCCCTGGGGAATCGAATATATTTACAGCTATCAAAGAAAGCCAGAGTGAAAAGCAGTTGAAAATTTTTCATAAGGATACTGAGCAAATACATATGGCTTTGGGGTTTCATAGCCTTAAGCGTGACCATCCTTTAAGGCATGCTCAGGCACTTTTACACATAATCTTAGGGGCGAATATGTCTAGCCGTCTTTTTAATGAAGTAAGAGAGAAAAGAGGGTTAGCTTATGAGATTGGTACAGGTATAAAACGTTACTCTGATACTGGGGCATTTTTAGTACATGCAGGGATAGATAATGCTAAAATATTGCCTTGTCTTGAATTAATTTTTCAAGAATTAGGTAAAACTAAGAAAAAACTAGTGAATGTTGATGAGTTTAAGCGGGCAAAAGAATTTTATCTAGGGCAGCTTATGTTGGCTTTAGAGGATACTATGGAGTATATGCTTTGGATAGGCGAGAGTACAGCTTGTTTGGATAAAGTGTATACACTGCAAGATGTTATAAATGAGGTAGGAAAAGTAAATATTGAAGATTTGCGTCAGGTTGCTCAACAGGTATTTAAGCAAGAAAGAATTAATTTGGCTTTAATCGGGCCAATTGGCAAAGAACAAAAGAATATTTACGCAAAACTTAATTTAGGATAAAAATGCAACAGCTAAACATTTCTTGGGTGACTGTATTAATTTTAATTATTTTAGCGGGGTGCTCTTTTTTCTTTTCCGCTTCTGAAACATCGATCATAGGATTAAGCAAGATTCGCTTGCGTCATATGCTGCAGAAGGGGCTTAAGCGTGCCCAAAGCGTGCAGCGGTTGGTGACGAAACTGGATAAAGTGATTGGGGCGATACTTATCGGTAATAATATTGTTAATATCGCGATTTCCTCAATAGTTACTGGTATATTTGTGCAGGCTTATGGTTATCGCTGGGGCGTAGTTGCTTCTACTTTTGTTACTACCATGGTATTGCTTATCTTCTGCGAAGTAACTCCGAAAATACTCGCGGCAAAACATGCAGAGAAAGTAGCACTTATTACTGCTCCGGCAATGGAGATTATAATTATAATCTTAAAACCATTAATTGCTTTTTTTATTGGTATTAGTAATTTTATTCTGAAAATTTTTGGCGTAGGGCCTGCCAAGCGTTCGCCTTTAATTACCGAGGAAGAGTTGCGCACTATGATTGAGATGGGTAAAGAGGAAGGGGTTTTAAGCGAAGAAGAGCGTAAAATGTTGCATCGTATTTTTGAATTTGGGGATACGAAACTTAACGATGTTATGGTCATAAAGGATAAGATTGTAGGCGTTAATCTTAATACTAGTTCTGAAGATTTGCTTAATATATTTGTTGAAGAAGGGCATGCCCGTCTTCCGGTATACAGTGGAGGCCTAGATAATATTGTTGGCGTAGTTTATGCGCAGGATTTACTTTATATATTAAGAGAAAAAGGGCTATTTTTACTGCAGGATCTCTTGCATGAGGCTTGCTATGTATCAGGAACAATGCGCGTTAATGAGCTTTTGAAGAGGTTTCAAACAGAAAAAATTCAGATCGCCATTATTGTTGATAAAGATAAGAAAACTTTAGGGTTGGTTACTTTAGAGGATTTATTAGAAGAGATTGTTGGCGAGATTGAAGAAAAGCATGCTAAAGGCAGAAAGAGCGTGAAGTAAGAATTATTTGACATGAAAATTAAGCTGTGTTAGTATATCTAAAGTTGATTATTAAAATACAGCAATCTCCAGCCTCAAAGGCTATGTTAAAATTATCCACGATAATTTTAACATATTCGGCTGGATAAATTCACGCATTAACTTACTCACACAACGTGCTCGTAAGTTAAGCGTTCATTTAAAGGAGGAACAAATGGCAGAGACAGGATATTGTGTAAAATGTAAAGCTAAGAAAGTTATGAAAGATGAGCAGAAGGTCACCATGAAGAATGGCCGCGATGCGATGAAAGGTAAATGTCCTGAATGTAATACCGGCATGTATAAAATTTTAGGAAAAAGCAAATAAGCGTTTCGGAATAGGAGCTTAAAAATAGAATCAAAACAGTTAGCGCAACGTATTGCCCAGGCTGCTAAATCCAAAAAAGCTGAGAAGGTCGTTATCCTTGATGTTTCAAAAGTATGCGACTTTTGTGACTATTTTGTTATAGCAAGTGGCAACTCTTTAAGGCAAACTGGCGCAATTGCGATGGCGATCCAGGATGATCTGGAAACTGTTGGGATAAAATCTCTTTCAAGGGTTTCTCGGAGTGATGAATCTGGCTGGATAGCTTTAGATTTTGAATCGGTAATAGCTCACTCCTTTCATGAACCCATGAGAGAGTTTTATTCTTTAGAGAGCCTTTGGTCTGACGCAAAGAAAGTTCGGGTTACTGCTGCAAAATAACTACTCACCATTTTAATGCAAAAAAATATCCAAGAAGAACTAATATCTCTGGTTAGCCGGGCATTGTTATCCGGGAAATTTCCAGGCCAGATACCTGCTCCGGAAGAGATATCACTCGACTTGCCTACGGACAGCCGGTTTGGAGATTTTACTACGAACATTGCTTTAAAATTAAGTAAGTCACTTAAGAAGCCGCCCCGTGAGATTGCCGCAGCAGTTGTGGAATTAATCCAAAAAGAAATCCCAAAATCAGGGTTAAAAGATTTAATTTGTCAGGTAAAAGTTGAAGGCGCGGGTTTTGTAAACTTTTATCTTGAGCCAAATTATTTTTATACCCAGTTAAGTAAGATCATTACCCAGGGCAAAGATGCTTTAAAGCTGGATGCAGGTAAAGGAAAAAAGGTTTTGATTGAGTTTGTTAGCGCTAATCCTACAGGATCTTTGTCAGTTGCCCATGCGCGTCAGGCAGCAGTAGGGGATTGTTTGGCTAATGTTTTATCTTTTATTGGTTTTAAAGTTAGCCGGGAATATTATCTTAATGATGAGGGTAATCAGATTAATATTTTAGGTAAATCTGTAGAATTGCGCCGCCAGGAGTTAGCAGGCAAGACAATTGAGTTTCCTGAAGATTATTATCAGGGTGATTACATCAGGGATATCGCTAAAGAAGCGGACAAAAATAAAATTAAAGATAACGATTTGGGGGATTTTGCTGCTGATCTTATCTTAAAAATAATTAAACAGGAGTTGATTGATTTTGGAGTTAAATTTGACTGTTGGTATTCGCAGAAGGAGCTGGCTAAAAGCGGTAAGGTTGAACAAGCATTTGAGCAATTAAAGAAGGAAGGGTTTTTGTATGAACAGGATGGGGCGCTTTGGTTTAAATCTACTGCTTTTGCCGATGATAAAGATAGAGTGGTAATTAAAACTGATGGTAGTCAGACATATTTGGCTCCGGATATTGCGTATCACGAGGATAAATTTAACCGCGGGTTTAATTGGTTAATTAACCTTTGGGGCCCGGACCATCACGGATATATTAATCGTATTAAGGCCGCAATCCAGGCCTTTGGACACTCTGGGAATAGCTTATCAGTAGTTATTGTCCAATTAGCAACTATTTTTCGTAATGGCCAACCTATTCAAATGTCCACGCGGCGTGGCCAATATATAACTTTGCGTGAAGTTTTGGATGAAGTTGGCTCTGATGCTGCCAGGTTTTTCTTTTTAATGCGCCGTACATCAAGCCATCTGGATTTTGATCTTGAGGTGGCTAAGAAACAAAGTTCAGAAAATCCCGTATATTATGTGCAATACGCGCATGCACGGATTTGTAGCATATTACGTAGCGCAACTGTTGGAATCAAGGGTAATTTAGAGCTATCTGTGCTTAAAGAGAAGGAAGAGTTGAATCTTATTAAGAAAATGCTTGAATTTAAAGCAGTGCAAAATGTGTGTTTAGTTACCTGTGATCCTTATCTGCTTACGGTTTATCTTCAGGAGTTATCTGAAAGTTTCCATAAGTTTTATGATCTGCATCGAGTTCTAGGCCAAACTGATGCGCTTACTAGCGCAAGGCTTGCCTTGATTAACGGCACAAAGATTGTTTTATCCTGCGGTTTAGAATTGTTAGGTGTAAGCCAGCCGGAAAGTATGTAATCTTTAAGTAAATGTCTACCCACAAAATCCTAAGATTAGCCACCCCGCATATTCATCTACAAAATCAACTCTCTAAAGAATTAGGTATCTCCAAAGTTTTGGCCCAGGTTTTGGCTAACCGCAAAATTAATTCGCCTGCTGAGGCAGAGAAATTCCTTAAAGCCGGTATCAATGATTTGTTTAGCCCGCATTTATTTTCCGATATGCCCAAAGCAGTTGCTTTGGTTAAGAAAGCAAGAGAAAATAAAGAAAAGGTTATGATTTTTGGCGATTACGATGTTGATGGCATTACCAGCACGGTCTTAGTTAAAAATACGCTTCTTGCATTAGGCCTGGATGTTTTGCATCATATCCCGCATCGGATTACTGAAGGCTATGGTTTAAATGAGAAAATAGTTAATTTTGCGAAAGTTAATAAAGTAAAACTTATGATTACTGCTGATTGCGGGACTGCTAATCATAAGGAGATTGAAGGCTTGCGAGGCGCAAATATTGATGTCATTATTACCGATCATCATGAGTCGCAGGATTTAAATTTGCCCGCAGCTTCAAGCATGATTAATCCTAAAGTTAAACATTCAGGTTATCCTTACAGAGAATTAGCGGGAGTGGGGGTGGCTTATAAATTTTGTCAGGCCATAGCTGATTCACAACTAAGCGAAGATCTGGATTTAGTTGCTTTAGGCACTATTGCTGATAGCGTACCTTTGAACGGAGAAAATCGAATTATTGCCCGAGAAGGATTACTGCGCTTGCCTGAAACTAAAAGAGAAGGCTTACGCGCGATCATTGAAAATGCGGGGATTAAAAATAAAAAGTTCAATACTACTTATGTTTCTTTTATTATTGCTCCGCGTTTAAACGCTTCGGGCAGGATGTCGAGCGCTGAGTTGTCACTAAAGTTACTGATGAGTGATAATCGCCAGGAGGCGGGTGAGTTAGCTAAAGAGCTGGAACAGTTTAATCGCCAGCGTCAAAAAGTTGAAAGTAAGATTTTAGAAGAAGCCGAAGAGATGATTAACCGTGAAATGAATTTTAAGGAGCAAAAAATTATTGTCATTGCTAAAGATGATTGGCATCAGGGTGTTTTAGGGATTGTTGCTTCTAAGCTTGCGGATAGATTTTACCGGCCGGCAATTGTTATTTCGCTAAATGATAAATTATGTAAGGGCTCAGCGCGTTCGATTAAAAACTTTCACCTTTTTGACGCGTTGGTTGATTGCAAGGAGTTTTTAAATAGTTTTGGCGGCCATGCTCATGCTGCCGGGTTGTTAATTACCAGAGACAATATTGATGAGTTTAGGAAGAGTATTAATAAATTAGCCCATGAGCGTTTGGATCTTAAAGATTTGCTTCCTAGTATGGATATTGATTTAGAGCTTACGTTTTCTGATTTAAATGAACAAATGGTCAGGGAGCTGGAAGCTTTGGAGCCATTTGGTATGGGTAACCCGGAGCCTTTATTTTATACACGCGCGCTTAAATTAAAGGGCCAAGTGCAAAGTTTAAGCCGTGAGACTTTGAAATTTTGGGCAACTGATGGGATAACTACTTGTCAGGTGATTGGTTTTGGGATGAGCAGCTTGTTAAATAGCCTTACACAGGCGGAATCATTTGATTTGGTTTATACGCCGCGGATAGACAGCTGGCGTGAGGAAGAATCAATGATTCTAGAGGCTAAGGATATATTTTTTAAATAGCGTATTTAGGCTGGAGTGTATTTAGGCCGGGGAACTGCTTTTTTGAAATCGCCTTTTTTGATGCATTTGGCGCAGATAAAGACTCTCTTAGATGTGCCTTCAACCAGTATACGTACTTTCTGAAGATTTGGATAAAATTTACGCTTAGACCAGCGGGCTATCTTTGAACCAGTTCCACCCTTGGATTTATATTGGCCTTTTCTGGCGATTACTTTTCCGGTAAGTGCACCTTTTTTACAGATTACGCATTTTTTAAGCATTTGATTACTCCTTATTTAAGTTTTGAGCACAAAAAGTTTTTATTTACCGAAATCCCGCGAAGCGGGATAAATAAGTATACTTGAAATTACGGTATTGTCAAGAATGAATAACAAAATTGAACGCGACCTAGGGGAGCAGCCGCTGGCCAAAATCATGGTTGAACATGGATTCAAGCCCCATGATCTGGTAATTAATTCAACGGAACAGATTACGCATAAAATGGTCAGCCGCGCAGCTAAAGGCAGGCGTTTGAATTTAAAAATCCAATACCGGCTGCTTAATGCTTTAAACAAAGCCGCGAATAAACAGTATACGTTAAAAGATCTTTTTAACTATTGAAGCCTTTTTGCTCCTGTTGAGGCCATAAGGTTTATGCGTTCACTAGATTGCTTGCAATTTTAGCATTGACTTTTCTATATTGCAGTTGTATTATTAGCTATACCAATAAAAAGGAGATATTATGTTAATAATGACATTGAGTATATCGGTATCTGTAGTTTTTATACTTGTCTTTCTTGTGGACATATCAATTAATCTTCGTCGCCTGAACGTCAATGTTAAGAAAATGATTAAGTAAGATTAAGTAAACACAGGGGCTGGACTTAACCGTTCAGCCCTTTTTGTTTATAATCAAGACTCGCCAATTAGGGGCCCGCGAATAAATGAGATATGAAAAATAATGGTTTAATCTTTTTATGAAAAGCAAAGTATATTTAGTGCGTCTTGAAAATTTTGCCCAGACTCAGGTTGTTGCTGACAAGCTTAAGCATTTGCTTGAAGAAAGCCGCGTGCTGGATTTTATCCAGCCGAATTTTAAAGTGGCAGTTAAAATGCATTTTGGCGAAGAAGGTAATACCGGATTTGTTAAGCCGGAATATTTGCGCGTAGTCAGTGACGCAATATCTTCAAAAGGAGCAGTTGTATCGATAGCAGATACTAATACTCTTTATCGTGGAAGGCGTACTAATTCAATTGAACATCTGGCCTTAGCTCGGGAACATGGATTTACCCGGGGAGCTTTGTCGGCTAAAGTAATTGTGCCTGATGATAGCAAGAAAGAGAACACCGTAGAAGTACAAATCAATCAAAAATTTATTAAAACCGCTAAACTGGTGCGGTTTTTTGTGGATAGCGATGCTATTTTGGGGGTTAGCCATTTTAAGGGCCATATTATGACTGGTTTTGGGGGAGCTCTTAAAAACCTGGGTATGGGTTGTGCTGCCCGCGTTGGGAAATTGCAGCAGCATTCGGATATTTCTCCGATAGTGTATCAGCAGAAATGCACAGGTTGCCAGGAGTGTGAAAAAGTATGCCCGGTGAAAGCTATTGCTATAAATAATAATAAATCGGTTATTGATAGTGCAAAATGTATTGGCTGCGCAACTTGTATTGCTGTTTGCCCGGTTCTAGCGATAGATGTGCCCTGGGGTTTGGGAGCAGAGACTATCCAGGAGAAGATGATTGAATATACTTCCGCGGTGATGAAAAATAAGAAAGATAAAGTTGGATTTCTAAATTTTGCGATTAAGATTACTAAAGAGTGTGATTGCCTGGCCAAGGATGATCCGCGAGTTGCGCCTGATATCGGAATATTGGCATCAACTGACCCGGTAAGTATTGATCAGGCCAGTCTTGATTTGGTCAATCTTGCCTGCGGCAAAGATATTTTTAAAGAGCTTCATCCGGAGCGCGATGGCAGCAAGCAGCTTAAATATGCTCAAAAGCTTGGGCTAGGCAATCTGGATTATGAGTTGATTGAATTGTAAATATTATGGATAAAGTTTTAGAAGGATTAAATAAAGAGCAGGTGCGGGCAGTTGCGCATAAAAACGGGCCGCTTTTAATTATTGCCGGCGCAGGAACAGGCAAGACTCGCGTGATCACGCAGCGTATTGCTTGGTTGATAAATCAGGGCCTGGCGAAGACCGATGAAATCCTGGCGCTTACTTTTACGGATAAGGCAGCCAAGGAGATGCAGGAGCGGGTGGATGTTCTCATGCCTTATGGTTACACGGATATCTGGATTTCAACATTCCATGCTTTTGGCGACCGCATCCTGCGCGAGAATGCTTTAGTTGCCGGGCTTAATCCGGATTTTAAAGTGCTTGCTCAGCCCGAAGCCGCGGTTTTTTTCCGTGAGCATCTTTTTGAATTTACCCTGGATTATTACCGGCCATTATCTGAGCCTACGCGTTTTATCGAGGCGCTTATTTCATTTTTTAGCCGGGCTAAAGATGAAGATATCTCAGAAATTGAGTATTTTAAATATGCTCAGGATTTTATGATTAAAGTTAAAGCTGGCCCGGAGGATAAGGCGGCTGAAGAATTAGCAACCCAGCAGATGGAGGTAGCCGCTGCTTATGTTTTGTATCAGGAGCTTTTAGCTAAAGAAGGTTTGATTGATTTTGGTAATCAGTTTTATTTAAGCCTGCAACTGTTGCGCGAGCATCCTTTAATTCTGCAAAATTATCAAAAACAATTTAAATATATCTTAGTCGATGAATTTCAGGATACGAATTTTGCGCAGTTTCAGATTGTAAAACTTTTGGCGGGTACTGCAAAAAATATTACCGTTGTCGCGGATGATGACCAGTGTATTTACCGTTGGCGGGGGGCTGCCTATAGCAATGTGCTTAATTTTATTTCTGAGTATTCTAACGCTGAAAAAATTACCCTGATCCAGAATTACCGTTCCACTCAACCAATTTTGGACAGCTCTTATCAGCTAATTCAGTATAATAATCCTGAGCGCTTTGAAGTGAAAGCAAATATTGATAAACACCTTATTGGTTTAGCTAAAGAAGGAGCGCAACCTACGCATTTACATTTTGATACGCATTCAACTGAAGCTGATAATGTGAGTAAGATTATACAAGATAAAGTAAGTTTAGGTAAGTTTAAGTATAGGGATTTTGCCATTCTTGTGCGCTCTAATTCTGATGCCCAGGGTTTTATCCAGTCATTAAATATGCAGAGTATTCCTTGGCAGTTTAGTGGCAATCAGGGTTTATACGGCCGGGAAGAAGTAAAATTGTGTATTAATTTCTTGCGCGTGATTGCCAATCCTTCGGATTCATTAAGCTTGTATTATTTAGTAAGTTCTGAGATCTATAAAGTAAACTTAGTGGACCTGGCATTGTGTAATCACTTCACTCGGCGCAGGAATCTCACACTTTATGCGGTGTTTAATGATTTAGAAAAAATTGCGGAGCTAGGCCAAATACAGGATGAAAGTAAGGAAAAGATAAAAAAGGCGCTTTTAGATATTGAAAAATTTTTGACACTTTCTCGCGATGAAACAACCGGCAGGCTGCTTTATAGTTTTCTTACTGATACAGGCTATCTTAAATTTCTTACGCATAATCCCAGTTTAGAAAAAGAAACCAAGATTCAGAATATCGCTAAATTTTTTAATCAGGTGCGCGATTTCGAGCTCGTGGCTAAAGAGGACAGGGTAATCAGTTTTATCAAGCATCTTAATCTACTTATTGAGTCCGGAGATGATCCTCCGACAGTGGAGGCAGATTTAGACCAGGATGCGGTAAATATTCTGACTATTCATAAAGCTAAAGGTTTAGAGTTTGAGGTGGTATTTTTAGTCAGCCTGGTACAGGGAAAATTTCCGCTTCCTAAACGTTCGCAGCAGATTAGCCTACCGGATTGCTTAATTAAAGAAATTCTTCCCAGCGGAGATTTCCATACACAGGAGGAGCGTAGGCTTTTCTATGTGGGGATGACGCGCGCGAAAGTTGAGTTGTATCTGACTAGCGCCCAAGATTACGGTGGCAAGCGAATGCGCAAGGTAAGCCAGTTTGTGCTTGAGGCTTTGGGCAAACAGCGTGAGGTGGATACTGAAAAGAAAAAGACCGCGGCCATTGAGAGTATCCAGCGTTTTGCCCCGGCTAAAGAATTGCCAAAAGGCGCCCCGCAAGAAATTCCAGAAGGAAAGTTAGTTAGCTTAAGTTACTATCAGATCGATGATTATCTGACTTGTCCTTTAAAATATAAATATGTGAATATATTGCGCGTGCCAATTATGGAGCATCATACGGTTATTTATGGCCGGGCAATGCATGAGGCAGTTAGCCACTACTTGCTATGCAAGCTTGAGGGCAAAAAAATAGAGATGCATGATCTTTTGAATTGTTTTGAAGTTAATTTTGATCCTCAGGGATTTCTTGATGTCAGCCACCAGGAGGAGCGTTCTCGTATTGGCCGAGAGGCTTTAATTAGATTTTATAAGGATGAAGAAAGGCGCAATTCAACGCCTAAGTCTATTGAAGAAAAGTTTTCTTTTGTAATCGGGGATAATAAGATTGCCGGTAGGTTTGACCGTATAGATATGGAGCATGATGGCGCGGTAATTATGGATTTCAAAACCTCAGCGATTAAGGCTCAGAAAGATGCGGATAAGCGGGTTAAGGAAAGCAAGCAGTTGGCGCTTTATGCTTTGGCTTACCAGCATATATCCGGGGTTTTGCCGGTTGCCGTGGCGTTATATTTCCTGGAATCAGGGATTATCGGCAGGTATGAGCTTAGCGAAGATGACTTAGGAGACGTAAAAGAGGATATTTTGGAAGTTTCTGCGGGAATTCGACAACAAAGATATCCAGCCAAACCCGAATATAAGGCCTGCACTTATTGCGCTTATAACCAAATTTGCCCCCAGGCGGTAATGCGTTAAGACAAAAGTTGACAATTCCTGCTATTTGGGCTATAGTCAAGGTAGAGAATCAAGGGTATGAATATAATTATTTCCATAGGCATCTGGTTGGTTAGCGGTTTATTGACTATTCTGCTTTTCTTCGTGGTCTTTTTTCTAAATATTCTGCTTTTCCCTTTTGATAAGAAAAAAAAGATTACTCATCGGCAGTGTTTTTGGTGGTCAGATGCTATTATTGGCTTCAACCCTTATTGGAAGGTGAGTGTTGGCGGCCTTGAGAATATAGACCACAGAAGAACTTATGTAGTTATCTCTAACCATCAGAGCATGGCGGATATCGCTGTGCTTTATCAGACTAAGATGCAGTTTAAATGGGTGGCTAAGGCGAGTTTGTTTAAGGTGCCTTTTATTGGTTGGTGTCTCGGATTGATTAAACATATTAAGCTCCTGCGTGGTGATTTTACAAGTATCAAAAAGGTTTATCAAGAGGCAAGCAAGTGGTTACAAAAAGATATCTCTGTATTGTTTTTTCCGGAAGGCACGCGTAGCTCAAGCAATCAAATGGGTGAATTCCAAAACGGAGCTTTTAAATTGGCGATTAAAGAAAAAAAGCCTATTCTGCCTATTTGTTTAAGGAATACGCATAATGCTATTCCTAAGGGTAGCTGGATTTTTAAAACTAAGGTTAAGGCTACAGTTGCTGTACTTCCGGCTATAGAAACTGATGGGTTTGGCCCGGGCGATTTTGTTTTACTCAAGGATATTGTACGCGCTAAACTTATGGAAGCAGGGGAAAGTATAGATGCCGAAAAAATTTAAGATTTTGTTTTTGATCTTTGCGATATTTCTGGCTATTTTTGTTGTGGCCAGTATTTTGGTCGCGGTATACGCGCCTAAGATTGTTGAAGATCAGCTTCAGCAGAATCTAAAAGTTAAAGTTTCCTTAAGCAAGATAAGCTTAACTTTACCTCTTAGGATTACACTTGAAAAATTAGAGATAGGTGATCTTGCCAGTATCAAGAAAATATCTTTTTCTCCGAACTTAATTAGTTTATTATTCGGTAAAATAGTTATTCACGGTTTAAATATTACAGAACCGGTGATTAATCTTGTGCAATCGTCAGATGGCACGCTAAATTTGCCGGTTTTAGAGCAGAAGGGTTCAGCGTTAGCAATTTATCTGACTAGTTTTAAAGTGCAAGACGGCAAAATAATTTTTACGGATAGGAAGGTAAGCGCTGCGGGGTATCAGGTAATTGTTGAGAAGCTGGATGTAAGTGTGGCTAAAGTTTCTTTGCCGATACTATCGCTGGCTACAAATTTTAGCTTAAGTGCGCAATTAGCAACTTCCGCGGGAAAGCCTTTTGGCAATATTATTTTTTCCGGATGGCTTGATTATTTGGCCAAAGATATGGATGCGAAACTAACTGTTAAAGATATGGATATAACGAATTTTTCACCTTATTATGGGGATTTTATTTCTAACAAAAAACTTTTATCAGCCAAGCTTGATCTTTATTCAACTTTCAAAGCTAAAAATAACGCTTTGAATATTATGACGGATTTAAATCTTTCGCAGCTTGTTTATGAAACAGCAGAAGAACAGCAGCAATTAGGCCTGGATTTAATGAAGAATGCCTTGGATCTGTTTACTGATACTAAAGGAAATTTGCATTTAGTTTTTGATATTGATACTAGATTAGATAATCCGGCAATAAGCCAGGATAAGTTAAAAAGTATAATTTTAAAGGCGGCAACTAAAAATCTTCGTAACCAGTCTCCAGAACAGCTAGTAGATAAGGTAAGTAAAATTATAGATAAGTATAAGGATTATGGAAAAGAGTTAAAGGGTTTGTTTTCAAATGGACGAGACAAAAACTAAATCTTTAAAAAATATAGAAGAGAAGATGGAGGGTTTAGATAGAGGCTCTTTGCGCTATCACATCCTTGAGAGTGCTAAAAATTTTAAGTGCTCCTGGATTGAGTTAGGGCGTTCACTTTATTCAGTTTGGAAAGAAAAAATGTATAAAGAGTGGGGGTATATAAATTTTGATATTTATGTTTCCCGTGAAATAGGCATTCGTAAGCAAACAGCGATGAAACTGCTTAAGTCATACTATTTCCTGGAAAAAGAAGAGCCGCAGTATTTAAAAGCTGATTATGCTCAAAATAATTTGGCTGCGCAAATTCCAAGTTATGAATCAGTTGATATTTTGCGTCAAGCGAAAAATAAGAAAGTATTAGATGAGAATGATTATAATAACCTGAAAAAAGAGATTTTTGAGAAAGGCCGCGATGCTGTCGAGTTAAAGAAAAATTTGGGTGTGATTATTCGCTCACGGCAGGAGTTAGAGCCGGAAGAGGCGCAGGAAAAAAGGAAGATGGTTACGCTCAGGCGGCTTTTAGGCCAACTGCGTTCGCTTAAGCAGGAGGTTGAGGTTTTAAAAATGCTTCCCATGCCTTTAATTAAAGAGTTGGATGCTCTAATTAAAAAGTTTGATTTGGAGATAGGGGTGTAGTCGTTATGAAAGTTGTCATGAAAGAAGTTATGACTTTAGAAAAGAAAATGCTGGCTTTAGGAGTTCGCGAAGAAGACATTATAGAAAGCTTTATCCGCTCAAGCGGCCCAGGAGGACAGAATGTTAATAAGAGCTCTACTTGTGTGTATCTTAAGCATTTGCCTACGGGCCTAGAGGTAAAGTGTCAGCGCCAGCGTTCTCAACTGCTTAACCGTAATCTTGCCAGGCATATACTTTTGAGTAAGATTGAAAATAGAATCAAGCAGGGCCTTTTACAAAAGCAGTCGATTAAGGCAAAAATTATGCGTAAGTCGCGTCAAAAACCCAAAAACATTAAATTAAGGGTGCTTGAACATAAGCGCCGGCATTCAGATAAAAAATCTAAACGTAAGAAAATCCGCGAAATTGAGGTTGCATAATCATTTTCTTGTGATACAATACTCAAATTATCCCGCCTCATAACATATACCAAAATTCTCTTGCGACAATTTTGGTATATTCGGCGGGATTTCGTTAAACAGGATCATAAGGTGCTCAAATTCGCACATTGAAAAAGGAGGGGATATGGGGTATGGATTGAGTTTTATTGGCGGGTTAATTTCACTGGCTTTAACTATTTGGTTTGTATATTTTAGCGTATTGGTAATTCAGAAATTAGATAAGGTAATTGAGCTTCTAAATAAAAAATAAAAAAGATAACTTATTGACTTGCTAACTTAATTAACATATAATCGAACATAAGGGAGGTGAAGAAATTGGTTTTGGTAAAAGAAAAGAAAGCAAAATTGATTGATGATTTTAAGGTGCATTCCAAGGATACTGGTTCTGCTGAGGTTCAGATAGCAATTTTAACTGAGAGAATTAACGGTTTAGGTGATCACTTCAAAGCACATAAGAAGGATTTACATTCTCGCCATGGACTGCTCATACTAGTAAGTAGGCGCCGCAAACTCCTCAAATATCTCAAGGACAAAGATATGAAGAAGTATGAAGAGGTCTTGGGAAAACTTAAATTGAGGAAATAAAGCCTTCAAGGCTTAATCCACAAAGAAAAGAGAGCTGAATAATGCAAAATAAAAGTTTACAAATTAAATTTGGGTCAAATGACCTTATTTTAGAGACGGGTAGAATGGCTAAGCAGGCCAATGGCTCGGTTACTGTTACTTATGGCGGAACAGTAGTTTTGGTTACTGCCTGCATGTCTCGTGAAGTACGCGAGGGGCAGGGTTTTTTCCCTTTAACAGTAGAATATCAGGAGAAAACATACGCGGCAGGCAGGATCCCCGGAGGATTTTTTAAACGTGAGGGCCGGCCTTCAGAAAGTGAAATTTTAACAAGTCGTCTTATTGACCGTCCTATTCGTCCGCTATTCCCTGAAGGTTTTTTAAACGAAGTTCAGGTTATGGCTATTGTTTTGTCAAGTGACGGGGAGAATGAATCTGATATTTTGGCATTAATTGGCGCAAGTGCGGCTTTATCTATTTCCAGCATTCCTTTTAAGGGCCCAATAGCTGCTTGCCGGGTAGCGAGAGTAAATAATGAATTCGTTTTAAATCCTACCTATACCCAGATTGGGTTGGCAGATTTAGAAGTTGTGGTTACCGGTAATAGCCAGGGCGTAGTGATGTTAGAGTCAAGGGCTAATGAGATCTCTGAAGAGATTTATTTTGAGGCGGTAAAGTTTGGTATGGATAGCTTAAAGCCTATTCTAAGCATGCAAGAAGAATTCTGCAAGCTTTATGGAGAAAAGAAAGCAAAAATTGAACTTAAGGCGGTTGATGCAGCGCTTATGCAGAAGATTGAATCGCTTTCTGAAGAGAAATTAAAAAATGTATATAAATTGAGCGGAAAAGATGAGCGCGAAGAAGAAGTCGCTTTATTAACTAAAGAATTAGAAATACAGTTAGTTGGCGAAGGATTTTTAGCAGCTGATATTCGTACTGGAATTCATGAAGTAGAGAAGAAGCAGGTACGTAGAATGATTTTACATGAGAATGCGCGCATAGATGGGCGTTCTTTTACACAGATTCGTCCAATTAGCTGTGAAGTTTCTGTGTTGCCGCGTACTCATGGATCAAGCCTTTTTACTCGCGGGCAAACTCAGAGTTTAGCTATAACTACTTTAGGTACAGGTCAAGATGAGCAGTTGGTTGAGGCATTAGAGGGAGAAAAGAAAAAATCTTTTATGCTGCATTACAATTTTCCATCTTTTAGTGTCGGTGAGACAAAACCTGTGCGTGGCCCTGGGAGGCGTGAAATTGGGCATGGCGCTTTAGCGGAAAAGTCGTTGCTTGCGGTTATGCCTTCAAAAGAAAAATTTCCTTATACCATAAGAGTTGTTTCTGAAATTTTAGAGTCTAACGGTTCAAGCAGCATGGCTTCTGTTTGCGCGGCTACACTTGCGTTAATGGATGCTGGGGTACCGATTAAGCAAGCTGTGGGCGGGGTGGCCTTAGGTTTAGTTAAAGATGGGGAAAAAGAAGTTATCTTAACTGATATTGCCGGGCTAGAGGATCATTTTGGCGATATGGATTTTAAGGTTGCCGGCACACGAGACGGCGTTACTGCAGTGCAGTTGGATTTAAAGATTGATGGGATATCTTTAGATTTATTAAAAAAGTGCCTTGCCCAATCTAAAGAAGGAAGATTTTTTATTTTGGATAAAATGAATAGCGCGTTAACTGCTCCGCGGAATGAGCTTTCTAGTTTTGCCCCGCGCATTGATGTAATAAAAATAAATACTGAAAAAATCGGCGAGTTGATTGGCCCGGGTGGGAAAAATATCAAAGCGATTATTGCTGCAACAGGCGCTAGTATTGATATTAAGGATGACGGAACAGTTTTGGTTGGTTCTACTGACGCCTTAAAGTCAGAAGCGGCGATCAGGATGATCAAGGCAATTGCTGAGGATGTTGAGGTAGGCAGGATTTATTCAGGCAAGGTAAAACGTATTATGCCGTTTGGTGTGTTTGTGGAGATTGCTCCGCGCAAAGAAGGCCTGGTGCATGTTTCCGAATTGTCCGCAACATTTACAAAGAAAGTGGAAGATATTGTTAAAGTCGGCGACGAGTTTAAGGTTAAAGTTATCGGCGTAGACGAATTAGGCCGAATTAATTTAAGTAAGAAACAGGCAGAGTAAAGCAGTTAATTTCAGAAGTGAGAGAAAGAAGAATAAATGAGGTTAAGGGCGTTGTTTTAGTAGCAGCAGGGCTGATGGTACTTATCAGCCTTTTGCGTTTTGACCGTCTTGACCTTGTGTTTTATAGCTCGCATCCTAATTTCCCCCCCAAAAATCTTCTAGGAGTTTTCGGCGCTTACTTAGGCGGATTAATCGTATTTCTAATCGGCAATATCTCAAGTTTTTTGATTCCATTTCTGGTTATTATGTTGGGAATTAAATATTTCCGCCAGGATAAACCCTATTTAAGCGTTCCACGTTTACTTGGAATGTTTGTGTTTTTGGTATCCGTAAGTTCACTTATCGGCATGTTCAATTTAACTAACGATATGCTTAGATTCCATAGCGCAGGTTTTCTGGGTGCGCTTACTTCTAATTTTGTAACTACCTATTTTAGCCGTTTAGGCGGGTTCATTATTTTTATTACCTTTATTATTCTTTCTCTAGCTTTAGTTACTGAGATTCTTATTTCATCTCTTTTTTTAAAAATATTCGAGAAAGGAAAATCTATTTTCTTTGGTTTATTTAAATTCTCTAATCATGTCAGCAAGCAGAAGGCAACGCAAGTTCATCTTAAGAAAGAAGCCCAACCCATTGCTGCATCTTTATCTAAGCCTAGGATATTTATGCCGGAGCCCTCTGGGCAGCAAAAGGTAAATATTCAGTTTAAGGGCAAACCGCAAGAAGAAAAAATTAAACAAAAATCCAGTGAGCTAAAGATCGGCGATTATCATTTGCCTTCAATTAATTTATTGGATGAGCCGCCTGCTCCGGATACTAAGCAAATTAAAGAAGATCTTGAAGCTAGCGCGAGAATCTTAGAAGATACATTAGAAGATTTTGGGATTCTTGCTAAGGTTACAGATATTATCCGTGGCCCGGTAATTACGCGTTATGAGCTTGAACCTGCCGCGGGAGTAAAAATAAATCGCATAGAAGCCTTAAGCGATGATATTGCTCTTGCGATTAAAGCTCAATCAGTAAGAATTATTGCGCCTATTCCAGGTAAAGGAAGGGTGGGCGTAGAAGTCCCTAACTTAACGAGTACTTTAGTTTGCATTAAAGATTTGCTTACAAGTAGCGAATATCATAAACAGAAATCAATTTTAACTTTAGCTTTAGGTAAAGATATTACCGGTAGATCAGTATTTGGCGATCTGGATGATATGCCGCATCTTTTGATTGCCGGAACTACTGGTTCAGGTAAAACTGTGTGCGTAAACACTTGTATATTATCTTTGCTTTTTAGAGCATCACCCAATGATTTAAAGTTTTTGATGATTGATCCCAAGATGGTTGAGTTGATGCCTTTTAATGGCCTGCCGCATCTTTTATGCCCGGTTGTAACCGATGCCAAGAAGGCGGCGGTTGCGCTTAATTGGGTGGTTCTTGAGATGGAGAATCGCTATCAGCTGCTCGCCAAAGAAGGGGTAAGAAATATTGAGGCGTATAATGCAAAACAGGAAAAGATCCCTTATATTATAGTTATTGTGGATGAATTCGCGGATTTGATGAGTGTGGCACGCGATCAGATTGAGAATGCGATTACGCGACTGGCACAGTTGTCACGCGCAGTAGGCATACATTTAATTTTAGCTACTCAACGGCCAAGCGTGGATGTTATTACCGGCGTAATTAAAGCTAATTTGCCTGCGCGAGTATCTTTTAAGGTCGCCTCTAAAGTTGATTCGCGCACAGTTTTGGATATGAATGGCGCGGAGACTTTATTAGGTAAAGGAGATATGCTTTTCTTGCAGCCAGGCAAAGAAGATCTTGTGCGTATTCAGGGGGCTTTGGTTAAGGATGCAGAGATTGAACGAGTTGTGGAGTTTATCAAAGCGCAAGGCGCGCCAGTTTACGACGATGAAATTCTTAAAGAGCAGCAAAAGAATAATCTGTCTAATGGAGAAAAGGATGAGGTTTATGATGAGGCAGTGCGCGTAATCATGGAAAGCAATCAGGCTTCAGTTTCCATATTGCAAAGGCGTATGCGTTTAGGTTATACGCGTGCTGCGCGTATAATCGATACCATGGAGATGGAAGGTTTAGTCGGCCCATTTGAAGGAAGCAAGCCGCGTAGGATTTTGGTTGACCGCCAAACTTGGCTTCGGGATTTAACGGGCGGTAACACCCCGCGCTTATAAGGTATTGCGCGGGTGTGCCCTGGTGGGCAAAGGGAATAGAAAAATAATGAATATTGAAACGGCAGGCGCGCGTTTAAAAAAGATCCGTCAAGAAAGAGGTTTGACGCTTGAGGATATACAGAAAAAAACAAAAATCCATGTTAATGTTTTGCGTGCGGTTGAGGGGGACAGTTTATCTGATTTAAGCCCTATATATCTTAAAAGTTTTATTAAGATTTATTGTAATTATCTTGGCCTTGACTATAAAGATTATGTTGGTGAAACCAATCTAACCCATAAGCCGGTATTAAATGCAACTGTTGGCAGGGATATTGGCCAGCGCGCACAAGGTAAGCTAGCATTTATTAAGGATGCTTCTGTAAAATTAAACGCAATGAAGCCATCGCCTAATTTTAAGAAAGTAATTGTATCTATCGCATTAGCGGTAATTTTTTTATTCTTAACGATTAATTTAGTTAAGTTTATTTCATCTAAGTTTAAACATTCAGCTAATAAAGCAAAGATTGTTCTTTCTAGGCCCACGCCAAAAACCGCTACCTCAACGCAAATTAAAATGGCCAAAGGGATAACTCAAGGTTTTACATTAGGTTTATTTGCGCGTGATAAATCTTGGATTTCTGTTAAAGTTGACGGGAAAGTTGTTTTCCATGGAGTACTTGCACGAGGTAGGTCTGAAAGTTGGTCAGCTAAGGAAAAAATTGAACTCTCCCTTGGTGATGCCGGTGCAGTAGAATTGCAGGTCAATGATCAGCGTTTTTCTAACCTTGGCCGCCACGGCCAGCCTTTAAAGAATATCATTATTAATAAAGAAGGCCTGAAAATTTCTTAATGAAGCAAAAATTAGGGATATTAAGCCTAGGTTGCCCGAGGAATTTAGTTGATGCAGAGAGCATAACCGGCCGGCTTAACTTTAAAGGTTATAAGATTATTGAGGATGTAACAGGCGCGGATGTTGTTTTGGTGAATACTTGTGCTTTCATCGAAGATGCTAAGCTTGAATCAATTGACGTAATTCTAGATTTAATTGAGCTTAAGAAACAGGGGAAAATTAAAAAGATTATTGTTTACGGGTGCTTAGCTCAGCGTTACAAAGATGAGTTAAGAAAACAGTTGCCTGAGGTTGATGCTTTTGTGGGGACACTTGAGCTTAACCATGAAACAAAAAGGTTTGCTTTAACTCCGGCACATTATGCTTATTTAAAAATATGCGAAGGTTGCGTTAATAACTGTAGTTATTGCGTAATCCCTAAGATTAAAGGCAAATTAACTAGCCTTGACGAACTATCAATAATTAATAAAGTTAAACGTTTTAATAGCGAAAAGATTTCTGAGCTTAATATCATTGGCCAGGATATCACGGGTTTTGGCATGGACCGGAATAAGCAAAGCCAGCTGACAGCTCTTTTAAAAAAAATAATGGATAATACGCCGGATATTGGTTGGGTCCGGTTGTTATATTTAAATCCTGAAAGAGTTACTGATGAGTTGCTGGCGATGATTAAGGCTTGCAAGCGCATATGTAAATATATTGATTTACCTATTCAACATATCAATAATCGCGTGCTTTCGCTTATGCGCCGTAAGATTACTGAAAAAGAAATCATTGCTCTTATCCAGAAGATCAGGAAGGTTATTCCGGGAGTTTGTTTGCGTACTTCGCTTATCGTGGGTTTCCCTTCGGAAACCGACGCGGAATTTAAGCAATTACTTAATTTTGTCCGGGATATAAAGTTTGAAAGGTTGGGGGCATTTATTTATTCACGCGAGGAAGGTACGCCGGCTTATGATTTTAAGGGGCAGATTCCCAGGAAAGTTAAAGATGAGCGGTTTAATATGATTATGTCGGCGCAGGCTGGCATTGCTACTGATATAAACAGTAAGTTTTTGGGAAAGAGTATTTTTGTTTTAGTTGAGGAAGAGAAAGATGGCGCATATCTCGGGCGCACGCAATATGACGCGCCTGAAGTTGACGGCGTGGTTTATATAAATTCAAAGAAGGCATTAAAAAAAGGTGAATTTGTAAAAGTGAAAATTACAGATACATTAGAATATGACTTAGTAGGGGAGGTAAAATCATGAATTTAGCCAATCGTTTAACTATGTCGCGTATCTTGCTAACTTTTGTATTTATGTTTTTTTTATTTTGTCAGGGGCTTTGGGCTAAAGCTGCCAGCCTTATTGTTTTTATACTTGCCGCGCTTTCTGATTTGTTCGATGGCATGATTGCCCAGCGCCTAAATATGGTTACGGATTTCGGTAGGCTTATGGACCCTATTGCTGATAAAATTCTGGTTTTAGCTGCTTTTGCTGCATTTGTACAGATGCAGTTAATTGATGCCTGGATGTTTGTGATTATTGTTTCTAGAGAAATATTGATTACTTCTTTACGCCTGTTTGCTTTAAATAAAGGTAAGGTGCTTTCTGCGGCGCGCGCAGGAAAACATAAAACAGTTTCCCAAATGGTTGTAATATTTGCTATTTTAGGTTTTATATTACTTAAAGAGATCGTGCTTAAATATTCAACCTGGAATCCTGCTTGGGAGGGGATTTTCCGCCAAGGCATATTTTGGTTGATGGTAGTGACTTTGGGATTGACACTTTATTCCGGGTTATCCTATCTTTGGGAGAACCGTAAGATAATTGCTCGTCTATGAAATTTGTCCTTCTACGGAACTTTTTTATTAAGGCAATTAGCTCAGTTTTTTTTATTGGGTATCTTCCTTATGTTCCGGGTACTTTTGGTAGCCTTGCCGCAGTGGGATTAATTTGCCTGCTTAAAACTAGTAATTCTCCAACCTATTTTTTATTTACTTTAGCAGTAGTTGTCTTGGGTTTATTTACTTGCGGACGCATGGAGAATCTGTTAGATAAGAAAGACCCTGGATGTATTGTTATTGATGAAGTAGCGGGTATGTTTATCGCGCTTAGTTTTATGCCGATTAATTTAAAAACACTTTTTTTAGCTTTTTTTATATTTCGTATTCTGGATACGCTTAAACCGTATCCAGCTGGGAGATTACAACATTTACGTGGTTCTGTTGGCGTGATGGTGGATGATTTAATTGCTGGTATCTATACAAATATTGTGCTTCTGATAATTCTAAAGTTAGCTTCTTTTAAAATTTCATAAATTAGCGGATAATATACGCATCGCCTTTAAGGCAGCATGCTTACGAATATCCTCTCTCCTGCCAGGAAATAAAAATAATCGGGAAAAGGTTTTGTTTTTGAAGGATAGGCCAATATATACTGTGCCCTTGGGTTTTATGGCCGTTGCGCCTGTTGGGCCAGCCCCGTAAAAATGCTGCGCATTCACGGGGCTGGCAATGCCGGTTATACTAATACCAAAATCCGCGTTTATTTTTTTGCGGATATTCCTTGCCATTAATAGCGCAACTTTATTTGATACTGCGCCATATTTATTAATTATTTTCTCAGGTATACCTAAAATCTTTTTTTTTGAATTATTACTATAGGCAACTACGCCTAAGAGAAAATAAGCGGAGGCCCCAGGATATTTAGTTAATAGGCTGGAGAGTAATCCACCGGTGCAAGATTCAGCAACAGCGATGGTTATTTTGTGCTTAATCAGTTTATTATGGAGTTGTTTGGCTGTTTTATTTAGCATATTCATATTATAGCTTCTTTTAATTGTGTTGACAAGGCCGCTCTTTTTGTTATACTATTAAATAATTAATCTTCGGGGCAGGTGTAAATCCTGACCGGCGGTAAAGCCCGCGAGCCCAGCCAAAGGCGGGGCAGATTTGGTGAGATTCCAGAGCCGATGGTGCCATACGTATGGCGAAAGTCCAGATGGGAGAAGATTGAAATCAACTTACCCGAAGGTTTTGTTTCGGGTTTTTTATTTATTGAGGATAGAACCGTGTTTAATTCAATTACAGAAATATTAGAAGATTTACGAAACGGTAAAATGGTCATCGTGGTGGATGATGAGGATCGTGAAAATGAAGGCGATCTGGTGATGGCAGCTGTTTCTGTCGGCCCTAAAGATATAAACTTCATGGCTAAGTTTGGCCGTGGGCTTATTTGCGTTCCCATGGAAGAAGAAAGATTGCGTTTTCTAGAGCTTGATCCCATGTTAAAAAATACTTTACAGGCTAATAAGGAAGACCCATTTAAGACTGCTTGGATGATCTCTGTTGATGCAGCTAAAGGTGTAACTACGGGTATCTCAGCTTATGATCGCGCTAGGACAATTGAAGTTTTAATTAATTCGCAGAGTAAACCAGAAGATTTGGTGCGTCCTGGGCATATCTTTCCTTTACGCGCTCGTCGAGGAGGGGTTTTGGTTAGGGCCGGGCATACAGAGGCAAGCTTAGACCTTATGAGTTTAGCTGGCCTTTATCCAGCAGGCGTAATTTGCGAGATTATGAATGATGATGGCTCTATGGCGCGAATGGAAAATTTATTAGAATTTGCCAAGAAGCATTGTTTAAAAATTTGTACTATTGCTAGTTTAATTGAGTACCGCCGTAAGTCAGAGAAGTTAATAGAGTCAATTGTAGAGACTAAACTTCCTACAAGATTTGGAGATTTTAAATTGATTATTTATCGCGATAAAACTACTACTCAGACACATATTGCTCTTACCATGGGGGTTTGGTCAGATGAAGAGGTTTTAGTGCGCGTACATTCAGAGTGTTTGACTGGAGATGTTTTTGGTTCACTGCGTTGCGATTGTGGTCGACAATTAGAAAAAGCCATGGAAATTATTGGTCGCCAGAAAAAAGGTGTAATCCTTTATATGAGTCAAGAAGGCCGTGGCATCGGCCTAGTAGAGAAACTGCGTGCATATAATCTCCAGGATAAAGGTATGGACACAGTGGAGGCAAATGAGGCTTTAGGATATAAGGCTGATTTGCGTGATTACGGTATTGGCGCGCAGATGTTGGTGGATTTGGGCGTAAAGCAGATAAAATTATTGACTAATAATCCACGTAAGATCGTAGGCCTTCAAGGATATGGTTTAAAAGTTTCAGAGCGTATACCTTTAGAAATTGTTCCGAACATTGAAAATTATAAATATTTGAAAACAAAAAAAGATAAACTCGGTCATCAAATAGAGCTTTAAAAAAGAGGAGGCAAGTTATGGTAAAGATAATCGAAGGTAATTTGTTAGCAAAAGGTAAAACTTTTGGATTAGTCGCTTCAAGGTTTAATGATTTCATGACCAAAGAGCTGGTAAGCGGTTGTATTGATACTCTGGTAAGGCATGGTGCTGATGAAAAAGATATTACCTTAACTTGGGTTCCTGGTGCATTTGAGGTTCCTTTAGTTGCTCAAAAGATGGCGCAAACCAAAGCATTTGATGCATTGGTTTGTCTAGGTACAGTGATCCGTGGAGCAACTCCGCATTTTGATTACATTGCTTCTGAAGTTGCAAAAGGGGTAGCGAAAGTTTCTTTAGATAGCGGTGTTCCGGTTATCTTTGGCATTATCACTGCTGATAGCATTGAACAGGCGGTAGAGCGTTCAGGTTCTAAGGATGGCAATAAGGGCAAGGATGCTGCTCTTTCTGCTATTGAGATGGCAAATTTAACGAAACAGATAAAATAATAATTTGATTCCGACAAGTGCGAAAACGAACTAAAGCTAGAGAATATGTATTGCAGATGCTCTACCAGGTTGATATCACCCGGGGCGGCTGGCAGGAGATCTTTGAAAACTTTTGGGAATCTAAAGATGATGAAGATTCCTCAGAAGAGCTAAAGGATTTCTCTGCGCAATTATTTAAAGGGACAGTAGAGCATTCGCAGGAGATTGATAAGAAAATTAGTTTGTATGCGGCGAATTGGCAGCTTGAGCGTATGGCATTTGTGGATCGTAATATTATGCGTTTAGGTTGTTTTGAGCTTCTTTTTCGGGAGGATATTCCGCCAAAAGTAGCGATTAACGAAGCTGTTGAGCTGGCTAAGAAATACTCCGGATCAGAGTCTGGCAAGTTTGTCAACGCCATACTGGATAAAATAAAAATCGAGAAAGAGAAATGAAGTACGCGGATTTGCATGTGCATACCATTGAAAGTGATGGCACTTCTTCGCCTGCTCAATTAGTTAAGGGAGCTCTTGAGCGTGGATTATCCGCTATAGCCATAACTGACCATGATACTGTAGGCGCGATAGCAGAGGTTTTAAAAGAAGCTCAGGAAACTACCTTAGAGATAATTCCTGGAATCGAACTAACTTCGCAACAGAATAATCAGGAAATTCATATATTGGGTTATTTTCTAGATTATACCCAGCAGGGGCTGCTTGATAAATTGCAATTAGTTCAGCAAAACCGCGTTGAGCGAGTTTATAAAATTGTAGAAAATCTAAAGAGCTTAGGGATAGAGCTTAATGCGCAGACGGTTTTTGATATTTCTGGCCGTGGCACAGTGGGCAGGATGCATATTGCCCGAGCGTTACTTCTTGATGGCTGGGTTGGTTCAACAGCTGAGGCATTTCGCAAATATATAGGGGATGATTCACCAGCTTATGTCTGTGGTTTTAATTTATCTGTGCCTGAAGCGATAAAGTTAATTAGTGAAGCTGGCGGAGTGGCTGTTTTAGCACATCCTTATGTATTAGATAACGATGAGTTAATTACTGAGTTTGTGAGTTACGGTTTACAAGGCCTGGAGGTGTATTATCCCGAACATTCTCAATCACAGGTTAATTTTTATTTAGATTTAGCTAAAAATCTAGGCCTGCTCGTTACGGGTGGCTCGGATTTTCATGGTAGTGTAAAACCAAATATAAAATTAGGTACGATTAAGATACCTTTTGAATTAGTAGAAAAATTACGGCTTGCCAAAAGATTATGAGAAGAGATGATGAATATTATATGCAGTTAGCTTTAAAATTAGCACTTAAGGCAAAAGGAAAAACGTTCCCTAATCCTTTAGTCGGTGCGTTGGTAGTCAAAGGGGGTAAAATTATTGGCCAAGGTTTTCATGCCAAAGCAGGATCTGCGCACGCAGAGATTATTGCTTTAGACCAGGCAGGTAACAAAGTAAAAGGGGCAACTTTATATGTTACGCTTGAACCATGCGCGCATACTGGAAAAACTCCGCCTTGTGTTAATAGAATAATTCAAAGTGGGGTTAAGGAAGTGGTTGTCGGCATGATTGACCCGAATCCTTTAAATAATGGCAAAGGCATTATGTTACTTAAGCAAAGTAATATTAAAATTAAAGTAGGAATTTTAGCTGATAAGCTGGGTAAGATAAACGAAAGTTTTGTAAAATATATTACTACCGGGCTTCCTTTTATTACAGTCAAGGTTGGGCAATCTCTTGACGGCCGCATTGCTACATATTGCGGTGATTCTAAATGGATAACCTCGGATAAGTCACGCGCTTTTGTGCGCAGAATACGTAAAGATTATGATGCGATTATGGTGGGAGTAAATACTGTGCTTAGGGATAATCCGCGTTTAAATGCTTGGTTTTCCGGGAAACAGCCGATTAAGGTAATCGTTGATAGTAATTTAAGCACGCCTGAAAATGCTAATATTTTTGCTAACAATAGCCAAGTGATTATTATAACTTTACCTAGCCGTCCTGGCCAGGAGACGGATAATCGCAAGAGATTATTTGAGAAAGCAAAGGTAATTGAGGTAAAAGAGAAATCTGGCCAAATTAATTTGCGTGATGCCTTAAGGAAACTTAGCCGGTTAAAAATAGCTAATATTATTGTTGAGGGAGGGGGAACATTGATCGGTTCTCTTTTCGATGAAAAATTAGTGGATAAGGTATTATTTTTTATTAGTCCCAAGATTATTGGTGGCAAAGACGCTGTTTCTTCGGTAATGGGTAAAGGGGTAAAACGCGTAGATCAGGCGATAAAGTTGCGAGATATAAAGTTTAAACGCTTTGCTGAGGAGTTGCTTGTAGAAGCAAATATAAAATAGATGTTTACGGGCATTATTGAAGAATTGGGAAAAGTTAAAAGAATTGCGCAATCAGGCGCGATGAAGCTTCTTGAAATTACTGCCGACAAAACCCTGCAAGATACTAAGATTGGTGAAAGTATAGCAGTTAATGGAGTGTGTCTGACTGTAGTTTCTCTTGGAGATAATTCTTTTAGTTTTGAAGTTATGCCTGAGACTTTTAAAGGCACTAATCTTGGCTTGCTTAAAATCGGCGAGCAGGTAAATCTAGAGCGTAGCCTTAAGGTAGGAGATAGAGTTTCTGGGCATTTTATTAGCGGACATATTGATTGCTTGGGTTTGGTACGCAGAAAATCTTTGCGTAACGGGAATTTAGAGTTTGCAGTTGCTGTGCCACCTTTGTTTATGAAATATTGTCTTTTAAAAGGGTCTATATCTTTAGATGGTATAAGCTTAACCTTAGCAGATAAACGCGCTAATCTTATTAGTGTTTATGTTATTCCGCATACTCTTAAGAATACCACTTTAAGTTTTAAAGGCCCATCGAATAAATTAAACGTGGAATTTGATATCCTCGCCAAAAAAGCCGCTAGATAATTCTTTCTGTTATTGCGTAAGCAGTATATTTTTGCTATACTTATTAAATATTTAAAATG
>JBAXLM010000007.1:0-39367 GCA_037134795.1 Candidatus Omnitrophota bacterium | reverse complement strand
TGTTTCCATGGTTTAATTATACCTCAATAAAGGGCCTAATTTCAAGATAAAACTATTCTTAAAATAATGTATAAATAAAAGGCGCAAGCGCGCTACTTTGTGTAAAGAAAATTAGCGCCCCCAGTAATAAAAGCATTATAATTATCGGAGCTAACCACCATTTTTTTCTTACCCTTAAAAAATCCCAGAATTCTTTCAAAATACCTAATTTACCCATTAGTTCAAAATCTCCTCTCATAATCTAAAAAGTTAAAATCTTTTCTTTCCTTCTTTTTCCAATAAGATCCTTTATTTTTATTTCTCTCCAGCAAATCAATTCTAAATAACCTCATCACTAAACCTACTGGCGTGAAAACCAAATAAAACATAATCACCAAAATGATTCTTGTATTAATCCAGCTTAAGATACGCGCAAAACGCATCCAAACCTTGTATATCTGTTTTAGCAAATTAGATAAAATTAATAACATACTTAGTCCAATTTAAATTCTTTATGCCAACCCGCATCTTTCTCTGTCAAGTGTTGGTCTGACTTATCTAACAAAAAACTCCCCAGCATTAAATAATCCATCTCTGTGCGCATGAAACATTTAAAGGCATCCTCAGGAGTCAAAACTAAAGGCTCACCTCTGACATTAAAAGAGGTATTAATAATCACCGGACAGCCTGTTTTCTGATAAAAAGCCTGAAGCATATCATAGTAAAGCTGGTTATCCTCTTTTTTTATACTCTGAATCCGGGCGGAATAATCCACATGGGTAACTGCGGGAATAAGAGAACGCACTGTTTTTAATTTATCAAGCCCGCTAAATTCATCAACAATTTTCGTGCGTTTATCTTTTCTCACGGGTGCAACTAAAAGCATATACGGGCTTTCCTTATCTAACTCAAACCATTCTGAAACTTTCTCTTTCAAAACTGTAGGGGCAAATGGCCGAAAAGATTCTCGGTATTTTATTTTAAGGTTCATCTTTTGCTGCATATCTGCATTACGCGCGTCGCCAATAATGCTTCTTGCGCCCAAGGCTCGCGGCCCAAACTCAATCCTCCCCTGAAACCAGCCAATAACCTTACCTTTAATAACTAAACCCGAAACCTCCTTCACAATATCACTGTAACTTAAACGCCGATAAGCAATATTTTGTTCACTTAAAAATTTTTCAATATAATCATCGCTATAAGACGGGCCTAATAACGAAGCTTTTTGAGCATCATTCACTCCGTCAGCGCTACGCTTATTACCCAAATATTTATACCAAACTAAAAGAGCCGCGCCTAATGCGCAACCTGCATCACCGCTAGCCGGTTGTATCCAAATCTCTTTAAATGGGCCTTCACGTAAAATTCGGCCATTCCCTACGCAATTTAAGGCTACTCCTCCAGCAAGACAAAGCTTATCCTGTCCAGTAATTTTATGGATATGCCCGGCCATCTTAAGCATAATCTCTTCTGTAACATACTGCATAGAAGCAGCTATATCCATATACTTTTGAGTTATTTTCGTTTCCGGTTTCCTTGGCGGAATGCCAAAAAAACGGTTAAAACGTGAGTTGGTCATACGCAGACTATTACAAAAACCAAAATATTTCATATTCAGCTTAAAAGAACCATCATCTTTTAGATCAACCAGTTCTTTAAGAATTACATCTTTATATAAAGGCTTGCCATAAGGAGCTAACCCCATAAGCTTATACTCTCCGGAATTAACCCTAAAACCCGTATAATAGGTAAACGCTGAATATAATAAACCTAATGAATGTGGAAATCTAAGATACTGCTGGATATCGAGATTGTTATCCTTACCCACTCCAAAACTTGCAGTTTCCCATTCCCCCACTCCATCTATTGTCAAAAACGCAGCTTCCTTAAAAGGTGAAGGATAAAAGGCGCTTGCAGCGTGAGCCTCATGATGTTCGGTAAAAAGTATCTTCCCATTAAAACCTAGTTCTTTTCTGATTATCTCAGTAGTCCAGAGCTTTTGTTTAAGCCAAATAGGAATTGCGGAAATGAATTGAGTTATGCCACTTGGGGCATAACTAAGCGCGGTCTCTAAAATACGCTCAAACTTAATAAAGGGCTTATCGTAAAATACAACAAAATCTAAACCTTTAGCATTAACCCCTGCTTCCTTAAGACAATAATTAATTGAATTAATAGGAAAACTAGAGTCATGCTTCTTGCGGGTAAAGCGTTCCTCTTGTACAGCGGCGATAATTTTCCCATCGCTTACTATGCACGCTGCGCTATCATGGTAGAAACACGAAATCCCTAATATCTTCATTGTAAATTAAAGTCTATGTCTTACTCATTATTAACTTAGCATTCCTTAATACAAAATAAGCATAAGGAAAAATTACAAATAGCTCTGTATTGTTTTTAAAATTCTATCCGCGGCTACCTTATCCGGCTTAACCCCACCTACGCGAACCTCTACTCTTGTAGAATTATCGGTAATTTTGCGAATATCGATCCAAATATCCTTACCGTCAGTATATTCACTCTTTAGCTGTGTGACATCTTCTTCCTTGGTTTCTTTTATTGTTTCTAACCTAAGCGAACGCAGGGCTGTTTTAGCGGCATCCGTAGTCCGCTCATAAGAAGCATGGAATTCCTGCGATGATTTTCCCGATAGCCAAGCTGCAGTTCCTACGCCACCAGTTGCTCCTGCTAATAAAACAAAACAACCATACATATTTAACAATAATAACCCCGAAAAAACAAAAACCGAAATTTTCTTAAACATATTTAATCCCTTCCATTTAAGATCAACTACAGCTTTAGCTAAATTACCAAAAATAGCCGTAATCATCTGTTTAAGTTCACCCAATAGTTATATTTCTATTATTATTTCATAAACCGATTATACCTCAACAAAAAACCCTCTGCAAGTCATTTGCTTGTAGAAGGCTTTCCTCGAACCTTGCAAAATCACAAGGTTCAAGTCCTATTTGGCTCCCCCTCTAGGACTCGAACCTAGGACAAAGAGATTAACAGTCTCCTGCTCTACCAACTGAGCTAAGGGGGAATTGTGAGTGATAGTTTAACACTAGATAATCTGGCTTTCAAGAACTTTTATTTCTACTCCTGGCGTACTCAAGTAATCTACTTCTTAAATACTTCTTTTAATATAACATTGGCTATATTTTCAGCTAAAAGCTTATTTCCTTTAGGAGTACAATGGCCAAAATCTCCAGCAAACATATCAGTAAAATATTCTTTATAGCTAGTTTTTAATAACGCTTTTTTGAATATTTCTTCATTATCTACAAATATAACGTCCTCTTGCCCAATAAATATACTTTTTAATGGCTTAATACCCCGGACAGGGTACTGCACGCAAACTAATTTAATTTTTCTTTTTTCTAGAATATTCTTTATTTTTCTGTAATTAGCTATGGTCACAGGGTTATAATACTGAAACCTCAAGCCATCTGCTTTTTTATAATATTCCCTCATAGCATCAAAATCTTTTCTCTCTTTAGCTATAGTTACCAAAGCCCCCACGCTTTGTCATTATTAGGATTTACTTCCACCGCTTTCTTAAAAAGCTCTTCAGCTTTAACAAAATCCTCATCCATTACAAATTGCCACCCCAATTTACTATAGAACAAAAACTCCCCAGGGTTTAATTCTATGGCCTTCTTAAGCACTTCTTCAGCCTCGAGAATTTTTCCTTTATCTTTATAAATTTTGTATAGCTCAAAATACGCATAACTATTTCTTTCATTTAAAACTATGGCTTTTTTAAATGACTCTTCGGCAAGACTAATTTTATTTGCCATAATTAATTTCCGGAATTTATTTAACTCGATATATTCCCATTTCTTCCTACGGCTCAAAGTCAACATTTTATTAATTAACTTAACACTATTTATTTTATTCTTAATAAGCTCTAAATATTTTATGGCCCCAAAATTATAAGGGTATAAATACCTAGCTTTCTTAAGAAGCTCCTCAGCATAGGCAGAATCTCCTCTTAACATAAGTAACCAACCTAATTCTACATAAGCTGTATCATCGTAAGGATCAACATCTATGGCTTTTTTCAATAATTCTTCGGCATCTAACAATCTCCCTTGTTCCTCAAAAAGCCAAGCTAATTCAATATAGGCAAAACTGTTTTTAGGATTTATTTTTAAAGCTTTGAGAAAAGAAGTTTCAGCTGCAAAGGTAGCATTCTTGTTCATATAAACACACCCTAAGCCAATATAAGCAAAATCATTCCTGGGATTTAATTCTAAAGCCTTAAGAAACGAGGATTTAGCAGCTATCATATTATTTTTATTCAAATACACACAACCATACCCGATATAAGCTAAATCATTTTTTTGATTAGCTACTTCATCTATCTTTGAGGTATTATTAAATATCTCGATACTTCTATAATATTCTGAATAAAGCCTACCTAATGCGACATAAACATCATCATTAGGATTTAGCTCTGTAGCTTTTTTAAGTTTATACTCAGCCATGGAAAAATTAACTTCTTCTGCATGCCCTTCATCTAGCTTTCGATTATCACCATTTTTCTCATTTATTTTAGTTATAATTCGCAACCACATAAATCTTGTCAATTTATAAGTTTTTAAACGTCTCAAAAGTAACATAACTTTTGAATTAGAATTATTTTCACGCGGGATATGGTTACCAAGATCATTTATACCCATCATAACAATTACCATATCAGGATTGTATCTATCAAGGTTGGCCTTCAACCTCGACAATATATACGCGCTATCTGCTCCTGGCACTCCATCATTTAACACGCTAAACTCTATTCCCAGTTTACGTTGATTCAAAATACTCTCAAGTTGGCTAGGATAAGAATCTTCCATTCCATCGGCAGTTGTAGATTCACCCAGGGCTAAAATACGATAGACATCTTTTTGTTTAAATGAAAGATCTTTTCGATATTCCCGCAACGCCGAAAATACAAAACCACCGATATTTAAGGCAACCTCGAGAACTACAAAAAATAAGAATATCCCTAACACTACTAGTCCTAACTTCTGCAATATAGATATCCGCATTAACTTAAACTTTCTTTTTTAAAAAACTATGCTGCTCCCTATTAACAAACAAGGCATTTTAAGTTAGAATATGGCTCATGGGGATACCCCCAGAAAGGAGCCGATTCTAATGGGGAGCATTGCAGGGAAGCATTACAGAAGATTTAGAAAAACAATCACTGCCTTGGTCGCTTGACAAGACATTAGCAATTTTTATCCTCTATTTTTCCTCAATGACTTTTTTATTTCCAAAACTACATAATCCAAGTCTTTTTTTTGAAGATCCGGATATAAAGGCAACGTAACAATACTAGAAGATATTCTTTCAGTAATGGAAAGATTGTCCTCGGGGTATAAATATCTTTTGTATATTTTTTGTTTATGAAGAGGCGGATAAAAATGGACACTAGCTTCAATTCCTTTTTTTCTAAAATTATCCACAAATAAATCTCTGTTTATTTTTTTATCTAGTTTAATTGTGTACATTTGATAAACATGATAACAACGCGGATCCTCAAAAGGCAAGCTTATTTCTTCTATCCCCTTTAAATTTTTACTAAGGTACCGAGCCAGACTACGCCTTTGATTATTCATGGCCTCTATTTTAGAGAGTTGCACCATCGCTATTGCTGCTAATATGTTAGACATTCTATAGTTAAATCCTGCGTATTTTGCCTCCCTGAACCAATTCGGTCTACTCTTTACAAGCGCCGTTTTATCAATCCCGTGAGATGAATAGGCTAAAATTTTATTCCTTAGATATCTATTATTAGTAGTTACCATCCCTCCTTCTCCGCAGGTAATGTTTTTAGTAGAGAAAAATGAAAAACACCCTATCCCGAAAGATCCAGTCTTTTTACCTCTAAACATAGCACCTGCTGCTTCCGCTGAATCCTCAATAATAATAAGGCCATATTTCTTTGCTATAGCTTTTATCTTAGCCATATTACAACTCTGACCTGCGTAATGCACCGGCATTATAGCAACTGTTTTTTCATTAATCAACGCTTCGACTTTTTCGGAATCCATGTTGCAAGACTCATATTCAATATCCACAAAGCGTGGTATACAACCGGCATTGATTACAGCATTTGCCGACGCTGTAAAAGTAAAACTAGGCAGTATAATTTCTCCTTTTAATTCCTGGACTTGTATAGCTAACTGCAATGCTGAAGCACAGGAATTAAGTGAAATTGCATACTTAACCCCTATAAACTCAGCAAATTTATTTTCGAATTCCCTTACCATGTCTCCGCTAGATAACCATCCACTCTTTAAGATTTTGGCTACCGAGCGTATTTCACGATAATCAATGCAGGGTCGGGATAAATAAATCATTATTGTCCTTTATTTTTATTAAATCATCGATTAAGTCCAGAATTCCCTCTTCTATATCTATACACGGATTAAAATTTAATAAACTGCGGGCTTTCGAAATATCTAAAGCACCCCTCGCCGGCTTTTTATGCTTTTGGATCTGACTTATAATCTGAGTTTGAGGTATGCGGCTTCTGATCAAATCTGCTAATTCGCCTATGCTTCTAGCCCGGCCTCTGGAAATATTAAATATCTGATTTTTGGCATGATCGCTATATATAATTTTCATGAATCCCGCTATCAAATCATCTATATGTGTGAAATCAAGCCTTTGGTCTCCACTATTATGAATTATTAATTCTTTTTTAGTCAATGCATCAATTATCATCTTACAACAAACCCTCTCTAAGCTACTTCCAACTCCATAAACAGCCGTAGGCCTAATTATTGTATAATCAATATTATTTTCTTTGCAAAATCGGCATGTCATCCTCTCCCCTTCGGCTTTAGTTATGCCGTATATATGCTTAGGCTTTAAAGGGTGAAATTCATCTGCCGGTTCATATTCAAAATCACCATAGACATAGCTCGAAGAAACAAAAATAAATTTTCTAATTTTAGGAACCTTTTCCATTGCGATAAATACGTTATTCAATCCTTCCACATTAATACTCCGACATTCCCCGGGTAATCGCAAAGCAATATTAGGATCGGATACAGCAGCAAGGTGAATAATAAAATCAGGCTGATATTTCCAAATGACATCTCTCAGTAAACAATCATCCCTAATATCTCCCTTTACAATAATATTCTTAGAATTATTATTAAACAATCTATCTTGATTATAACGATCATAGAAATCAGAAAGAATAAGTGATCTTGCCATAAAATTATCAAAAACAATAACCTTATCCCCTGCATTCAAAATACATCGTTTCAAATATCCACCTATAAAACCAGCTCCTCCTATAATTAATACCGTATTCATAGCTTTTAATTTACGCAGTAATAACCTCTCTTAAATCTTGAATAAAACGAAAATAGCTCAGGTATAGCAGACACAATCTTTAATAATCTATACTTAGATTTTCCTTTCTGCCTTATAGTATGCCGTACTTTTACTTCTGTAATCTTAATTGCCCCGCGGCTTTTAATAATGGGGATAATATAACGATGATCATTAGCTAACAAGCACAAGTTCTTAACAAATCCCTTTTTGACTGCAGTAAAATTACTGGCTGCATCATTTATATTAATATTTAAAATAATACTTATTAACAAACTAAGGAATTTAGAAGATAATCTTAAAATTGCTCTTTCTTGCCTATCGGATCTTACTCCATTAACAAGATCATATCCTTTATCCATCTTATCCAAAAAAAGCGGTAAATCTTCTGGAAAAACCTGTAAATCTGCATCCATAGTAATAATTATATCCCCGCCAGCTAAAAAGAAACCTGAACTTAAAGCTGCTGCCTGCCCTTTCCTTTCATTATGAATTAATAACTTAATATTGCTATTTTTTTTTAAGAGGCTTTCTATCAAACCCCTACTACCGTCATTACTGCCGTCATCAATAAAAATCAACTCCGCATTATTATTCTTAAATAAATCAGGCAACGCAGAAAAAACCCGATCAATCAACTCTTCTAAATTATCTCTTTCATTACATACCGGACAGACTATACTTAGCTTCATCTTTTAAAACAATAGGTATTTCACAAAATTTTAACTGTTAAATTATTATCAATAATATTTGATAATCCATAATTTAATAAGAGTTAATAAAAAAACTTTACCTGCTTAATGTAACGAATATATAATTGTGTTAATAACGATTAACTACTAAGTAGCGAGGAATTAGAAATTTTCCAAACATTGCCTTCTTTTTTTAGGCAAAAGAACATCTCTTTATTAGCAACTTCTGACGCAGATTCTCCTTCTTTGATTTCTTTGCATTCAAAACTGATGGATAACCGAACTTCATCTTCAAAAAAAGAATTATATTTTTTTATTATAAAATTACTACATGACATTAATAACAACTGAGAAGAAAAGCGATTCCTTATTTCTTCCTTAAATTTATTATAATCACCTACTTTATCAGTATATCGCGATGAAACATAAGTAATGGCCTCATCAATATTATTGGAATAAATATTATTTATAAATTTGTTAATTGTTTCTTTAATCTCCGGGAGGTAACTCTCAACATCACTCTGCCATTCGCTTATCTTCCAAGTGCCGTTTTCTTTAGTTACTCTTACTATTTTTTTAAAACTACGCCCTGTATCATTAATATTATTTAAATCCAGGCCTTCACAAGAAAAATTTAAATAGAAATCAGCCACATCATTATTAATGCTAAATTTATTTATATCTATGATACTACATTTAGAAATTATAACTGAGGAATCCCTTAAGGCTTTAAATAAACTACTTTCCATATCCTCTTTAAACATATTATAGCTGCTATTACTTTCTGCACCATAGTTCAAGGAGACATATCCAAACATTCCTTCAAAATTCTTAGAAACAAGTTTATTAATAAAATCAGTAATCATTTCATAAATAGCATTTTTATCGCTATCGGTTGTATCAACTTTTTCCGCTGTAGTATTTTTATTTATACTAGTAGAATCAACTTCTCCTATTACAGCATTGTCATCTATACGGGTAGTACCAACTTCCTGAGCTAAAACGCTGGAACATAAAAAGAAAACCATAATCGATAAAACTAAAAATAGAAAAATATTGTTTTTTTTCATTTCGGCTCCTTTTTTAATTAAGGTTTTATTTTGTTGTTTTGCACTCGTACTTGCTTACCTTGCTAGCTTTATTATAGCTAAAATAACAAAAATTTGGTAATTTTTAATTAGGAGTCATCCTAGAAATCCACCTTACCCTAATAGACTAAAACCTACGTAACACAGACATTAGATTGTACAATCTAGCTAACAAAAATACTTTCCGTACAGAACAATCAAAAATTCTTTGTTAGTATAAAATCCCCCTCCTGCCCATAAGTATGCGGACAATCATTACATATTTCAGGAACATGTTTAGTACTATTCATTTCTTTTCGTAGCTTAATATAATCCTCGCCATTCCAAATAACATTTATATCTTCCTGAAAGGCGTTTCCCATTTTTCTAATAGAAAAAAAATCAGAACAACACGGTACAATATTTCCGTCTGAATTTAGCACCATACCAGACCAAGCCGCAGAACAGGTATTTTTAATAGGATTTGCTTTCCCCTTAAAAACATCACTAACGAATAAATCATTTTTTGGTAAAAATATTTCTGGCTGTTCAAATCTCACCAGTGTACTAAATTTCTTCAAAGAAGCTCTATCTACTCCCCAATCTCTGGCTAACGAAAGAAAATTATGTATTTGATGCTCATTTTTCTGCATTACAATAAACTGCAATTCAATAATAGGAAACCTTACTCCTAGTTTTTTCTTAATCCAGCATAACTGTTTAATATTAGCCTTTAAAAGAGAAAAATTACCACCTTGTCTATACTCACCGTAAACATCATTATCTGTTCCATCAAGCGAAATAATTAAATACTTTAACCCGGACACAAGTATCTCTTTGGCCTTATTTTGATCCAGCAATAAACCATTTGTATTTACTATTGTAATTATTTTTTTGTCCGAAGCATATCTTATCATCTTGCTTAATTCAGTATTTAGCAAAGGCTCCCCATAATTCCATAAAGCAATAAAAATAAGATATTTTTCAAGTCTATTTATATTTTTTTTAAACTCTTCAAATGTCATATCTCGCATTGCTCTATTAAAATCAAATAGTGATCTTTTGCACATTTTACAATTAAGATTGCATCTTGAACTAACTTCTAATAACATATAAAAAGGTTTGTTAAATACTTTGTTGAACTTCCCGAAATATGAATAAACGAAATTGCATAAATTTAAAAAAATACTTGGTTTTATAATTCGTTTAACCACTAAAAATAGCATCCAGCGCATACCCCAAATATCATGAAACGATACGCAGCGATTAAAAGTAATTTTTTTTATAACTGGCCGATTTTGTTTAATTTTCATTCTTATTGAAGAATTTAATAACATCAAAATTATCCGCCGCCTTTAAAAAATCATCCCTTCGGCTTTCCCATTCCAAAGGTAAATTTGCCTTTAGCATTTCCTTATTAAAACCATTAATTTTATAAAAATATACGGCAACACCATCCATTAAATATTTAAATTTATCGTAACTAAATTTATTAAAAAAACTTAAAATCTTTCTTTGATCACCAGAATAAAAAGATGCAACACCCCCTCCTATCCCCATATAGCAATACCTCTCATAAGGCTTTTCTGCATCATTACAAATACTGCAACAATTATCAGATATTCCTTTACGACACGCATCAACCGCGTAAAAAACATAAGATAAAGCGTGATATTTAAAAGGTAGTATTTCAAGCGTATCTTTAAGGGATAGAAGGCCATGCTCATGCACTAAGATCCTTTCTAACATACCAAAAATTACGCGATTTTTATCAAAATCATTAATACTGCTTCTATCCACACTTAATAAACATTGCTCAATACCCTGCTTGTGGTTCGAAATAGATTCTATAATCCCATAACCAATCCCGTACAAATATTCGTTCTTAAAAGATTCATAATCAACAGTATCAAATAGTTTGATATAATTCGCTAAATTTTTTGTTTCCCCTATCAATCTACCTAGCCCTTGTCCATAGCCCCTGTATGCCTCTTGGAGGCTGGAGTTACCTTTTATCATTTTAAACATGTCTTTGGCCTTAATTATATTCATACCATATCTACGCGCTGCCACATTCCCGATTAATTCGTAATTACAGGCACTCATGCGTAACCAGCGATTTGTAAAATCCATTGAACGGACAAAAGCCCCATTACCTAAAATACCTATGATTAATAAGCTAATAAATATAATTCTACCTGCAGTAGAGGCAAAAATATTTCGCGATGAATATAATTTGTCTATAAATAGCGCGATGATAATAAAAATAAATGGGGATAAAAGCACGGCGTAGCGGTAGTCAATTATACCATACCCTGTGCTTTCAAAATTATAAATACTCAACCCATAAATAAGTATAAAAATTATCGGATAAATTATAATACCCATCTCTTTAATGAAAGAGTTTTCTTGAAATTTAACCGGCTTAAAAAACTTACTTATTATAGAAGAGAAAATAAATAAAAAAGAGGCCAAAAAAATAAGATAGTATATAATATTAAAAATATCCCCTATTCTGCGGGGTAGAAAATTATCAAAAATAAAAATTTTCCACCCACTTGCAAAAATTAATCCTCCAATTTTATTTACGAAATAAAAAGGTGTTAAACTACATAAGGTATTATAGTTGTTCCTCAAGATTCCTAAACCCGAAAAGTTATTGCTATAATTAAACGCAAACCATGGGATTAATCCGATCAAAAGAAATAGCAAATATGCGGCATACCGTTTGTCCAAGAAAAATTTCTTATCTTTGATAAACCAGATAATGGTATAAGTAATTATGCTCAGGATATTCGCATAAGAATACCAAAGACTAAATCCGCTAAAAACGCCCAATAAAATATAGTTTTTTAATCTGGCTTTATTAAAAATTAAATTAAAAAATATCAAAAGTACTACTGAACTAAAAAAAACCGTCTCCGCAAGTGATCCGTTAAAAATTAAAGATCGAGCCGTAAACAATGGGGGAGAAAAGATATAAAGAAGTGAGGCAATTAAGGCTATTTTTAGATTAAAATGCTTGTCAAGAAGCGAAAAAAGGAAAACCATTGTTATTAAATAAAACAAGATGGCCGACACTTTTAATGAAATCATATACGGGCCAAATAATATAAATGAAGGAACCGCAATTAGACCATTAACTAGAGAACCTCCGTGATATGGTTGTACCTGAAAATCCCACACCGGCCATGCCCATCCTGTAATTATACCCTGCGCGATAGTCCCTACATAAGGCTCTTCACCCTGAGAGATTAATTTTTCCGATGTCAACATTACGCTGATACGAACAAATAAAAATAATACGGCTAAAATAAAAAATAAGAAATATCTATTTCTTATAATACTAACTTTGCTAATACTCATAATAACCGGCTTTTTTCTAACATATTAATAATTCCTGTTAATTCACCCTTCTTAAAAGCATCCAGCCATCCTGGGATTCCAACACATTATAAAGCTTCATATTAATCAATTCCTTAATTTTAGCCTCTACTACATTTCTATCAGTACCGGAGAAATCAAGATTTTTTATATCCACCAAAATATAATCCCAATTTTCTTGCTTAAGGTTTCTATCAGGAACGGTAAAAATACCAATTTTGCTGCATTTATATAAGTGCCCGACTAGAGAGATGGGCGTTACCAAACACGATGAACCAGGTAAAATTACTTTTAAAAGATTATAGCCTATTAAATGATGCTCCTTAACTCTATAATAAGAAAACTTAAAATCCTTCGAAAATGGCAACGGCCCTGAAAAACCAGAAGTTTCAAAAGGAGGGTTTAGGAAATAACGTGAAAACAAGCTTAACGCAAGTATAATTGTGGCAACGATAATCCTAAGCTTAGCTTCTTTAAATTTACATAAAGTGCTTATCAAAGCCAAGTAAGTAAAGGAAAAAATATTAAATAATTCGTTAGATTCAGGGAACATTACAAGATAGATAAAAGATGGAATTACCGGAAGAATATAAGAAAATGATAACAGCGGCAGGAAACCAAGCGGAAAGAATATACAAAATAAAAGCTGCAAAAACTTTCCATTATAAAATAACTGGTTAATAAATATACTAGGTTGTGAAATAATAACCTGCAGAAATTGTTCAGCTGAATCATATTTATACAACCCAACCGACGGTAACATAAATTTTTGATGCGTTAATTTAAATACCGTAAATATTCCGCTAAGACTAAACAAAAACCAAAAACAACTCACTATAAATAACCATTTACCAAAGGCCCTAGATTCTTTATTCCGCATAATAATTAAACTAAATATCATATTTATAACGCAGGCCTGTGGTTTAACAAAATTAGCTAGAATACCAGCAATTATGAACCACTTTAAGTTCTTAGTTTCTAAAAAATAAAAACTCCATAACATAAAAACCAAAAAAGTAGTGAGGGGATGAAAGCCAGTCGTTGCCCCGATTCCTATGATAGGATGCGCCAAATACGATACAGAAATCAAGAAAGGGATAAGATAACCCCCAATCTTTAATCGACTTAAAAGGAAAAGCGGCAATACTCCGCTAGCTATTACCAAAGGTTGCAAAATGAGTAAATTTGAAGGGTATTGGGAAATAGTGTAAATTAAAAAATAAAAATATATTATTGGTGCTACAAAAAGCATTCCTAAGCCTACGGGCACTTCAGGAGGAACAGAATAGAAGGTTACTTTATGCATCGTGGCTATCTTCCAAAACATGGTACCGAATATATCCATACCAAAACAAGAATGATGGAAAATAAAAAATTTTTGGATGTTAACCCAGGCATGCGATATCACAAACAAAATAAATAAAGAAAAAAGAACAAAATGCTTAAATGACATGATTTTTTTATTCATAAGTTAAGCAAATAGTATCTACGGACTATGGCTCTTATTATTTACTTGTTAGCGAAGAAGAAATAAACCTATCAGTCAAAAGAAAACGTAACCCACGGAATATATTTATCAAGTCTTGCGGACTTCTGAAATCTATTAATTTGCTAAAAATGTAGGGAAGATTAAAATAAAAATTGCGGATTGACTTATTATACCAGAGATTTATCTTATCTTCATCTATACCAAAAAAATTTGCGTGGCTTTTTTCTATATTATTGTAAAAATTATACATTGTATCTAAATCAATCCTTCCTTTTCTAAGCTCTTCCTTGGTAAGAAGGGCATTCGGATCTGGAAGCAACCTACCAAATAAAGCAAAATCAGGACGTAATTTCTTTAACAATTTTACTGTTTCGTTGATTGAATCATCAGTCTCACCCGGCGAACCAATCAAAACATACCCGCTACTCCTAATCTTAGCTTGCCTTGTCCAACGTAAAGCATTCACGGTATTAACCAAGCTAATTTTTTTATCAACCTTATTAAGTATTGCCTGAGAACCTGATTCTATCCCATAGGATATCATATAGCACCCTGCGTTCCGCATTAATTGCAATAGTTGTTTATCCACTAAATCTACCCTAGTCTTACACGTCCAATGAATATTTAATTTATTCTCTATTAAAAGAGCGCAAATCTTTTCTGCGTTACTTCTATTGTATGTAAAGTTAGGGTCGACAAAATGCACTTCCTTAACACCATACTTATTTTTTACCTCTCTTACTTCATCCACAACTCTTGACGCACTCCTAAAACTAAATGGCCTTTTAAATGTACAAAAACTACAACTATAATTACAACCGCGACTTGTTTCTATTAAAGTCATCGGTGGATAAATACCGAATGGCGGATGCATCTTATACAAATGATTCGGCAATATATCCCTTGCTGGTAAAGGTAAATTATCTAAATTTAAATATGGCCGAGGAGGCATAACAATAACCTTACCTTCTGCCTTATAACTTATACCTCTAATAGAAGATAGCCCTGCCCCATCAATAACCGCTTTACATATTTCATAAGTAGTTTCTTCTCCTTCACCATTAACTATAATATCGATACCTTTGATTTTCTTAAACAATATATCCGACCCGAATGTCACACCAGGTCCGCCAATAATAACTGTGGCTTTAGGATTATTTTGCTTAATAATACTCGCCAACCTGGAAGCAACCGACAAATTAGTTATATTACAAGTAATCCCATATATGAAACAACTGCTACTTTTTACATTATTAGCCAAATCCTGATCGCTCATTTTAAATGCCGGCATATCCAATATATTGACTTTAATTCCTCTGTCACGTACATAAGCTGCTATATATGCGATCCCTAAAGGCGGCATTGCGTATATTCCGCTAATGTTATATTTTATCCTGACTTTAGGTGGTTGAATAAGCGTTAATTGAGCATCCATATATCCCCCTCTTTAGTCTTGTTTTTGAAAGAAAATAAACCAAAGGTCCATAAAGAAAAACGGAATAGTTTGCAAGCAACAATCAAAAATAGCTCACATAAAAAATTTCCTCTTAATAATTTAAAAATAAAATTTCTAGATAAACGATTTTCTAAAGTACAACAATACCTACAACGCATCTTATTAATGCTATCTTCAAAATATTTTAGTTTTTCAGCAGTAGTCTTCAGCAATGGGATTTCCATTTCTTTATAAAAACCGCGAGAGTATTTAGGCTGCTTGGAGTTAACGCATTCATCACTAAAGAAGTCGCTTAATGAATATTTAGTCTTAACTAAATTATATTTTTGCGGATCATTGTAAATCGGAGAACCAGGAACAACTTCAATTGGTAAGCCCGTAATTGATACATTTTTGAAATTCGAATAAATATATTTTTTAAAATGAAGAATCTGTTCAGCAAAAGCCGGATTTTCGAAAGGCAACCCTAAGGAGAAAAAAAGCATAGTAGGAATACAAAGTTTATCCGTGTGTGATAAAAAATTCAACATATCTTCATTGGAAAACATAAACCCCTTATTCATATTTCTTGTATGTTCGTCAAGTGATTCTGGAGAAATATAGATTAAATTTTTATCTGAGTTTCTAAAAGAAGATACGAATAAATCTAATAATTCCTTATCCGGCAGAACAAAACACTCCAAAACACAATTTATATTCATACCCGAAGATTTAATCATCGAAAACAATCTTTGGTAATATTTACTTTCGGGGATAGGTAAAAAATAAATTTCGACTGTTCCAAAACCAGATTCATACGCTGATTTTATTGAATTAAATACACTTTCTACAGAACGAAACATAAAATATTCATTTTGGCCATCATGATTTGCTTTATTACGCCCACCACAATAAGAACAACTAACAGGACAACCTTTATTAATTGGGATATATAATGTCTTTCTATGATTTGCGATACGCTTATTAATAGCTACCCCTAAATTATTAAACCAATTTAGGGAAAGACTGCTACATTGAATATAAAAAGACTTATTTTTTAGAAGATTAAAATTAGTATAGTTTAAAGCATTTAATTCCTTTTGAATTATTTGATAAGATGTTTTGTTTATTACAGTCCCGGTATTATTTTTCCAAGTCAAATTAGGAATATCCGATAAATCTACTTTTTTCCCTAACACTGCTTTAATTAATAAAGCCAAAGGCTCCTCACCATCACCTCGTATAACTCCATCTATAGCCGAAAATTTATTCATTATCTCCTCATGAAAAAAACTGGCAGTAATACCTCCTAAAATAATAAAAATGTCAGGATAATATTTTTTCAAAATAGAAGATATTTCGATAACAGGAGAAACCTGGAGATGCCAATGCATGCTAAAACCTATTATTTTAGGATTGGTATCCTTAATGAAATTTCTTAGGGAAAATTTTGGATTAAGTATTTTTTCAATGCCTAAATGCAAAATGCTAACTTTTAAGCCTTTGCCACGCAGATAGTCAGCGATGGAAAATAAACCTGAAGAAATAACCATACCTGTAGTACGATTTCCTAAGCAGGCATCAAAACTATTAAAATTCGGGGTATGAATCAAAAGACAGTCTAGGCCCATTTTTATTTTTTAAATTTTTTTGCAAAAAAATTATACACTAGTATATAACCACCCGCTATCAGATTACGTATGCTAGAAATACCTTTAAAAATATGCCTAAAAATTATTTTTGGACGCATATAAAACTCAAACATAGCTTTTTTTTGAAGACTAGATAACTCTTCGCTAGTCATGCCTTCAGGAACAAAGATTAAATCTCCGGAATCAGCTGTCCAATTATACCAGCTGGTAAATTTCTCGAATTGATCGATTGTGCTTAATTTATCTTTATACTCGTCAAAAAATCTAGAACCAGGATACGGGACAGCTAAATTAAACTTAGCAATATCGCAATCCAACTCTTTAGCAAACCGTATTGTATCCTTGCATGTTTCTGTGTTTTCTCCCGGCATACCTAGAATAAAAAGGCCTAAAGTTAGAATACCCGCTTCTTTAGTAAAACGCATAGCTTGCATGGATTGTTCTAGCGTAATTCCCTTATTCATACTATTGAGGACTTTTTGATTTCCTGATTCAAATCCATACATAATTAATCGTAATCCTGATTTTTTCATCATTTTAAGTAATTTCAGATCCACCAGATCAACTCTTGTTTCAGTAAACCAAACTACTTTTTTATGAAGCCCACGTGACATAAACTCTTCGCAAAATTCCATTCCTTGTTTTATCGTAAAAGGAAAGTACGGACCGCAAAATACAAAGTGCCCTATACCTAATTTACGATAAAAGTATTCAATTTCATCCATAATGTTACCATTTTCTCTAAAACGAACTTTTTCGTATATTTTATCCTGGGCACAGAAAGTGCATTTAAAATTACATCCTCGCGAAGATAAAAGAGGCACGCCTTCATTGCGCAAAGAAAGCATCGGCGTACCCTGTTGATAATCTTTCAAAGAAAATAATGACCACTCTGGAAAAGGTAATTGATTAATATCGGCGATCAAGCTCCTATCTGGATTATTTATTATTCTACCCTGATCAATATAGCTTATTCCTTCTACGCCCGAAAATGATTTGCTGTCTCTTACTTTTATTGCCACATCTAACATAGTCATCTCACCTTCTCCTTTGACAACTATATCAGCTACCCCGTCTCTCAAAACCATATCAGAAAATACCGTAGGATGCATATTGCCCAGCACAATGATTATATTCTTATTTAATGCTTTTATCTTTCTTACAATCTCCGAAGTATTTCTTATTGAAGGGGTAAGAACAGAAAACCCTACTATGCGAGGTTGCTCTTTTTCTATCTCAGCAACCAATGCATCATTACTCATTTTATTGCCAAATTGGTCTATGACTTTTACTTTAAAACCGTTATTCTGTAAAACTGCGGCTATATAAGCAATACCTACGGGAGGAGCAGGGACAACAAAACGACCAAATTTTCCTGAATTATTACCTACTTCACTATTGGGATTAATCAGTAGTATTTTCATATACCCTACATTGGTAGCGGAACAATATCCTTAAATTCTTTTTCATAAATATCCATAAAGTATTTGTAATAAACCGGGCTAATCCTTATGGCTTTTTCAGCTATTCTTCTACAATAACCACATTCCTTGCAAAACCCCGTGCATCTTCCTTCTAAGAAAAAATTAAGAAAACCATCCAACGCTTGGTTATCTATGAATATTTTTTCTGGTTTAGCTAATTTTCTTATCCTAAATAACATCGGTAAAAGATTAATATTACGGATTAAAAAGGGAATTTTTTTAAATATATTTAAGCCTCTATGATTAATGTTCTTGCTTGGCCCAGGTAATAAATCATAGAAATTACCTACGTAGTGCCCATTAGTATATGCCTTCACAATATTACAGATTGCTTCAGTAGCCATTTGTCTATCTACTAATTTAATTCTATCCACACCTATTTCTTCATAAATAGCTACATCCTCCGGTCTTATCCAACTAGAGCTTATTATTTTTTCCATAGATCGCAACCTTAAAAAATCACAAAGCAACCTACACTTATCTAAAACAAGATACCTACTATTATTTAAATTCTGGGAAGCATGAGTGCTAAGATTAGCATGATAAGCAAAATGGATACAACCATCTAAACACCAATTATTGGCTATTAATTGTAACCCACAAATTGTGTTTTTACGTATAGCTTTAAGCAAATCAAAATCACGATTTATTTTATGAGAAGCCAAAGTAATAACATCAACGCCTAAATCTTCCCAGCGTTTAGCTCTGCAAACTGTATCGACTTCGGCAAACGAAGACACGTCAATTCTTAAGCTAGGATAAAATTTTTTAATTAACTCGGCTAAATAGGGTATAGTCACAGTTACAGAATCCGTGCCTATTTCTACTAACCAACTTAAGAGTTTTCTGATCTCTTTTTGCCCGCGCCTAGTCCATTCAAAATTATTTAAACAACTGCCATTAATGACATAATTAAATTTTAATCCGCATTTATGCATCTGGACAATATGAGCCGCCACTTTCCTTCTACGAACAAAAGGAACAGCCACGCTTAATCTTCCCCCACCGGTAAAATCATTATTCAGCTTACCAAATAACTGGACTACGTCTTTTTTAGGCATTTTCTCAATTAAATCATCCTGCCAATTAGTAGGAACGGAAAATTTCATATGAAAGCTCTTTCTCTTAGTTTACAAACCTACAATAAATCTTAAGAATAATCATAAATGATAAAAACAGCCTCTTAAAGTCTGCGAATGACCTAATTTTCTTCAGATGTTTTAGAATTATGCGGGGATGTGTATAGAAAATCAAATAAGCCCTACGTTGTATATTTTTCAAATGGTAAATACTATTATAAGCGCGTGGTACAAAAACAGGACCGCTAAAATCATAATAAGAGTAATCCCACTTATCAGTAAACGTACCTTTGTCTTTATAAATTAAATTCTCGTGGTCATCGTACCATTTAGCGATAAAAAAGGCAACATAATCAAGCCCGGCATTAACTGCGAATTTTGCAGAATTAATAACATCACTAGGCTGCTCGCCAGGAAGCCCTATAAGAAAGTTACCAGTTATCTCTATGCCTGCTTCCTGACATAAATGTAACGCTTCCTTCATCTGCAACAGAGTACACCCTTTATCTATGGTATCAAGGAGCAAAGAAGAGCTGCTTTCCAAGCCAAAAATTATATTCCAGCATCCAATATCATGCATTATTTTTACCGCTTCCCTGCTTAATTTATCAACTCTTGATAAACAAGACCAAGTAAAATAAATATTGCGCTCCTTAAGCTGTTGACGAAATTTATTCAACCATTCTATATCAGTATTGAAATTTGAATCAAAAAACAGTATTTCTGGATTGTTATATTTATCTATCGCAAATTCTATTTCTGAAACCACTTTCTCTACCGACTTAACACGATAGTGAGAAGATTTTAGGATAGACTGATCTTTACAAAAAATACAACGATCCCAAGGACAACCGCGTGTCGTAGTTATAGGATAAACCCTGGAAGTAGTTTTATATTTAAGCGGCATAGCCGGGTATCGATTCAAATCTATTAGATGCCAGGCCGGAAAAAATAACTTATCAAGATTATCAATTGTCCTCGGTAATACATTAGAAAACGAGTCCTCAGAATGGTTCTTTAAAACTAAACCCTGTATATTTTTAATATCTTTTTTAAATTTAATGCCCTGGCTTAGTTCGACTATTACTTCCTCTGGATCCCCCATAAGCACGTAGTCAATCTCGGGAACCTGAACCTTCAAATTCTTAATTACATTTTTGTCCCGGATCCCAAAGACCAATAAGGGAATATTTTTAAATTTACATTTTAAAAACCTAATAAGACCGACTACATCTTCAAAAGGAATAACCCGCATAATATCAGCTGGAGATATCCCTATTAGAAAAGGATTAAATTTATCAATAACATTACTGATATTATTAATATTTGCCTTCTCCAGTAAAGCGTCATAAACTTTTACATTAAAACCAGCATCTTCAAGATGAGCAGCTACAGATAAGCTAAGATATGGTGGGAATCGTGGTCTTATAATATTTTTTGTAATTAAATTTGGCGAAATAAGCAATATATTCATTTTTTAAAATAACTTAAACAGGCTGCCGCTGTATAATTCCTGCAAAAAACCTTTCGTATAATTTATTAACTTATTCTGACATTCTGAATTAATAGAGACTGCTTTAGAAAAAACATCGCTACAGTAATTACAACGCGCTCCACAGGCAAATTTGCACTTTCCCTCTATAAAATAATTTAAAAAACCATCCAGAGCCCGGTTATTAATATACACTCTTTTCTCTTCCTCATCGAATAATTTACGCACTTTCTGAAGCTTGAATATATTTACAAACTGAGGACGAAAGAAAAATTTAAGTTTACGCAAAAATGAAAGTAAACTTCCTCTTCCGACTATAATACTTTTTTGATGCGTAGGAAGCAAATCAAGTAAATTACCGTCATAATGCCTTCGGGCATAAGCATTTACAATCTTGAGAATAAACTCTGTCCGCATCTGTCTTTCTACTATTTTAAAAGTGTCTATGCCCAATCCCTCATAATGGCATATATCTTCCGGCCGTATCCAGCCACTCTTAATATATTCTAATGGAGAAGACATCCTTATAAGATTGCATCTTATAGTACAATAATCAATCATATAACCACCAAGATAATGCCCAGACTGTGAAGCATGCGAGTCAAGATTCCCATGATATCTGCTAAAAGGACACCCTGCCAGGCATTTTAAGTTAACAATTAATTGCAATTGGCATCGTACTGCATTTCTGATTTTCTTTAGCAAAATAAAATCGCGATTGACATCTAAAACCGAGAGCGTTATTTTATCTGCGCCTAATTCATCCCAAGCCATGGCTTCTTTGACGCTATTTACGTTTGCCTGCACAGACACATTTATCTTCAAAAACGGGAAATTGTCTTTGATTAACTTAAACAGGAAGGGAACCGATACCGTGACTGAATCAACTTCTACCTTAACGAGCCAATCAATCAACCTGATTATTTCTTGTTGCCCGCGCCTTTCTAATTCGCGATTGCCCATACATACAGCATTAAGGAGATAATTAAATTTAAAACCTTGCTTATGAATTTTGGCGATATGGGTAGCTGCCTTCTTTCTTGAAATAGGTGGCAGAATAAAAGATGCCCTTCCTCCACCTACAAAATCAGCAGCTAATTTCCCGTAAACCTCTGAAACTGCATCTCTAGGCAAACCCGTAATTAAACTATCATCCCAATTTGTAGGAATAGTAAGTTTCATTTAAGTGTGCGCTAAAAGTTCATCTATAGCCATTTTCAATAAAAAATAAATATCCCGTATCGACTTAATTCTTTTTAATTTTCGCAGTAAGTTTTTTTTTGTAAAATAAAATTTTAGATATGATAAAATAGCGGATTTTTTTATAAAAAAATTGGAAAGGTACTCAGACTTATCCCGATAATGCTCGTCATAACTGGCTGTGCTTGGTATAAAGAAAAACTCATCGAATTGCGCATAATCAACATCCAGGTCATTAGCAAACCCAACTAAATTACTTAACGAAGACTTTGTATCTCCGGGTAAACCACAAATAAAAAGGCCTACTACTTCTATCCCCGCTTCTTTTGAATATCTTGCTGCCTGTATTGACTGCTGAATTGTTATGGCTTTATTGATTTTATCAAGAGAGATTTGTGAGTTGCTTTCAAACCCATATGATATCTGGTAACAACCAGCTTTTTGCATTAATAACAATAATTCTTTATCTACCAAATCAGCGCGAGTAGTACATCGCCAGGCAATATCAATTCGGTTAGCGATAAGATGCTCACAGATTCTATAAACAAATTCTCTATTCGCAGTAAATGCTTGGTCTCTAAAAAATATTTCTCCTATTTTGTATTTAAAAACAACCTCATTTATTTCTTCAATTATTGAGTTTATGTTTCTATACCTAACTACGCCCAATGAATAAAGCGGAGAATGACAAAATTTGCATTTACTATGAGGGCAGCCCCTACTGACTGTCATTGCCGTCGCCGGATTCCTCCGGTTAAAAATAGCATACCTATAGGCATTATTATCTATTAAATCCCTTGCCGGAACAACTAACTCATTTAAATCAAGAAGCTTTCTTTCTTTAATTATTATTTTACCATTATCAATATAAGCAATATTCTCTACATAATTTCCTTTAATTATATTCAAAAGTGGCAACTCTAAATCTCCTAAAGCAACAAAATCTGCGTAACCCTCAGATAAAACTATTGATGGATCAAAAGTAACTCCAGGGCCGGAAAATATAATTTTTACCGAAGGAACGCTATCTTTAATTAAACGAGCGAGATATTTATCATCATTTATGCCAAAATAAGTTGATGGTATAAGCACAAAATCAGGCAATTCTTCCTGAATAATCTTTACAACTTTGCGATGAGTCCAATGTTTGATACTCGCTTCAACTACCTTAACATCATAGCCATATTTCCTTAAATACGCCGCGGCGTAAAGCTGGTCCAAAGGAACCAATGGCAAACTTCCCGGCAATACAAATCCCGACCAATCCCGCATAAAATGACGGTGGCCCAAAAAACTTCTTCCTCTGCCTAATGGATCCAATAGAATGATTTTTGCAGACATATTGATTTTATATATTAAATGTTATTTATAAAACTATTTAAATATTTCACCCGATATAATTCGCTTTAAAAATCCATTATAGGCAACAACTAAAGCCTCTCTGCTCACGGAATCAATCTTAATAACTTTATCAGCTATATCATAACAATACCTACAGTTATCGCAGGATTTATATCTACAGCTCTCATTGAAAAAATGCTTTATAAAACCATCGAGTTTTTTATTATCTATGTAGACTTCTATATCTTTTAACAGTTTCCTCTCTTTAATCAATTTAAAAATGTTTATAGCAAAAGGATGAAAAAAATATTTAAACCTGTGAAAAAAATTTGGCTTATTAAGCCACATAGTCTTAGAGGGCCCAGAAAATAAATCATATAAATTACCTCTATAACTTCTACTGGAATAAGCTTCAACTATGCGCGCTAACGCATCGCTAGTCATGCTTCTGTCAATAAGTTTAAACTTATTGATTCCAATTTCTTCATAGACCTGGATATCTTCAGGCCTTATCCAGGTAGCGCGAATAAAATTAGCCGGATTAGAAAGCATTTTATACCTGCACACAAAGCTACAATAATTAATCGTAAATAGCTCTGACTTTACTGAAGTTTGCGAAGCGTGTGATACTATATTATTATGATAAAAAAAGAGCGGACAATCTTGAAGACAATTACCGTTTACGATTAATTGCAGATCGCATTTTACATTTTCTCTTATTATTTTCAACAATTTAAAATCCCGAGTTAACTCTACCTGCGACAAAGTAATTACGGAGGCGCCGAGGTCTTCCCAAAATTTGGCCCTGTTAACAGAATTAACCTGAGCGAAACTCGAAACACAGATCTCAAAACGAGGACATTGTTTTTTTATTAACTCTCCTAAATATGGAATTCCAACCACAACACCATCTACATTAATTTCCTCTAACCAATTTAAAAGTTTTCGGATTTCTCTTTGGCCAGCCTTAGTCCATTCCCGGTTTCCCAAACATGAAGAATTCAAAAGATAATAAAATTTTAAACCCTTATCATGAATACTTTGAATATGGCCTTTAACCTTTTTTTTATTAATTTTTAAGAAAATACATGATGGCCTTCCCCCTCCCACAAAATCGCTATCCAATTTGCCATATACCGCATCAACGCCGGGCCTGCTTATTTTTTCTACTAAATCGTCTTGCCAATTTGTAGGAACGGTTAATTTCATTCTTATATTTTTCTCTTAAAACTTTATTCTAAGACTAAGCTAGTAATTAATGACCAAATATATAATTTAAGTATTTATCAATTATACATCATATTAATCAAAAGAGTAATATATCGCCTCAACTCCATCGTATTCAAAATATTTGCTGTATTTAATGCTACGGCCGGATTTTAAAAGTCCCTTAATAAATTCTGATTGATTTTTACCAATCCAATACGGGGACATCACAAGCCAAATATTAGCCTTACTATTCGATAATGGAAGTAACTCTTTATTAATATAGTCGCGATCTTCTTTTAACCCAAAACCAATAATAGTATTCGAATCGTAAGAAATATTGCAATTTTTTCTATGATAAAACTTTTCTCCATAATTATCTATGTTGTTATTAAAATTCCCCACTTGATCATATTTATAATAATACCAAAAAGGAATAATTTGCATTATGGGAGCAAACACAATTACGTCATTTTTACGGATATGAGACTTCAAATAATCAGCTACGTTCCTCCAATCATTGCTCGACCCTGGATGATACAAAATATTCAGAGAAAAAAAAGATAATATAACGATTGCTGAAATTAATACTGGTTTAATAGCCCTCATCTTGCTAATTGAATATCCTATAACAATATAAAAAGCTGGCGCAACAGCAATAAAATAGCGAGTTGAAAAAATTGGCCAAAACAATATCGAAAATAAATAAAAACCAAACAATGTTATAAATAACCACAACCACAACAATAGAATTTTATCCCTATGATTAAATACATCCACATCTTGAGAAGATTTTTTTTCACGATAAGTTAAACTTAAGATAAAAATTAAACAAAATAAAAAAGTCAACAAACGAGGAGTCTTTAAGCGAGATGACTCAATTTCAAAACCCACTCCCGCATGTCCCTGCCTAGATCCACCGTAGCTAAATGTATCAAAGGTTTCTATGAAAGAACTAAAGCTAGGCTTACCCGCGGTAAATTTTTCGTCATCATAATTATTAAAGCTGTGATTTACGTAAATGAAAGGAAGTAACAGTAACGATGCAAAAACAACGCACATTATTATCTGCATATTCAACCAGTACCGAATTTGTTTTATTTTATTCTTAAAAACTAAGAATAATATATTTTGTAAAACCAAGATGTATACTCCTACCGGCAATGTATAAAGAATAAGAATATTAGTTAAAATATACATAACCCGCAAACTAAGGTTGTTATTTCTAATTAATTTTACGAAAATAACCATCGACAGCAAACAAAGAAACAAAAACAAGGTATAGTATCTGACTTGCTGCGAGTAATATATGTTATAGGGTGAGATTGAAAGGATAAAAGCGCTAATTAACCCTGCAGAAACACCAAATAATATTCTTGCTAATTTGTAAATTAAAATAATCGATAAAATTCCAAATATTACGGATAACGAACGTACCGCTATCTCAGTATATCCAAATAAACCAACCCATAATTTTAATAAAATAAAATAAAACGGCCGCGGGATATGGGTTATAACATTGTGGCTAAAAAAAATATCCATCCAATTATAAGCTGCTAAATTCAGGCTACAGGCCTCATCGTACCAAAGGCTTTTCCCGGTTAAATGATAAAATCTTAAGAAAACGCCAATTGCCAGAATAAAAGATAGAATAAAATATTTATTAGTTAATAGCCTGGTAAATTTATTCTTAGCTATAAAACTTTTAGTTATAGCAAACATCATAGATATTATCTCTAGTAGTCCTTTTCGGGTAAAAGCATCAAATAATCAATCGATATTAGATTTGAATTAGTATGTTCTAATGTTATTTTATATTCCCCTTGATTCAAATATATTGTATCCGAATTAGCAAAAGACCAGGTATCCCGGCCCTTAATCTTAATCTCCATTTTTTGTTTATCCGATTTACCTTGGAATATTACCCATAAATTATTATTCAACAGAGAAAATACTGATCCCGATAACTTATAATAATCCGCATAAGGTATATCTACCTGGATAGTTAAGCTCTGCCCCTTTTGACTGCTTTCAACCAAATTAGTAGCGTATTCTTGAGCGTATTCTGCAATATCCCAATTCCCTTCTCCGACTTCCGGAAAAATCAACCAAGGCAAAAATAAGTTTTCTCCTGATTCTTTTACCGGAACAAGAAACAATTTATCAATGGATATTTTTCCCTCCATTGAAGTTTTGCCATTATCCCAAATTGTTTTGAACGCATCTGCCCAAAAGCGGATAGTCAATTTCCCTCTGGATAATTCCAAATAAGGATCTTGAGTTAAAGAAACCATAAACCATCTTCCAGGATAAATTTTATCGAGATACCATATATTTTCTATACGGTGATAACCATTATACAAAACACCCTTGTCATTTAAAACCTCGGTATAAATACAAGGAATCGCTTTTCTATAATTATGATGTATATATGAAAATAATTGGTATTTTCCGGGATTTTCAATATACACCTGGACTTCAGACTTAACTAATGATTTATTGGTAAAAACTACTTCCCTACCGGTAACAACCCCTTTGCTCCATTTGCCCGTAGCATCACTAGCATCAATAATCAATGCCGGGTTAGCATATGCTGGATTTATTAAAAAATTAAATAAACACGCAGCTAAATATAATACTTTTAGGCTAATTTTTTTGTTCATCTAATGGCACTTCCGGATATACAAAATCATCAGAACATTTCCAATTCATTTTTATCTTATCCAACTGTTCTCCTACAATCAATATTTTAGAACTATCCAGATTGCCTAGCCCCTGTTCAGAAGCCATTCTAATATGGTTAATATACCAAGGAGTGCCCAGGTTTAAATCTTCCGGCACAGGATCCCAATCTTTTGTAATTATTCTGGTTGCAGTAGCGTCCGTTGCTACCGGGTCTCTGCCTGCGATTACTAAAGCCCCTCCTATTCTTTTGCTAACATCTACGGGCTTACCCCCCAAAAATAAAGAAGCCCCTCTTCCCTCCATGCCGAATGCAGCGCTGATTACCACCAGATCCGGACTTACAGCCTTATTGATATCCACAAGCACCTGATGCAGCCCGGCTTGATGAAGTTTATACCTAGGTTCACCGTATAAAACAGAAGGCATAATTCCCATGAAATTCTTCATCCCCAAGCTTACCGGCGACGGCTTATGATGTGTTTTTAATGCCGGTATAGAAATGACTACATCCGCCTCAGCCACCAGATTAGGAATGGCCAGGAATTTTAATATTGTTTTTGATGGAAAATATTTAAAATAATCAGTATGTTCCATAAGATTCACCAAAAATATCTTCTTCCCGTATTTTTTATTTAAAAGGTCGATCAGATGCTTAACCTGGGCGCCCTCTTTACCCTCCTTACCGCCAAAATTAATCTTTAGGGGACGCTCAACCCACTCACCGATTACAACCTCTTTTGCTCCTGCTTTTATGCACTCTTCAGCCACCGAAGCGACTACCTCAGGATGAGCTATTTCACCGGCAGCAACCGGATCATGCCCATCCAGCCCTCCGGATATATAATTTGGTTTTATAAATACCTTATCATTTTTTTTAACTATCGTGCTCATTCCCCCCAGCAGATCAATAGCTTTCTTGGTAATAGCATATAAGTCATTGCCTTTAGCTATTGAAACCTGAGAATTGACGATCTTTTTCTCTATCGGAATAATTGAATTGGTTTTCTTATCCAATGACAACAAAACTAAGCCGTATTTATTCTCTTCAACCGGTAGGTTGTTCGCCTCGGCCTTATCCCTGGGAACCCTCAAGATAAGCAACATTGCAACCAAGATATTAATTACTTTTTTGAATACTCTCATTGATCATACCATTTAGGTTTTTTCATATTCATAAAACCTGTAATACCTTTGAATTTTTTTCTTTTTAAAACTACATCTATAATCTCAGAGAATATTACCCTCAAAGTAGTAATAAAAAACCATCTATACAATCCGCGCTTGTGTTTATGCCTGGAAAATAACCCCCTGATCAACCAATGCGGCCGATATAAAATATACCGCTTGTTCAGTTCAATATTAAGCCTGGCAAACTCAGCTCTGGATATTCCGGTATCAGAATTTAACAGCGGCGTACTCCAGTCGTATTTAGAAAAATCATCCTCAACCAAAAGGCCACTTTTTTTTGTCTCCTGGTAAAGATATGTTCCCGGCACCGGAGCCACAGGATGAAAAGCAGGATAGTCTATATCAATTTCAACCGCATACTTGACTAAATTTAGCATTGATTCTTTCGTATCAAAAGGCAAGCAAGTAATAAAAGTACCCTGCCTGAAAACATGCGGATACTTCTTCTTAAAGATCATAAATACTTCCTTGGTCAACTCGCTACTATACCCTGATTTCCTGAGCTTTCTGAGATCTTCAGAGCAACACCTCTCTACCCCAATAAGAGGATGGATTAGCCCGGATTTTACCATTTTTTCCAATATTCCCAAACCCTCATCGCGCTTGGTAAAGTCAGCGCGAAGAAACGCCCACCAATATAAATCTTTGTAATTTCTTTTTAAAAGGCCCTCACAGAAAGCGTTATTCCAATCTGGATCAACATTAAAAGTAGGGTCTGCCCAAATAATATAACGCCTATTATATTTTTTATAGATGATATCTACTTCTTCTAATGTCCGCTCCACACTCTTAGTCCTATACCTAGGAGTTATCTCCAATTCATCATTCTCGATATTCGCCTTACTCATTTTTCCCCAAAATGTCCATAAAGAACAAAAATTGCACCTATCAATGCAACCTCGGGAATGTTCAAGCGTAACACTTTGCGGCCAAATATAGCCAAAAGGAGAATATTTACCCATAGGCATAAGGTCAAAAGCAGGCAAAGGCAAACTATCTAAATCTTCAATTAAAGGACGAAAAGATGTTTGCTTTATTAATGCGTTATCTTTATACGCTATCCCTTTCACAGAAGCTAAATCGCTGTCTTTTTCTAATGCCTTGATTAATTCTACAATTGTTTCTTCGCCTTCAAACCTTACGATGATATCTATGGGATACTTATTCAAGCTATATTCTAACATCCAGGAAAAAAAATGCCCTCCGGCAATAGTCTTTACCTGAGGGTTAATCTCTTTTGCTAATCCAAATAGCCTTGCTGCCTCATGCTGGTAAAGAGCTTCTTCCCCTGCCCCCACGATATCCGGCTTTTCTTTTTCTAAAATATCCCTTAAGCTCTTCCAACCTATTTTAAGTGGAGGGCAATCTATTATTTTTACTTCAATCTGGGGTAAAGATTTACGTATAGCGGCAGCAATACACGGCAAACCTAAAGGCAGGAGGAAATTATCCGATTCATTGATAAAAGGCCACAAGTAACGAGGAGGCCTAACTAAAAGTATTTTACTTATCTTCATTATTAATTATTTCCTTTCTTAAGTTTTGCTAACCCCTTTTAACGCATAGGGATTAGTTATAATTAAATAAAAAAAATATTTATGACGCGAAACTTTTAATAATCCCTGCTAGATTCTTCCCTAAAATCTTAAGCGAGTAAAAGTTTTCTACCTCGATTCTCGCCTTTTTCCCCATATCAGTCCCTAATTCAGGATTTTCAATCAAAGTGCGCATACAAGATATGAATTCGGTTTGGCCGCTGGCTAATAACCCAGTTTCATTATCGCGGATAATTTCCTCGGCCTGTCCAAACTCACTAGAAATTGTTGGTTTAGCCATACTCATATATTCAAACAGTTTTGTTGGGCTCTTAGCCAGATTGAACTTATTTTTCTTTACTACAGGAAAAAGCCCTATATTTATATTATTCAGATAATCCGGCATATGTTCAGGATCCATCCATGCTTTAAGGCTGATATTGCTATCATTATACTGGTTTATCATATCAACAAGATTATTTTTATAGATTCCATCACCTGCAATCTCAAAATATACAAACTGATAATCTTTTCTGATAATCTTAAAACAATCCAAGGCAAATTTGATATTCTCAATATATTCTTTCTTATGAAAAGTACCTATCCATGAAAAAATAATCTTATCTGTATTTAAGGCATGCGCGCTTGGCTTAAATAATTCCGTATCAACTCCGGAAGGAATATGATAAACATGCTTATTGAAACTAAGAAGAAATTCTTTAAGAAAACTACTCGCGGCAATGCAACAAATACTACTCTTAGCTATCCTAGCGGTAAGATAATGCGCTTTTGAAGATGGATAAAACTTAAAATAGTATTTAGGGTTCTCCCGCATCTCCCAATCGTCAAGATCCAGAATAATTCTATTTTTATTAATTAAATGCGCTATATACGGAGCAAATGCATGATAATTAAAACGTTGAATATAAAAAATACTATCCCTCTCCTGTAGCAGCTTTTTTAAGGCTAGCAAATTAACCCACATTTTATCTTTTAAACTCATACTTGACTCATTCTCTCCGTCACGTGCGCCAAGCTTATCAGAAAATGATAAAACTTCTGTAGATATGCCATATTTATTAACTTCTTTAGCAAAGTTATAGCATCTCACCCGTGCCCCTGGAAGCCTAAAGCCTTCTCGGGTTATAAAAATTATCTTCATTCTAGAAATTGGTTAATATTAAAAGTTAGAAATATCCGGTTAGCTTCCATTATTAAGCGCCTGTTGATACGCATCCAAAAGGGTAGCAGAAGAAACTCTCCAGTTATAAATTTCTTCAGCTCTTGCCCTGGCTTTTTTCCCTAGATCCTCTCTTAAATGTTTATCTGAAAGCAATAAAGATACACTTTCAGCTAATGGAACTGCTTTTCCTGGCGCGACTAATATTCCAGCATCACCTACCATCTCCTCTACTTCACCAACCCTGCTAGCGACAATCGCCTTACCAGAAGCTAAATATTCTGCAACCTTAAGCGGACTTTTACAGCGAGTCATTATGTTATCCGCAAAGCAGGCAACAGCCACATCAGAAGCGGCAATATACTCGGGCACCTCGTCACCATTTACCGCTCCAGTAAATATTATATTCTTATCCAGGCCAAGCCCTTTGGCTAACCCCCTTAATTCTTGAGCTCTCGAACCATCTCCTACAACCATAAAATCAGCTTTTATGCCTCGTTTTAAAATTAATTTCACTGTCTGTAAAAAAAGGTTCACATATTGGCCACCGTGCAACTGGCCAAGATATAAAACCAAAGGCTTAGATATATCGTGCATGTTCCTTACGCGCTCACCTGAAACCTTGGGATTAAATTTAATTAAATCCGCACCCACCGGAACATGAAATATCTTATCCTGAGTAATACCTATCTTAAGGCAAAAATTACGTAACTGCCTGCTTGAAACAGAAATCGTGGAGGCAAAATGCGGAATATTTCTTTCCAGCGTATTTAAAAAACCACCTACTGCTTTTATCGGAGGGTCAGCTGATTCATAATAAATCATCTCCTCGCAATCATCCCAATCATAATGTAAAGGTTTATTTTTAAAGAAACCGTTTATTATTGAAGGAAACGCGGCATAATGGAAACACTTTTGAAGATGGATTATATCCGCCCACTGCGTTAAATTTGAAAAGTTGAAACAATTCTTAAAAATATTATAAAGTCCTGCCCTTCGGCAAAAAGGGATAAATTCAATGCCATCTCTGTAAAAAACAGGATCTGCCTTACTAAATTCCAATGGGAAATAGGCAATCTTTACCTGATTTCCATTTTTTACAAATTCCTTACCGAAATTAATGATTCTTGTAGTCCACGGCTCAAGAGGCGAATAAACTTCATGAGGATGAACCATTAATATTTTCACTTTACTCTCCAGGAAATATCGAAATATTCTTAATTAAACGATAAACTTTAAGCATTAAACTATAAGTAACAACCACCCAAGCAAGATATGCTATTCTAATAAAATTAGCCAACTTATGCCTTATCCTTAAAAAAGTTTTTTCTAACTTTGCCATTTTAAATAATAACTTAGACGTCGGCATTATATTTAACTTCCTATGTAAAACTATATTTCTCGTGAGATCATCGCACATCCTAGCACAACCACTACTTGAATTACAGCCATTACCGACTTTATAAAAGTAAGGATCGGCTTTAGAATATGAGCGTGTTTTATTTCTGAATTCTTGCTGTAAAGAAGAATTCCAAATTTCATGGAAACTCTGCTTATATATATTACCCACACTAATCTGATGCGACTTTAAACAAGGATTTACAAAGCCATTTGCCCTGATGCGAGCAAATAACCAACCTAAATAACAAGGAATGGTATTAACCATATCCTTATCATATTCTCCTTTGCAAGATCCTTTAGTTAAAATTCTACGCTTAAACTCATCCAGTTCGGCAAACTTTATATTTTGAGTTAATTTTGCATAATCCTGAACAACCTGCTCTTTCTGCTCCTCATTTAATAACAGCGCATCTGTCTGCGATGGTATAACATCAACTACAGTGAAACTTACTTCATCTGCCTTAACAGTACAGGCAAAATCAGCAATTTTACCTAGCTGATGATAATTTATAGAATTAATAACATTATGAACGCGTACTAGTTGCCTCTTGTTTTTTATTTCCGAAAAAAAAGCTAAGTTGTCTTTTATTTCTTCAAAACATTGTTCATCTTTGCCGGGATGCAACAAAGAATAAACCTTTGAATCCGCCGCCCATAAACTTACAATCAGCCTATCTAGCCCCAGATCTGCTAATCTCCTAAGGGATTCTTTTGTGGCTAATGTAAAATTTGTATATAGCTGACAATTGATTCCTTTTTTTTTAATGTAAGCAACCACATCAAGCAGCTGCGGATACATAAAGGGTTCCCCTCCGCCAGAAAGAGTTATTTCTCGCGTGCCCATCTGTTTTAACTCATCTATAATCTTAATTAACGCGGAATAATCCAGGTAATCTCTCTGGCTTGACTTTTCTTTTTTTAATGAGGAGTTGCACCAGCAGCAAAGACAACTATTATTACAATCATCAGTTAAATCTATTTGAACAAATTTTGGCCCGCGAAATGCACGCGCCCCGTTAAAAAGGCCTTTTATAATTAAATAATCCTCAGAGATACTTCTAGCAGAAAGATTTCTGCAAATAGAACCAAGGGTTTGAATAATTCCGTGGGTTTTTGAATAATCCTTAAAGAATGTTTTTAACCTATCTTTACCAGCTTGCATATCGTTTTATCTAAAGAAAAACCATCTTTTGCTTTTAATGGGTAGAGACTTAATTAATTTATGCATGGGTTCATTCTGCCACAAATTATCACAATTATAACATCCGGTTTTTTTAGAAGCATCGTTACCTAAGGAATCGAAATACTCGTTGGACTTATCAAAATTTTTTGCCTTATACCGAAATTCCCGGTACTTCTTTGAATTCCATATTTTTCTAAAACTATCCTCATGCACATTCCCCATTACCATGCGGTGGCCTTTACAGCAAGGCACAACATTGCCTGTAGCCATAACCCTGGCAAATAACCAACCAACATAACAGGGTATTTTTTCTACTCTCTCTTCATCATAGGCGCCACTTTTTAAATCAAGTTTTTCAATACGCGTAATAAAGCCGTCAAAATCAGCTAAAACAATACTGCGCCCATCTAAAGAAGTGTACTTAAAAGAACTTGAATCATAATTCTTTTTTATTTTATAGAGTAATTCTAACAGCTGTTTCCTTTCCTGCTCACTTGCCAGGAGAACTTCGGTTCTGTCTTTAACTGGATCAATTGGAACAAACTGGATACCATCAGCTCCCACATCCAAGGCAAACTCAAGCATTCCTGTTATATCTTTATAGTTTAAATTCATAATTACATTGTGTATGATTATCTTTGGCCGCTTGGTTTCTAACTGTTTTTTTTGACTAGATATGTATTTTAAAACATCTCTAATCCTAAAGAATGTTTCTTTAGTTTGGCCAGGATGCACTGCGAGGTAATATTCCGGAGTACCTGCCCAAAGGCTAACAGTAAGGGAATCCACCTCTAAATCCATTAGTTTTTTAGCGACTTCTTCACTAACCAAGCTAAAATTAGTATTAATATCTATTTGGATATTCCTATCCTTGCTTTTGATATTTTCTATGATCTTCAATATATCTGGATGCATAAAAGGCTCGCCGCCGCCCACCAATTTTACCTGACGCAGGCCGCCAATTTTCGCTAAGTCATCGAATATATTCTTGATGCAGTCGCTTGGCAAAGTAAGCTTGCTTTCCCAATCAGGCATTGCTTTATCTTTTAACAAAGGCGACCTACACCAACAGGCAATACAATTAAAATTACAAACATTAGTTAAATCTATATGCAACACCTCCGGCCCCAAGAAAGCCCGTGATGAATGCAAAATACCGCTAACCGCAAGTAGCTTATTTTTGTCACTTATGTATTTCTTAAGTTTTCCCATGTTCTTTTAAAATATCCCTGTATTTATTATGCATATCTAGATTTATCTGAATATTATCGCAACTGTTTAAACAGCCAAATTCTGAATCAGGATTATTTCCTATAATCTTAAAATAGCCATCTCTTCTATCTAACTTAAGCGCTTTATTTCTAAAAGTTTGCTCTTTCTGACTATTCCATATTTCTTTAAATGATTGTTTATAAATATTGCCTATACTAATCTTATGCGCTTTCAGGCAGGGATTAACATCGCCATTAGCTAAAACCCGGGCAAAAACCCAGCCTACATAACAAGGCCGCTGGCCAACGGTATTTTCCTCATATTCACCCTTAGCCGCTTTTTGAGAAGACATGCGCTTAATAAACGAATCATACTGCTCAATAAAGGTAACCCTGCCACCATGCTGCTGGTTAAATTTATCTATTCTATTTTTTTGCTTTATCACTTCTTCAACTACAAATTTTTTCTGCTCCTCATTTAAAAGCAGAATATCTGTTTTACCTGATATTACGTCTATGGGAGTGAACTCAAGAGTATTTGCCTTTAATTCCATAGCCAGGTCTGCCATCTTATCTATTTCGTGGTAGTTTTTATTAAATATAACATAGTATAAATCTATATGCGGAAAAGGAGTGGGGCTCTCCTGATTCTTTAAGCATCTTAAATGCGATAAATATTTGAGTTGTTCCTTAATTTTATAAAATGTTTCCTTCGTCTGATTAGGATGCACAGAACAATAAGTTTCGGCAGTTCCTGCCAAAAGGCTAACATGAATAAGATCAATTTTAAGGCCTACTATTTCCTTAACAAATTTTTCTTCCACCAAAGTGAAATTAGTGTTCATAAATATTTTCATCTTGTTTTTCTTTGCAAAAGCTAAGATATCCATTATATGCGGATGCATAAATGGCTCTCCCCCTCCGGCAAAGAAAAGATTTCTTGTACCCATAGCAGCTAATTCTTTTATAACATCCTTAACAAGCTTAACCGGTAATTCGCATTCTTTTTCTCTTTGTCTTTCTAAGGAGGCTTCACCTAATAACGGAGAATTATTCCAGCAACACAAGCAACTGTTGTTACACCGATTAGTAATATCAAACTGGACAATACTGGGCCCGGTAAAAGCACGTAACCCATTAAGAAGGCCTTTTAAAACAAGATCGTTCTTTGGTAGGCTCGTCCTCTTAAGCATATCTCTAAATAGTTGCAGTCTCATAAGTCAAACCTAGTTTATTAAATAACGCGATCGCTTTTTCCACTCTACTTCTTCTTAAATTATAAGTATTTGTTCCATCCATGCTTTCCCAATGTTTTGCCCTTATTTTTAGATCTTCAGAAAGAACCAATCCATATTTTCTATGATTTAAATCTAAATCGCTTCTCCCGTTTATCAGACAAACACTAACGGCTGATATCTTAACTAGATATTTACGATTCCTTTCAACAGCCTCTAAAGTTTCCTGAAAATCTTCTTCTGATTCACCGGGAAAACCAACAATAATATTTACTAACGCTGCAATGCCAGCTTTATGAGTATTATTTAATACCTCGTCTATTATCTCGCTGGTAAAAATCTTACCCATGCGCTTAAGAACATTGTTTGAAAAACTCTCTACCCCATAAATAAGAGAACCGCACCCACTTTTCTTCAACTTACACAAGAATTCATAAGTCATCTCTTTTCTAGCAATTGCCTGAGAATCCCAGCAAATTCTTAACTTGGCTCTTTCTATTAAATCGCAGAGTGCTCTAAGGCCGCTTAAGTCGCCATTACAAAGTAAATCTTTAAAACTAAACTTAGTTATATTATTTTTATAAACATGGTATACAATCTCATCAAAAATATTACTAGCGCTACGAGTTCGATATGGCTTGGAAAATGGCCAATCATTACAAAAAGCACACTGGCTAATACAACCTCTACTTGTAAATAAGGGAAGAATTTTATATTTATACAGGGATAAATTGAATTCTTTAAATGTGGGCCAAGAAATTTTATCTAAGTTCATGATCGGTGGCCTGAGCTTAAAAACCTCTTCATTACTCTTAGGAAAAATGGCACCAAGCACATCTTTACTATTTCCATTAGTTAAAGCCTTAATCGCATCAGGTAAGGTTTCTTCACCCTCCCCTACTATAATACAATCAATAAGCTCAGTTGGCAGAAGACTGCGCATATGCTTATCACAAGTAGCCCAGCCACCAACAATAATCTTAATATTGGGATTTTTATGCTTAATCATTTTAATTAGTTTTGAGGAAAATTTTATACCAGCGAAATTTACAGAAAGTCCGATAATTTTCGTACCTGCATTTGCTAGAGCTTCATCTATAAGAGTGTTCGTTATCTCAAAAATTTTTTCCCAAGTCTTTACAAAATATTCTTCTTCTACCCACCAATCAAAACTTTTTTGTTCCCAAAGAAAATGCTCTTTTGCGGCTGAATTGTATAAAGCGACATTCAAATCAAAAACTTTTACTTTGTATCCAAGTTTTTTAAGATTGCTTGCAAGATAAGCAATGCCTAGAGGAGGCATAGCAATATCCCATGGCGGAGATTGAATAAGCATTATATCATTCGAAGACGACCCGGTCTTCTTTGCTTTCTGCTTATGTTCTTCACCTAAGCTTATTTTATTAAAATAACTGAAAACCTTTAATAGAGCAGTAACAAACCCATTGCTTTTTGCATAGCGGAAGAATTTTGCTACATCACTAGCTAGGTTTCTTCGCCCTCTTAAATGCTCTTCCCAAGCCTTATAACTGTATGCTTTAGCAGACTCTAAGTCTAGAGAACTTAGGCTCTCTAGCTTAATCACACTTTTAGAGTGTCCATCATAACAAGAGAAGTCATTTGAAACAATTAGCCCTTTCTCCTTCATAATTTTGTAATACTCTGTGCCGGGAAAAGGAGTCAGAATAGAAAATTGTACAGAAAAAGGATCAATACTCTTAGCCCAATCTATGGTCTTCTGAATTGTTTGACGAGTCTCTCCTGGTAAACCAAAAGTAAATGTTAAATGAACCTTTATTCCTAGCTTCTGAGTAAATCTTATCATCTTCTCAGTCTTCTTAAGGTCCATATCTTTACCTATGCCATCGACTAAGCTTTGCACTGCAGACTCAACCCCATATTTTACTGAATATAGCCCAGCTTTCTTAAAATTTAAAAGCAATTCCTCATCCATAAGGTCTGCGCGAGCCATTATTGACCATTGAATTTTATTTAAACCTCTCTTTCGAATTTCATTACAAAAATCAACCATTCTCTTTCTTCCTACATTAAAAGTATCATCATCGAAATAAACGGATTTAAACCCCTTGTAACTAACCAAATACTCCATTTCATCAATTACATCTTTAATATCCCTGGCACGATAATGGTTACCTTGATAGATAACCTGTGGCCATAAGCAAAATTGGCACTTAAATGGACAGCCACGAGAAGCTAAAATCTGTGCGCATGGCGTGCGCATTCCTCCAGGAGCATCCAAATAACTATAAATCGGCAAAGTTTCTCTTTGCGGCCATGGAAGAATATCAAGATCAAAATGCGTTCGAGGAGGATTTTTCTTGATTATCCCATCATCATTATAAATAAGCCCATTTATATCAGAAAGCTTGCCTCTTTGCTGCAAAGCCTTAATTAATTCCAATAAAGTAAGCTCATATTCTCCATATAAAACAAAACTTATAAAAGAATGCTCTTTAAGAAATTCCGGCTTGAATATCTCATAATTCGGTCCGCAAAGAATTATAGAAACGCCAAATTCAGCTATTCTCTTTAAAAGCCTGAGGTCATCATAAAAAGATGGCACGGATGTTTCCGCAACGATAAAATCTATATCCTTTCTTAATACTATCTCTAAAAAATCTTCCTCTGATGTTTTTTCTGCAATCGCATCAATTATATAAGCGTTTATTCCATTTTTCTTCAGTAAACTAGTTGCATAAGCTAAAAAGAAAGGAAAAGGCAAATATTCCCCTTCGCTTACATCCCTTAGATGCGGCCAACGACTACCTGCGCGAACGCCTTGCCTATTTTCTTTTTGCCAAGGCAAATTAACAAGAAGCACCTCTAGCTTATTTTCTGGCTGGCTCACTTTAATTTCAGTTATTGCTTTTTGTAA